>NZ_BARE01000010.1 GCF_000367345.1 Sphingobium xenophagum NBRC 107872
GGCGGAAGCCGGGATCCCGCTTCTTCTGTGGCTCGCGGAGAAAAGCGGGATGCCGGGTCAAGCCCGGCATGACGAGATGGTGGAGGTCAGGCCACTTCCGCCATCGCGCTCTGCGTGCTGGCGATCCAGCCGCCGCCCAGCACATGGTCGCCATTATAGAATACTGCCGCCTGTCCCGGCGCGACGCCATATTCGGGGGCGTCGAACAAGAGCTGACCGTCCACCAGACGCGCGGGGGTGGGCTTAGCCATCGACCGCACTTTCGCCGTCAGTGGCCCGGCAAAGTCGCGGCCCAGCCAGTTGATGTCGGTGAGGGTCGCGCCCGATACCGCCAGTGCGGCCTTTGGTCCCACGATCACGCGCTTGCCCGCCGCATCCAGGCGGATGACATAGAGCGGATCGGGCTGGCCACCAATCTCCAGCCCCTTGCGCTGGCCAACGGTGAAATGGATCATGCCCTTGTGCCGGCCCAGCACCCGGCCATCGACATGGACGATGTCGCCGCCTTTGTCCGCGTCGGGGCGCAGCTTGCGCACGATCTTGGCATAATCGCCGTCGGGGACGAAGCAGATGTCCTGGCTGTCGGGCTTCAAGGCTACGGCCAGCCCCAGTTCGGCGGCGATTTCGCGCACTTGGGGCTTGGGCAGGGCGCCCAAGGGAAAGCGCAGATAATCAAGCTGCGCCTGGGTGGTGGCGAAGAGGAAATAGCTCTGGTCGCGGGCGGGATCGGCGGCGCGGTGTAACTCTGCGCCCTGCGGCCCCTCCACCCGGCGGACATAATGGCCGGTGGCAAGGCAATCTGCCCCAAGGTCGCGCGCGATCTGGAACAGGTCAGTGAATTTCACCCCCATATTGCATTTGACGCAGGGGATGGGGGTACGCCCGGCCATATATTCGTCGGCAAAGTCGGCAATCACGGATTCGCGAAAGCGGCTTTCATAATCGAACACATAATGGGCGATGCCGATGCGGTCCGCCACGGCGCGCGCGTCGCGTATGTCCTGCCCGGCGCAGCAGCTTCCCGTGCGGCCGACCGCCGCGCCATGATCGTAAAGCTGGAGCGTGACGCCGATCACTTCCGCGCCGGTTTTGGCGGCGAGCGCGGCGACGACGGAGGAATCGACGCCGCCGGACATGGCCACGACGATGCGCCGCGCGTCAAACGGACCTGTCAACTGGAATTGGGCTAGCTGAAACTCTGGCTGCATGGCTGTGCCTATAGGGATGATGGGCGTCGGGTGCCAGTGTTTCAGCTTTGCGACGAAGCGAGCGCGCATTTACCGACCCTTATCCATTGCCGCGTAGAAGCAGCGTCATGGATTTGAGTTTTCTTAGGACAGGCGGGCTTACCCCCGCCCATGCCAGACCCCTTGGCCGCGGACGCGTGCCGGTCTGGCCGTTCCTGCGCGCCGCCTGTGCGGCACAGCAGGCGGCCAGCCCGACGGCGCTGGCGGTTGCGGGCGTCCTGCGGGGGCAGGATGGAACGGAAGACTGGATTCAGGAACTGGCGGGAATTTTCGCGCCACGTTCCAGCGGCATGATCGAGGCCGTTCGGCTTGCAGGAAGCTTTAATCCGCTGATCGCGAACCGTTTAGCTGTGGGGAAAGGATGATGAAGGTGGCGTTTACCTTGGCGCTTTAGCCGTTCTTCAGGGCTGAACATATATCAAGGTTTCGCTGCTGGATTTGACAACGCCAGCGCCGCTTTTGAGGGTAGTAATGATTGAAAACCAGAAAATACGACCAGCCCAGGTCGTCGGGCCGCTCGGAGAACCGCTGACGCTGGACAGCCTGCCGCCACCGGACACGACCCGATGGGTTGTGCGGCGCAAGGCCGAAGTCGTGTCGGCCGTCAACGGCGGGTTGCTGACCGTGGATGAAGCGTGCGCGCGCTATAATCTGACGCTGGAAGAATTTGCCGGCTGGCAGCGGGCGGTCGACCGGTCAGGCATGCATGGCCTGCGCGTGACGCGCATCCAATATTATAAATCCCTCTATGAACGGCAGCAGAAATATTAATCTGTCGCCCAGGCATCGCTGATGCAGCATGAAAAGGGGCCGCCGGACAGTATCCGGCGGCCCCTTTTGCGTGAGGGCCGGTCCTGAAACGTGCCCTTGCGCAGCCGCACCGATAGCGGCCGGGTGGCGCTGAAATGGTCGGCGCCGGCAAAACCGCCTGTAACGACGCGGGACGGGGATGGTTTCCCGCCCGGAATCATTTTTGGCTCATGGAACGCTCCGCCCCGTGCACCGTTAATCCCGCAGCACCCAACCCGCTGGGGGCGTGGTCAAGGAGAGTAACATGGGCATCATTATGTGGCTTATCGTCGGAGGCATTATCGGCTGGCTCGCCAGCATGATCATGCGGACCGACGCGCAGCAGGGCATCCTGCTCAATATCGTCGTCGGCGTCGTCGGTGCGTTCATCGGCGGCATGATTTTCAGCGGCGGTTCGATCAACAATGCCGGCCTGTCGCTTTACAGCTTCCTGGTGTCGCTGGTCGGCGCAGTCATCCTGCTGGCGATCGTCAATCTGGTCCGTCGCGGGTCGGTGCGCTAACCGCACCCCTGGAAAGACTGACCACCCAAAAGACCGTGCCCCAACCGGGCGCGGTCTTTTCATTATGTCCCGCCTATCGTCGCGCGGCGAACCAGCGATAGAGCGCCAGCACCGCGACCGATCCCAATATGGCGGCGATGAAACCCGCCCGCTCACCCGGCGCGTAGAAGCCCGCGAGTCGGCCGACGAAGCCCGCCAGCAGGGCACCGGCGATCCCCAGCAGGATCGTGACGATACAGCCGCCAGGATCGCGCCCCGGCATGATCAGCTTTGCGATTGCCCCCGCCAGCAGGCCGATGATGATCCAACCCAGCAAGTCCATGGCCCGCTCCTCCCTGTTGATCTTCGCGCCCACGCGCATAGCGCCATAATCGGGTGCTTTTGGCAAATGAATCCGCTGACGGGCGGAAATTGCAAATGATTGCGCTAACAATTCCACCTGCCCTTTCCACCGTTCCGGTTTATACAATCGCGCAATATCGCTTTGCCCTCCCCCTTTGACCCATGATATTGGGGGTTGAGGCCGGTGCTATATTGATATAATACAGTTGCTGGATGGCGAAGCGCCGGAGAGACAGAATCGCATGAATTACGAAACCCAGGTCACGGCCGACTCAGCGGTCGTCATCGACGATGAGGATGCGCGTGCGCGCAAGCGGCGGCTGTTGCTGGTCGCGGCGGTGGTCATCGTGGCGCTGGTCGGCGGTGCGGTATGGATTTCGACCAGGGGTGGCGGCGCCGCTGCGCCTGCGGTCACGGCACAGGTGCCCGTCGTCACCGTCAACAGCCCCGGCCAGTCGACCGTCGCGCGCACGGTGACCGCCACCGGATCGCTGGCCGCGCGGATCGACATGCCGGTCGGCGTCGTGGGTGAAGGCGGCATGGTCACCCGCGTATTGGTGCAGCCGGGCGACTGGGTTCGCGCCGGGCAGGTGCTGGCCGTGATCGAACGGTCGGTGCAGGCGCAGCAGGTCAATTCGCTCGCCGCGCAGGTCGATGTGGCCCGTGCCGACGCCAAGCTGGCGCAGGCGCAGCTGGATCGCGCCAAGGCGCTGGTCGGGCGCGGTTTCATCAGTGCAGCGGACATCGACCAGCGCACCGCGACGCGCGACGCGGCCGTGGCCCGCGTCAATGTCGCCGTCGCCCAGCTGGCCGAACAGCGCGCCCGCACCGGGCGGCTGGATATTCGCGCGCCCGCCAACGGCCTGGTGCTGACCCGCGCGGTCGAGCCGGGGCAGATTGTGGGCTCTGGCAGCGGCGTGCTGTTCCGCATGGCCAAGGATGGCGAGATGGAATTGCTGGCGCAGGTGGCCGAGGGCGACCTGGCGACGCTGCGTGCGGGCAACAGCGCCATTGTGACCCCCGTGGGTAGCAAGGACCAGTTTGCCGGACGGGTATGGCAGGTGTCGCCTGTGGTCGATCCGCAGACGCGGCAGGGCATCGCCCGCATCGCGCTCCCCTATCAGCCTGCGATCCGGCCGGGCGGCTTTGCGTCCGTCACGATCACCAGCGGATCGGGCAACGCGCCCTTGCTGCCGGAATCGGCGGTGCAGAGTGATCCCAAGGGCAATTATGTCTATGTCGTCAATGCCAAGAATGAAGTCGAACGGCGCAACGTGACCGTGGGTCAGGTGTCGGAGGCCGGCGTTGCCGTGACGAGCGGCATCACGGGCAATGAAAAGATCGTGACGTCGGCCGGCGCCTTCCTGACGCCGGGACAGAAGGTTAAACCGGAGCGCCTGAAGGCTTCGTAAGAATATTCGGCGGCCCGCATCGGGGCGGCTGTGCGACGGAATGAACGGACGGATTGCGTCCGGCGAAGGAAGCTGTAGCCCATGAATTTTCGCAATATATCGGCTTGGGCCATTCGCAATCCGGTGACGCCGCTCGTCATGTTCGCGGCGCTGTTGCTGGCTGGTCTGGTCAGCTTCAGCCGGATGGACATCAACAATAATCCCGATGTCAGCTTCCCGATGGTCAGTGTGGTCGTCAGCCAGCCCGGCGCGGCCCCGACCGAGCTGGAAACCCAGGTGACCCAGCGGGTCGAAGCGGCGGTGCGCGGCATCAGCGGGGTCGATGAAATCACGTCCTTCGTGTCCGAAGGCCGATCGCTCAGCAACATCCAGTTCGCGATCGGCACGCCTGTCGACCGGGCGGTCAACGACGTCAAGAACGCTGTCGATCAGATCCGCAGCGACTTGCCCGACGGCATATTGGAACCGCAGGTTACCCGCGTCGACATCGACGGCGGGCCGATCGCCTATTTCAGCGCCGAAGCGACCGACATGACGCTGGAGGAACTGTCCTGGTATGTCGACAATACGGTCGCAAAACGGTTGCGGTCGGTCAGCGGCATGGCGGCGGTCAACCGCGGCGGCGGGGTGAGCCGCGAAATCCGGGTCATTCTGGACCCGGCCAAATTGCAGGCGTTCGGCATCACCGCGGCGCAGGTGAACCAGCAGCTTAATCAGGTCAATCTGAACGCAGCGGGCGGGCGCACCGAAATCGCAGGCGCCGAACAGTCGATCCGCGTGCTGGGCAACGCCGCCAATGCGCGCGACCTGGGCGCGACGCAGATCGCCATCAGCGGCGGACGCACGGTCAAGCTGGCCGACATAGCCGATGTGCGCGACATGTATGCCGAACAGCGCAGCCTGTCGCTGATGAACGGGCGCCAGGTCACCAGCTTCAGCCTGGAAAAGGCCAAGGGATCGTCCGACGTCACTGTCTATGACGATGCGATGAAGGAGCTGGAAAAGCTGAAAAAGGAAAACCCCAAGGTTACCTACAAGCAGCTTTATACCAGCGTCGATTATACCAGAGAGCAATATCATAGCGCGATGGCCGCGATGATCGAGGGCGCGGTGCTGGCCGTTGTCGTCGTGTTCCTGTTCCTGCGCGATTGGCGCGCAACGATGATTTCGGCCCTGGCCATCCCGTTGTCCGCCATCCCGACCTTCTGGTTCATGGACATGATGGGCTTTACGCTGAACGGCATTTCCTTGCTGGCGCTCAGCCTGGTGGCCGGTGTGCTGGTCGACGATGCGATCGTGGAGATCGAGAATATCGTGCGGCATATGCGGATGGGCAAAAGCGCCTATCAGGCGTCCATCGATGCGGCTGACGAGATCGGCCTTGCCGTGTTGGCGACGACGATGGCGATCGTCGCGGTGTTCCTGCCCGTCGCCCTGATGCCGGGGATTTCCGGGCAGTTCTTCATCCAGTTCGGCATGACCGTGGTCGTATCGGTTCTCATGAGCCTGGCGGTCGCGCGCCTGATCACGCCGATGATCGCCGCCTATTTCCTCAAGGCCCATGGCGCGGAAAGCCATGGCGAGGGGTGGTTGATGGATCGCTATATGGCGGTGCTGCGCTGGTCGCTCGACGATCGCCGCGCCATCGCCCATCGGGCGCGCGGCGGCTGGCGTCGTTTCACCAGTGTTTTTCTGGATCACCGGATGTGGACGGTCGGCTTCGGCTTCCTGGCGTTCATCGCCACGATCGCCGCCTTCGCCACGCTGCCGATGACGTTCCAGCCGGTCATCAACACCGATTTCAGCCAGGTGAAGATCGAAACCGTGCCGGGCAGCACATTGGCGCAGACCACCGCCATCACGCGCAAGGTGGCCGATATGCTGGCCGCCGACAGCGATGTGGTGGAAGCTGCCTTTGCCGATATTGAAACCACCAGTGCCGACATATTCCTGACGCTGAAAAAGGATCGCCCCATCTCTTCGGTGGAGTGGGAACGCAAGGTTGCGCCCAAATTCCAGACGATTGCGGATGCGCGGGTGAATTTCCAGTCGCAGTCGGGCGGCGGCTTTGGTCGCGACATCATCCTGATGTTCGGCTCTGACGATCCGGTCAAGCTGGAGTCGGTGGCCAATCAACTGGTCGCGGAAATGTCCAAGATCCGCGAACTGCGCGCGCCGCGCGTGCAGGGCGACATGCAGCGCCCCGAAATCATCATCAAGCCGCGGCTGGACCTGGCCGCCAGCATGGGGGTGACCACTGCGGCGCTGAGCCAGACGATCCGTATCGCCACGATCGGCGAGATTGACCAGAACAGCGCGAAATTCTCTCTGTCGGACCGCCAGATTCCAATCCGCGTGTCGATCGCCGAGGATAGCCGCAAGGATTTCAGCACGATCGAAAATATGCCCGTACCCACCATCAATGGCGGATCGGTGCCGTTGAAGGTGGTCGCCGACATCAGCTTTGGCGCGGGACCGACGCAGATCCGTCGTTATAACCAGATCAGGCGCATCGTCGTGGGCGCCGATCTGGCGCCGGGCATCGTGACCAGCGAAGGCATGGCCAAGCTCAACGCTTTGCCGCTGATGAAGGCGATCAACGAAGGCCGCGTGCCGGGCGTGCAGAAGATCAATGCGGGTGACGCCAAGTGGCAGCTGGAAATGCTCCAGAATTTCGCCATCGCCGTGGTGTCGGGCATATTGCTGGTGCTGGCGGTGTTGGTGCTGCTCTACAAGCGGATCATGCCGCCCTTCGTCAATCTGGGGTCGCTGCTGCTTGCGCCCCTTGGCGGCGCGCTGGCGCTGCATGTCGCGGGGCAACCACTGTCGATGCCGGTGTTCATCGGCCTGCTGATGCTGCTGGGGATCGTGGCCAAAAACTCCATTCTCGTCATCGACTTCGCGCTGGAGGAGATGGAAAAGGGCGTGCCCAAGTTCGAGGCGATCATGGATGCAGGTCATAAGCGCGCCCAGCCGATCGTTATGACCACGGTGGCGATGGTCGCGGGCATGGTGCCCACGGCCCTGTCGCTGTCGGGCGACGGCGCCTGGCGCGCGCCGATGGGCATTACCGTGATCGGCGGGCTGATCCTGTCCACCGTGCTGACGCTGGTGATCGTCCCTGCGACCTTCAGCCTGGCGATCGCGATCGAAAGCTGGGTCGGGCCGCGCCTGGGTCGGGGGCTGCTGACCTACAAGCCGGGCGACGACAAGGAGACGCCGGGGCACGTGCAACCGGCGGAATGACGCGCGCGGTGCCCTTCCCAAAAGAACGCTTTGCCTGAACGAAACGGCGGCGTAACCGTTGGGGAGCCATGAAGCTGCTCCGCGTCCCCAGGTCCATCGGCGAAAGCCAGCCCAATCCCGCGCGACGGATGCGGCTGCTGGCGACGGGCATGTTGCTGGCGATGGCGGCGTTGTTCATCGCCGCGCGCAGCACTGTGCATCTGCACCCGGCCATCGGCTTCGTGCAGGCCTTTGCCGAAGCGGCGATGGTCGGTGGCCTGGCCGACTGGTTCGCGGTCACGGCCCTGTTCCGCCATCCGCTGGGCCTGCCCATTCCGCATACCGCGATCATTCCGCGCAACAAGGACCGGATCGGCGATACGCTGGCCCTGTTCCTGCGCGACAATTTCCTGACGCCTGCCGTGGTCGCCCGGCGCATGCGCGGCATGGATGTGGCAGCAGCGGCGGGGCGCTTCCTGGCCAGCCCGTCGGCGGGCGACGGGCGGCTGCGCGAGGGTGCATCGCGCCTGATCGCCGACATGCTGGAGGCGCTGGACCAGGAACGGCTGGGCGGCATGGTCAAAGGCGCGATCGGCCAGCGGCTGCGCGGCATCAATGTCGGCCCGCTGGTGGGGCAGGCGATCGAGGCGGCGATGCGCGACGGTCGCCATGCGCCGGTGATGGACGGTATCATCCATTGGGCCGATCGCACGCTGGAAGCGAACGACCATCTGATCCGCCAGATGGTGCATGACAAGGCGGGCAAGCTGTTGCGATGGACGGGGCTGGACGAAAATCTGGCCAATGCGATCATCGACGGGCTGCGCAAGATGCTGGCGGAAATGGCCGCCGATCCGGGGCACAGCCTGCGCTTGAAGGCCGAAGAGGGGATGGCGAAACTCGCTTTCGACATCCAGTTCGACATCGAGATGCAGGCGAAGGCGGCGCAGATCCGCGACGAGATTCTCGACAATCCGGCGATGCAGCGCTGGATCGACGGATTGTGGGAACAGGCGCGCGGCGGCCTGCTGCGTGCGGTGCGCGATCCGGGCAAGGCGATGGCCGGGCGGCTGGGCGAGGCGCTGCGCCAATTGGGTGGTACGTTGCAGGAGGATGCGCGGCTGCGCCATGTCATCAACCGCTTTGTCCGGCGCGCGGCGGTGGGGGCGACCGCGACCTATGGCGACGCCATCGTCCGGCTGGTGAGCGACACGGTGCGTGGCTGGGACGCGGGCACCATCACCAACCGGCTGGAGGGCGCGGTGGGCCGCGACCTGCAATATATCCGCATCAACGGCACGCTGGTCGGCGGGCTGGTGGGTCTGGTTATCCACACTGTCGACACGCTGTTCTGAACGCGCTGATCCGGCCCCCATGTATCGCTAAAAATCATGTTGCATCATATCATTGGAACATGATGTAATATGTCACGCACCGTTCAAAAGCGGACGGGCGGGAGAGGAGTCGGGCAATGCGTTTGAGCATCATGCAGGCAGCTATCGGACATAGGCATATAGCAGGCGGAGGCGACAAGCCGGCACCGTCGCGCTATCGCGGCGGTACCGGATCATCGGTTGGCATTGGCGGCGCGATCGCCGTTCACGCGCTGGTGATCGGGGCGTGGCTGCTGATCCCCAAAGAGGTGATCGATACGGTGATCACGCGCCCGTTCGAGACCTATGCCGTGCCGGAGGAGAAAGCGCCGCCGCCAGAGCCGGTCGAAACGACGATCGAGCAGCCGATCAGGACTCGCCCGACCCAGCAGCAGCCGACAACTGCCGACCCGATCGTGACTGGGGCGCAGGGCGATCCGGTCGTGATCGGCAGCGCCGGGACAGGGGAGGGGATTGATCCTGGTCCCACCATCATCCTGCCGCCTGCCGATCCGCCCCGCGCGCCGGTGCTGGTCGACGCGGGTATCGATCCGCGCGCGCTGCCCCAGTTCCAGCCCGATTATCCCGGCGCCATGATCCGTCAGGGGCTGGAAGGATCGGTGACGGTGCGGGTGACGATCAATGCCGAAGGGCGCGTGACCGACATTGCGCGGGTTTCGGCAACGGACGAGAGCTTCTGGCTCGCGACCCAGCGCCATGCGCTGCGCAAATGGCGCTTCCGCCCCGCCACGCGGGACGGCGTGCCGGTGGCGACGACGAAGACAATGACCGTGCGCTTCACATTGACGGACCGATAGATTTTTTTGCGCCCCGCCCGCCAGCGGGAGGGGTTGGGGGAAGCGCGACGGCAATTGCCGTGCCTTCCCCCTTTTGCATCCGGGCGCGGCCTGCACTATATGGGCGACATGGCGATTTTTCCCCGTCCCGTTTCCCCCAAGAGCGCGCTAGGCGATCTGTGGGGCTATTTCCGGCAGCCGCGCCAGCATAAATGGCCGCTGCTGGGGGTTTCCATGGCGTTCACCTGGGTCATCGTGTGGGCTTTCATCACCGATGCCAACACCAACACCATGCCGACGCGCAACAAGATCATCTATTTTCAGAGCTGGGACGCGAATCGCAGCGATGCCGCGATCATCCTGCAACAGAAAATGGACCTGGCCCGGCGCGACGCCATCCTGCAGAAAAAGCAGGTGGAGATGCAGAAGATTGCCGATGCGTTCGGCATCGACTGGCGCGCTGACGAGGCCCGCAACACCGCGCGGCGCAAGGAAGCGGTCAAGCAGATCAACGCCATGCTCGACCAGCGACTGGTGAAGGCAGAGGCGGAGGTCCAGCCAAAGCCTTCATCCGAACCGGAAGTCGCCAAGCCCTGAGCCAGACGTCGACGTCCGCCGCCGACCGGCGCTACATGGCCGCCGCCATCGCCTTGTCGGGGCGCGGGCGTGGCCTTTCCACCCCCAATCCCAATGTCGGCTGCCTGATCGTCCGGCAGGATCGGGTCGTGGGGCGGGGCTGGACCCAGAAGGGGGGGCGACCCCATGCCGAGGCGCAAGCGCTGGCGCAGGCGATGGAGCAAGCCCATGGCGCGACCGCCTATGTGACTCTGGAGCCCTGTTTTCATCTGTCCCCGCGCGGGCCGCGCTGCGCCGACCTGCTGGCGCGCGCAGGCGTCGCGCGGGTGGTGATCGCGCTGCGCGATCCCGATCCGCGCACCGATGGGCAGGGTGCGGCCTGGCTGCGCGAACGTGGTGTGACGGTCGAGATGGGGCTGATGGCGGCGCAAGCGGCGCGCGCGATGGCGGGCTTCGTCCTGCGCCAGACGCGCGGGCGGCCGCATGTGACGCTGAAACTGGGCCTGTCGCTCGATGGGCGGATCGCGTTGGCGGATGGGTCCAGCCGCTGGATCACCGGGCCTGACGCGCGCGCTCACGCCCATGTCGAACGCGCCCGGCATGATGCGATCGTGGTCGGCGGCGGCACGTTGCGCGCCGATGCGCCGGGGCTGGACGTGCGGCTGGCGGGGCTGGAAGATCGCTCGCCGCGCCGGGTGCTGCTGAGCCGTAGCGGCGCGCCTGTCGGCTGGGAGCGGATCGGCGCGCCCGAAGAGATAGCGGCGCTCGATCGGGTCGATCATCTGCTGGTCGAGGGCGGTGCGGAAACGGCGGCGGCCTTTTTGCGGGCGGGGCTGGTCGACCGGTTGCTGCTGTATCGCGCGCCGATCCTGATCGGTGCGGGGCTGGCGGGAATCGGCGACATCGGCCTTGCGGACCTGGCCCACGCGCATGGCCGCTGGCGACTGACCGACGAACGGCGGCTGGGCGTTGATCGTCTGGAGGTTTACGAGGCGGTGGCGAGCGCTTAGAGGAACGACCAACTCATCCCGTTCGGGCTGAGCGGGGCTTCGACTTCGCTCAGGGTGAACGGACAATTGGATTTCGACCTATGTTCACCGGCATCATCACCGACATCGGCACCATCCGCCAGGCGGAACAGCGCGGCGACCTGCGGCTGGTGATCGGCAGCGCCTATGACATGGAGTCGGTGGCGATCGGCGCATCGATCGCCTGTTCGGGTGCATGCCTGACCGTGGTGGAAAAGGGCGCGGACTGGTTCGCGGTCGACCTGTCGGCCGAAACGGTCGCGCGCACCGCGCCGGGCCTGTGGGTCGAGGGCGGTCGGCTGAACCTGGAGCGCGCGCTCAAGGTCGGGGACGAACTGGGCGGGCATATCGTCACCGGGCATGTCGATGGCGTGGGTCATCTGGTGTCGGCCACGTCCGAAGGCGATTCGACCCGGCTGGTCATTGCCGCGCCCTCCACGCTGGCCGCAGCGCTGGCGGCCAAGGGGTCGATCACGCTCGACGGCATTTCGCTGACGGTGAATAATGTCGAGGATCAGGCGGATGGCAGCGTGCATTTCGGCCTGAACATCATTCCGCACACCGCCGCTGAAACGACGCTGGATGCGCTGTCGCAGGGGCGTGCGTTCAATCTGGAGATTGACGTGCTGGCCCGTTATCTCGACCGGATGATGAGCCTTCGCACGCGCACAATGTGATTGCCTCTTGAAATAATCACATTGCAATGTGATATGCGGATCATCCCGGCGTTCGGGAAGGAGTCCGCTGCCATGTCCTCTACCCTGATTGATACCGTCCGCAGCCTCGTCACCGATGGTGGCATGTCGCGATCCGGGCTGGCCCGCGCCGCTGGTCTGCACGCCAATTCGCTGCGCAAGCTGGGCGAGGGGGACTGGAACCCGACCGCCGATACGCTGGGCAAGCTGGAAGCCTATCTGTTGAAGCGCGAGGGCGGGACCGCGCTCGCGTCGCCGGAAGAAATCATCAACGAAGCGCGCAATGGCCGCATGTTCATTCTGGTCGATGACGAGGATCGCGAAAATGAGGGCGATCTGGTGATCCCGGCGCAGATGGCGACGCCCGACGCGATCAATTTCATGGCCACCCACGGGCGCGGCCTGATCTGCCTGGCGCTGAGCAAGGCGCGGGTCGATGAGCTGGGCCTGAGCCTGATGAGCCGCAACAATGGCACCCGCCATGAAACCGCCTTCACCGTGTCTATCGAGGCGCGCGAGGGGGTGACGACCGGGATCAGCGCAGCCGACCGCGCGCGCACCATCTCCGTCGCGATCGACGGGTCGAAGGGCCGGGGCGACATCGTGACGCCGGGCCATGTCTTTCCGCTGGTGGCCAAGGATGGCGGCGTGCTGGTGCGTACGGGCCATACCGAAGCGGCGGTGGATGTCGCGCGGCTGGCGGGCCTGAACCCGTCCGGCGTCATTTGCGAGGTGATGAAGGACGACGGCACGATGGCGCGCCTGGACGATCTGATCCCCTTTGCCGCCAGGCACAAGATGAAGATCGGCACGATCCGTGACCTGATCGCCTATCGCCGCCGCCACGACCATATCGTCGAACGTCGCGCCGAAACCACGTTCCAGAGCCAGTGGGGCGGCGACTGGAAGGCGATAAGCTTCTACAACAAGGCGACGCGGACCGAGCAACTGGTTTTGCAGAAGGGCCATGTCGACCCGGACACGCCAACGCTGGTGCGGATGCACCAATTTTCGCCACTGACCGATACGTTCGGCAAGCAAGGTTCGCGCGCTGGCCTGCTGCAACGGTCGATGGAGATTATCAGCGCGGAAGGGGCGGGCATCATCGTCCTGCTGCATGGCGACGAACCCGACATACTGACCCGCATGCTCCAGCAAAATGCCGGAATTGCCGTCGGCGATATGGACGAATTGCGCAACTATGGCGCGGGCGCGCAGATATTGGCCGAACTGGGCGTGCATGACATGGTCCTGCTGACCAACAGCCATCGCAGCCTGATCGCGCTTGACGGCTATGACCTGGCCGTGGTTGGGCAGCGTCCGATCGAGCTGTAAAGGATTTATCATGGCCAAGTTCCTGATCGTCGAAGCCCGCTTCTACGACCATCTCAACGACCTGCTGATCGAAGGCGCGAAGGCTGCGCTGGACGATGCAGGGCATAAATATGAGGTGGTGACGGTGCCGGGCGCGCTGGAAATCCCCGGCGCGATCGCGCTGGCGGCGGAAAGCGGCCGCTATGACGGCTTCATCGCCATCGGCGTCGTGATCCGCGGCGAAACCTATCATTTCGAGGTGGTGTCGAACGAAAGCGCGCGCGGCCTGATGGCGCTTAGCATGGATGCGATCGCGATCGGCAACGGCATATTGACGGTCGAGAATGAAGCGCAGGCGCTGACCCGCGCCAAGCGGACCGAAAAGGACAAGGGCGGCGAGGCGGCGAAGGCGGCCATCGCCATGCTGGCCCTGCGCGAGCGCTTCGGGGCCTAGGCTGTTTGCGCCCCCGCAAGCGGGGGGCGCAATGACAGAGCAGATGGACCATGGCCCCGGAAGGCCGGGAAACACCCGTCGTCCCCCATGGGGCGACGGGTTCTTTTCGATCAGGCAGTGGCCCGTTGCTGCTCCAGAGCGGGATAATTGGTATAGCCATCCTCGCCCGGACCATACCAGGTTTCCATCCCCTTGATCGGGTTCAGCGGCGCGTCGCTTTCCAGCCGCTCCACCAAATCGGGGTTGGCCATGAACGGGCGACCGAAACTGATCGCGTCGGCAAGGCCGCTGTCCAGATCCGCTTGCGCCCGTGTCTTGTCATAATCGCTGTTCAGGATCAGCGGCCCCTTGAAATGCTGACGGATCAGCGGCGACTGGCGCGGCACGTCGGTTGCGCCGAACGTGCCTTTCTCCCCCGGTTCGCGCAGTTCGAGCGACGCGATGCCGATCGCGTTCAGGACTTCGGCGGCATGGGCGAAAAGCGGGCCGGGATTGCTGTCATTGACGCCCTGACTGTCGCCATTGGGCGACAGGCGCACCGACACCTTGTCCGCGCCGATCGCGTCGACCACCGCCTGTGTGACTTCCGCCAGCAAGCGCACGCGGTTTTCGATGCTGCCGCCATATTGATCGGTGCGGAAATTGGCATTGTCGCGCAGGAACTGGTCGATCAGATAGCCGTTGGCGGCGTGGATCTGCACACCGTCGAAACCGGCGCGGATCGCGTTGCGCGCGGCGGTGACATAGGTGTCGATCAGGCCGGGAATTTCCTCAAGCGTCAATGGACGGGCCGTTTCGAACGGCGCTTTGCCCTCGTAAGTATGGGCCTCTCCCGCCGTAGCGGTGGCGCTGGAAGACACCGGCTGTTCGCCCGTGACGCTGCTATGGACCTGCCGCCCCATATGCCACAGCTGGACGATGATCCGCCCGCCCGCGTCATGCACCGCCTGCGTGACCGGCTGCCAGGCTGCGACCTGTTCGTCCGACCAGATGCCCGGCGCATAGGGCCAGCCCAGACCCTGGCGGGAAATGCCCGTCGCTTCGCTGATGATCAGCCCAGCGCCCGCGCGCTGGCGATAATAGTCAACCATGATAGGGGTCGGCACATGATCGCGAGTCGCGCGGCCACGCGTCAGCGGCGCCATGACGACGCGGTTGGGTGCGCCAATGGCGCCGATCTGGACGGACTCGAAGAGCTTGGACATGAAAATTCCCTTTATAAAAGTTGCAAATTGCAACGGGACGTAAAGCTGAAAGCCAGCTAGGGAGCCGCGATGGTCAGTTCAACCCCCAGTGCCCGTGCAGGCATGCCCAAATTTGCATTTCCCGCGCTGATACTGGCCAATCTCATCCTGCCACTCGGCCCGGTGCTGGTGCGGATGGCCGATGTGGGGCCGGTAGCGGCGGCATTCTGGCGGTTGACGCTGGCCCTGCCATTTCTCCTGATCCTCGCCCTGCCGCGGTTGCGCCGCACGATGCCGACGATTCGCGAATGGTCGGCGCTGATCTGGTCGGGGCTTTTCTTCGCAGCGGATCTGGCGGCGTGGCATATCGGCATTCTCTACACCAAAGTCACCAACGCCACCATATTCGGCAATATGAGCGGTCTGATGCTGCCGATATGGGGGATGGTCGTGTTGCGCCAGCGGCCCAGGGCCATGCAGGCGATCGCCCTCACCCTGGCGACGGCAGGTGCGGCGGTGATGATGGGGGGGCAGCTATGAACTTTCGCCGCGTTACCTTCATGGCGATCTGCTCTGCCTGCTCGCCGGGGCGACCTATACCGGCTATCTGCTGATCGTGCAGCGGGCGCGGGTGCGGCTCGACAGTTGGTCGGTGCTGGCCATGTCGACCCTGTTCAGCATCCCGCCGCTGCTGCTCTGCGCGCTGTGGCTGGGCGAACGGATCATGCCGGGCGACTGGACCCCGCTGGTGGTGCTGGCGCTCAGCAGCCAGCTGGTTGGGCAGGGGCTGCTGACCTATGCGATCAGCTGGTTCACGCCGCTGGTGCTGGGCCTGAGCCTGCTTTTGCAACCGGCCGTGTCGGCGGTGCTGGGCTGGGTGTTGTTTGGCGAATGGCTGAGCGTCACCGATATGGTGGGGACGATGGCAGTCGCCGCCGCGCTGGTGCTTGTGCGCTTGCCCTCGCGCGCCTAGATTGGTGGCATGAGCGACGATATTGCCGACATGACCCTCGATGAAATCCGTGTCCTGCTGGCGCCCGTACTGGCGCGCCATGCGGCCTTTGACGGGTGGCGCAAGGAAGCGGTCGCGATGGCTGCGGCGGAAAAGGGCGTGGACGCGGATATTGCCGCGCTGGCCTTTGCCGACGGCCCGGTCGACATGATCGACGCCTGGTTCGCCAGCATCGATGCGCGGATGCTGGACGCTTTGCCAGCCGACACGCTTGACGCGCTGTCGATCCGGCGCAGGATCATCGCGCTGGTGGAGGCGCGGCTGGACCTGCTGGCGCCCGACCGCGAAGCGTTGCGCCGCGCCATCGCCATCCTTGCCCTGCCCACTAATGCGGCGCGCGCGACCCGGCTGGGCTGGCGCGCGGCCGATGTCATGTGGCGCGCGGCGGGCGACACTGCCACGGACCTTGCCCATTATACCAAGCGGATGACATTGGCCGGGGTCTATGCCGCCACGTTGCTGGTGTTCGTGGACGACGAAAGCGAGGCCCATGCCGACAGCCGTGCTTTCCTGGCCCGGCGGATCGAAGGCGTGATGCGGTTCGAAAAGCTGAAGGCGCAGGTCAAGGGCGTGGGCGGCGGCGAGCGGCTCAGCCTGGCGCGCTTCATCGGGCGACTGCGCTATCCGGCGGTGTGATCTGTCGCGCTGGCGAACATTTCCTTCTGGCCTTTCCTAATCGGTATTGATAGTCACTCGCAGCAACTGACCTGTGAGTATCCATTCCGTGCGTCTGACCGAACTGCCCCTGCGCCAGCCCGCCTATGTTGACCTGATCGACTGGTCCGCGCTTTCCGCGTCGGAAGGCCAGCGTCTGCGCGAGTTTGGCCTGTGCGAAGGCGCGAGCGTAGAGGCGTTGCACCATGGCGGCCTGTGGGGCAAGGGGCCGATCGCCTGCAAGGTGGGTCGCATGACCATCGCCATGCGTCGCAATCACGCCGCCGCCGTCACTGTCCGCACTGGACCGGACGCTGCGCCATGAGCGTGCTGCCGCTCGTTGCGCTGGTCGGCAACCCCAATGCGGGTAAGAGCGCGCTGTTCAACGCCCTTACCGGCGCGCGGCAGAAGCTGGGCAATTATCCGGGCGTCACGGTGGAGCGCAAGGCGGGGCGGCTGGCTCTGGCCGATGGTCGTCCGGTCGAACTGGTCGACCTGCCCGGTACATACAGCCTGAATGCCGCCAGCCCGGACGAACAAGTCACGCGCGACGTGGTGATGGGACGGCAGGCGGGGGAAAGGCAGCCGGACGCGCTGGTGATCGTGGTCGATGCGTCCAACCTCGACAATCACTTGCGTTTCGCGCTGGAGCTGATCGCCCTTGGTCTGCCGACCATCGTCGCGCTCAACATGGTGGACCTTGCCACGCGCGACGGGCTGGAACTGGACGCTGCCGTCCTGTCGCGCGAACTGGGCGTGCCGGTGATCGCCACCGTGGCGGTGCGCAAGCGGGGGCTTGATCATCTGCGTGAGGAGCTTGGTGGCCTGCTGGGCAGCGTCGCGCCCGAAGCCAAAGCGCCGCTGCCGGAGCGCGATTTCGATGCGGTGCGCGATGAGGCACGGCGGATCGCCCGCGCCGCCATCGTGCGCGAAACCCCTTCGCGCCGTCTGACCGCTGCGGTCGATCGGGTGGCGCTGCACCCTCTGTTCGGGCTGTTGCTGTTGCTCGGCCTGCTGTTCGTCATGTTCCAGGCGGTCTATGCCTGGTCCGAAGCGCCGATCGCCATGATCGAGGGACTGGCCGAGGCCGCCGCCAACAGCGTGCGCGATGCGCTGCCCGATGGAATGCTGCGGTCCTTCCTGGTCGATGGCGTCATCAACGGCGTGGGATCGGTGGTGGTGTTCCTGCCGCAGATCCTGATCCTCTTCTTCTTCATCCTGATGCTGGAGGCGACCGGCTATATGGTCCGCGCCGCCTTCCTGATGGATGGGCTGATGGCCAGGGTCGGCCTGTCGGGGCGCGCGTTCATTCCTTTGCTCTCCTCCTTCGCCTGCGCCATTCCCGGCATCATGGCGACGCGGACGATCGCTGATCCCAAGGACCGCCTCACCACCATCCTGATCGCGCCGCTGATGACCTGTTCGGCGCGGCTGCCGGTCTATGCCGTCATCATCGGCGCCTTCATCCCAGCGCGGGACGTGCTGCCGGGCGTGGGGCTTCAGGGGTTCGTCCTTTTTTGCCTCTATATCTCAGGCATTATCGGCGCGATGCTGGTGGCGCTGATCCTGCGCATGACCGTGACCAAGGGGGCGAGCGGCGGCTTCCTGATGGAAATGCCCAAATATCAATGGCCCCGGCCGCAGGACATAGTGCTGGGCCTGTGGCAGCGCGCGGTCATCTTCCTGAAGCGCGCGGGCACGATCATCTTCACGTCCACCGTGATATTGTGGCTGCTGCTGTCCTACCCCAAGCCGCCCGAAGGCAGCGCGGTCAGCCAGGTCGATTATTCGATTGCCGGGCGGATCGCCGGCGGGCTCAATGTCATATTGGAGCCGATCGGCTTCAACCGCGACATTTCCCTCGCCCTCATCCCGGCGATGGCCGCGCGCGAAGTCGCGGTGTCGGCGCTGGCCACCGTCTATTCTATCGACGCTGGCGATGACGAGGCGCTGCTGGAGCGCAGCCTTGGCGATCGGCTGAAGGACCAGTGGCCGCTCCCGACCGCGCTGGCGTTCCTGGCCTGGTTCATCTTCGCGCCGCAATGCATATCGACCATCGCCGTGACGCGGCGGGAAACGAACGGCTGGAAATGGCCGCTGTTCATGGTCGGATACCTGTTCGTGCTGGCTTATGTCGCCGCGGGCCTGACCTACTGGACCGCGACCGCAGCAGGACTATAAGGGCCGCTTTAAGGCTTTCGGAGGAATCATGGCAGGCTCGGTCAACAAGGTCATTCTGGTCGGCAATCTGGGTGCCGACCCGGAGGTCAAGAGCTTCCAGAATGGCGGCAAGATATGCAATTTGCGCATCGCTACGTCCGAAAACTGGAAGGATCGCAACACCGGCGAGCGCAAGGAGCGCACCGAATGGCACAGCGTCGTGATCGGCGGCGAAGGGCTGGTCGGCGTGGCCGAGCGTTTCCTGCGCAAAGGCTCCAAAATCTATATCGAAGGCCAGCTGCGTACCCGCAAATGGCAGGACCAGAACGGCAATGACCGCTATTCGACCGAAGTGATGGTACAGGGGCCAGGGGCCGTGCTCACCATGCTGGATGGCGCGCCCGGTGGTGGCGGCCAGGGCGGTGGTGGCCGATCGCAGCAGGGCGTCAGCGATTGGGGCGCGTCGTCGGGCGGCTATGACGATTTTGGCGGCGGCAATAGTGGCGGCGGCTTTGGCGGTCGCTCGTCGAGCGGCGGTCGCGGCAGCGCAGGCAGCCCCAATTTCGACAATGATCTGGACGACGAAGTGCCGTTCTGATCGGCTTCTGTCCGCAAGAAAGAATCCAGTCCAATGCAGGTTCTTTTGACCGGATCTTCAGGATGGCTGGGGCGCTTTCTGGCGCCCCTGCTGCGCAGGGCGGGCCATGATGTCACTGGCCTGGACGTGGCGTCCGGCACCGATACCGACATCGTCGGGTCGGTCGCCGATCGCGCCCTGATCGACCGGGTCTTTGCCGAACGCGGCATCGAGGCAGTGATTCACGGTGCCGCGCTGCACAAGCCGGACATCATCCGCTATCCGACCCAGCGCTTTGTCGATGTCAATGTAACCGGCACGCTCAACCTGCTGGAGGCAGCGGTTGCAGCTGGGCATGATCGTTTCGTCATGACCTCCACCACGTCGCTGATGATTGACCAGCGCATCCGCGACGAAGCCGGGGACGCGGCGATCTGGCTGGATGAAAGTGCCGGGCCGCTGGCGCCGCGCAACATCTACGGCGTGACCAAGCTGGCGGCGGAGGGTCTGTGCCGCATCCACCACCTGACACATGGCATCGGCTGCGTCATCCTGCGTACCGGGCGTTTCTTTCCCGAAGATGATGACACCCATCAGCTGCTGTCCGGCCCGAACATGAAGGCCAACGAACTGCTGCATCGCCGCCTGACGGTGGAGGACGCGGCACGCGCGCATCTGATGGCACTGGAACAGGCGCCGGCCCTGGGCTGCGAAACATTCATCCTGTCCGCGCCGACGCCCTTTTCGCGCGACGAGGTGCGGGGGTTGAAGCAGGACGCGCCTGCGGTCATTGCACGCCATTTTCCCGATGCGGCCAGCCTCTATGCCCGACAGGGCTGGAACCTGCCGCGAAGCATCGGCCGCGTCTATGACGCCAGCCGCGCCGAACGGATCATGGGCTTTCGCTGCGAAACGGATTTCGGGTCTGTGCTGGCGGCGCTGCGCGAAGGGACCGATATGCCCTTCGCGCATGACGCCAACTATGTATCGCCGCAGGTACAGTCCTTAGCGGACTGATTTCGACATTCGCATGCCACCCGGTATCCAACGATGTCGAACGTCAGAACAGGACGACTAAGCCGCCGTCGCCACGCTGTCGATGCCCAGTTCGGTGAGCGCAAATCCCCGGATATGGTCGCGCAGATCTTCGCGCTCCAGAGCCAGTGCAAGATTGGCCTCGACATAGCCGGCCTTTGACCCGCAATCGAAGCGGCGGCCGTCAAATGTCACGCCATGGAAAGGCTGCTTGCCGATCAACGCTGCCATCGCGTCGGTCAGCTGGATTTCCCCGCCAGCGCCCTTTTCCTGCGTTTCCAATATCTTCATGACATCGGGTTGCAGGATATAGCGGCCCGGCAGGATCAGGTTGGACGGTGCGGTCCCGGCGGCGGGCTTTTCGACCAGCCCCTTCACCTCCGTCAGCACGCCATCGCGCGCGCCCGGATCGATCACGCCATAGCTGGGCGTCTGCTCCATGGGGATTTCCAGCGCGCAGACCAGATTGCCGCCGACCTTTTCATAGGCGTCGACCATCTGCTTCATGCAACCATTGCCCGGCGCGCCCTTCATGAATTCGTCGGGCAGCAGGATGGCGAACGGTTCGTCACCGATAATGTCGCGCGCGCACCAGATGGCATGGCCAAGGCCCAGCGATTCCTGCTGACGCAGGAACACCGCATTGCCCGGCGCGAGCCGCGTTCCTTCCAGCGCGGACAGATCCTTGCCGCGTTCGCGCTGCAAGGTTTCGCATTCGAAGGCCATGTCGAAATAATCTTCGATCGCGCCCTTGCCGCGCCCGGTGACGAAGATCATCTGCTCGATCCCGGCCTCGCGCGCTTCATCCACGGCATATTGGAGCAGCGGGCGGTCGACCACCGGCAGCAATTCCTTGGGCACCGCCTTGGTCGCGGGCAAAAAGCGCGTGCCCAGTCCCGCGACAGGAAAAACAGCTTTGCGAATCGGCTTGTTCAAGTTGGACTCCCCTTAACCCCAAGGCCCCCACGGCCCGACATGATTTGCCGCACATGCGAAAAAGGTCAAGCACAGGGGCGGAATTTCCCGTGTGCGCTGCACCCTATACTGCCAGCAGCCGGTTAGCGATCGTTTCCAGATCGCTTATTTCGTGATCTAATTGCTCAAATGTGACGAATTGGTGGATATTGCGATGGTCGCGGCAAATAAAGCCGCCTGGCTCCGGCTGGTGAAAGCCCTGGATGATGAGCGCGCGGAACCGGTCGATCCGCTGGATGTCGCGCTCGATGGCGGCGATTTCGGTCAGCGCGCTGGCGTTGCGCCGGTCGCGCATCGCCACCATCGTGCGCAATTCGGTCATCAGCTTGGCCATGGACGGGCGGGTGCGCGCGCCCACGGTACGAACGTCGCCCATCTTTTCGCGCATCAGACCGATCTTGGTTTCCAGGCTTTGTTCCAGCATCGTCCAGGCGCATACCAGTCGCCCGACCGCGCATAGCAGCGCCGCATCCTCCGGCGCATAATCCGACACTGTTTTTCCACTCACGTCTGCAACCAAATGTACGCCCACGCCCCATTCTCCTTATTCATCCCTGTCCTGCGCAGACGGAGACGGATAGGCCAGAGCAGCAGGCGCCATCGCTCGTGGCGGTGGCACGGAACATCGGAAATTGTGCAATATTGGCGGCGAGCCGATTGGCCTATCGCTTAGAAATCAATCGCTAAGCCTTTGCGTTCCCAATCGCCGTAGCGAACCGGGCTTAACTCTTCCTGAGGCTGAGGCGGGTTGTCGATCGGGTCCGGCTGCGGCACGGGCGGGCTTTTGGACAGGTGGGCGGGCGGCTGCACATGCGCGGGGCGCTTGCCATTATAATGTCCCATGAAGCCGCCTTTCGATTGCGGAGCGCTACGGCAGCGCCCTGTGTCAGTGCCTTCATTTGGGCGAGCGCCGATCCAAGCGCAAGGGCGGGGTGGCATGGCGAACCTATCTTATCCGTCCAAAATCGCCTAGGCGCTGCCCCATGGCTCAATCTTCCCGCCCCGCTGACGTCCCCGGCCTGCCCGCGCGTCGTTCCGCCCTCAAACTGCTCGATGCCGTGTTGCGGCGCGGCGACCCGCTGGAGATCGCGCTGCATGGCGCCTGCCAGGGACTGGCCGACCGCGCGGACCGGGCGCTGGTCCATGCCATTGCTGCTGAAGTGCTGCGCCACCTGCCCGATCTCGACGCGCTGATCGACGGCGCGACACGCCTGCCGCTGCCCGATGATGCCAAGGCGCGCATGGTGCTGCGCATCGCACTGGTGCAGGTGCTGGTGCTGGGCACCGCCCCGCACGCCGCGATCGCCACGGCGCTGCCGCTGGTCGATGGCGGGCCGCGCAAGCTGGTCCATGGCGTGTTCGGCACGGTGACGCGCAGCGCGCCGGTGCTGCCCGATCCGCCGACCCTGCCCGCCGCCGTCGCCGATCGCTGGGCCGCCCAATGGGGCAGCGCGATGGTGGAGGCAGCCGCGCGCGCCTATGCCATCCGCCCGCCTGTGGACGTGAGCCTGCGCGATCCGGCCGCCACCGCCGAATGGACCGCGCAACTGGGCGGCGTCAGCCTGGCCCCCGGCCATGTCCGCCTGCCCGACGGGGCCAATATTCCCGATCTGCCTGGCTTTGCCGATGGCGCGTGGTGGGTGCAGGATGTTGCCGCATCCTGCCCGGCACGTCTGTTGGGTGCCGGGGAAGGGCGTCATGTGCTGGATCTGTGCGCAGCCCCCGGCGGCAAGACGATGCAACTGGCGGCGGCCGGATGGCGCGTGACCGCGATCGACCAGTCGAAAAAGCGGCTGGAGCGGCTGACCGAAAACCTGATCCGCACCGGCCTGCCCGCCGATGTCGTGCAGGCCGACCTGCGCCAGTGGCAGCCGGACCAGCCGGTCGACGCCATATTGCTCGACGCGCCCTGCACCGCGACCGGCATCTATCGCCGTCATCCTGACGTGCTGCACCGTATCGGCCCGCGCCAGATTGCCGAGCTGGCGGAGTTGCAGGGCGCGTTGCTCGCCCGCGCCGCCGACTGGTTGAAGCCTGGCGGGGTGCTGCTCTACGCCACCTGCTCGCTGGAACAGGCGGAAGGGGAGGAACAGATCGCCCGATTGCTGGCCGCCCGCCCGGACTTTGCGCTGGTGCCGGCGCAGGCTGGCGAATTGCCCGACGGCATGATCCCCACGTCGCAAGGCTGGCTACGCACGCTGCCCGACACATTGGCGACCCAGGGCGGCGCGGACGGATTTTTTATCGCGCGCCTTGCAAAAGCAACGAACTAAGCCTTAACCATGGAGCGCTTAGGATGACCATTCCCTGTCTGGAAGGTGCGCCGTGCGTCCGATCGAACCCTTGCCTTTGCACCATAGCTGGCCGCTCTACGACCTGCACGAACATCTCGCCCCGGTGATGCTGGACCCATCGCTGGCGCGCAACGATGCGGCGCTGGCGGAACGGGGGCTGGGCCTTTGGCATTGCGACCTGACCGATGACAGCCTGACCTGGACGGCCGGCGTCTATGATATTTTCGGGCTGGAGCGGCATATTCCCGTGCCACGCGCCCTGTCCGTATCGCTCTATGCCCCGGATTCGCGCGAGGCGATGGAGCGGCTGCGCACCTATGCCATTCGCCACAAGCGGGGCTTTACGCTGGATGTCGACATTCATCAGGCCGACGGGATTGGGGCGTGCGCCATGCGGTTGATCGCCGCGCCGGTACTGGACGATGGGCAGGAGGTGATCGGCCTGCACGGCGTCAAACAGATGCTGCCGCGCGGTACCACCCCTTCGCACCGGCTAGATCCAACGATTTTCGTTATGTTATAGCGGCTTGGGCGCGTTCCTTGCGCCGCATCCAAATCACCCGTTGCCCTTGGACCGAGGCATAGCTAAGGCGAACGGTTAATGACACCCTCGATCCTGATCTCGCCCTCCATCCTCTCTGCCGACTTCGCCCGTCTGGGCGAGGAAGTCCGCGCGATTGACGAAGCGGGCTGCGACTGGGTCCATATCGACGTGATGGATGGCCATTTCGTGCCGAACATCACGATCGGCCCGGCAGTGGTCAAGGCGTTGCGACCGCACACGAAAAAGACGTTCGACGTCCATCTGATGATCTCTCCGGTCGATCAGTATCTCGACGCTTTTGCGCAGGCGGGCGCGGACATATTGACCGTCCATCCCGAAGCGGGGCCGCACATCCACCGCTCGATCCAGTATATCAAGTCGCTGGGCGTTCAGGCTGGTGTGGTGCTGAACCCCGGTACGCCCGCCAAGATGCTCGATTATCTGATTGACGATGTCGACCTGATCCTGGTCATGAGCGTCAATCCCGGTTTTGGCGGGCAGAGCTTCATCGAGAACCAGCTGCGCAAGATCGAAGCCTGTCGCAAGATGATCGACAAGAGCGGGCGCGACATACGGTTGCAGGTCGATGGCGGCATTGATTTCACCACCGCGCCCAAGGCGATCGCCGCCGGGGCCGACGTGCTGGTCGCGGGCACCGCGACATTCCGCGGCGGGCCATCGGCCTATGCCGACAATATACGGAAGCTGCGGGGCGGGTGAACGAGGTCCGGCGCATGTCCGCCCGCAAGGTGCCCGAACCCGCCGCTCCGGAAAGCAGCGACGACGGCATCGAACAGGGCAAGCGTCTCATCCGCGTCGCGGATGACAAGGGGCTGTCGCTGGCGCAGAAGATCGCCAATCATTTCTATCTGCTCAGCTGGAAAACGCCGATCCACGGCCGCAAGCTGCGCGGCAAATATCCGCTCAAGCTGCTTGCCGTTCCCGATGACGAATTGCCCGGCGACACGCGCGCGGGGCAGGCGATCCGCGCGGGCTATTTCCTGTTTCGCGGCAAGAAGCAGATTATCGACACGCTCGATTTCGCGCGGCTGGACCTTGATCCCGCCTTTGCCGATTATCTGCATAGTTTCCGCTGGCTGCGCGATCTGGCGAGCGTCGCCAGTCGCGAACAGGCCGCGCCGATCGCCGAAAATGTCATGCGCAAATGGCTGGCCGTGCATGCCGAAACGCCCAGCGAACAGGCCTGGCGCGCGGACAATGCAGGCTGGCGGCTCTTCTTCTGGACTGCCCATGCGCCGCTGATCCTGTCGTCTAGCGATCTGGTCTATCGTTCGCTGGTCCTCAACTGCATCGCCCGCACCGCGCGGCATCTGGACCGTATCGCCGACAAGGCGCCCATGGGCCTGCCGCGCATCGTCGGCTGGAGCGCGATCGTCGCCGCTTCCATGCTGATGCCTGGCGGCGCGGCGCGCAAATTGTTCGGCGAAGCGGGCCTGAAACGCGCGATCGACAGCGGATTCTACCCCGATGGCGGCATCGTTTCCCGGTCACCGCTGGCGCAGGTAGAGGCGGTGATGGCGCTGTCCATGCTGCGCACGGTCTATGACGTACGGCGCGAAACGGCTCCCGGCTTCCTCTATGACGGGCTGAACCGCATCGTCCCCGCCTTGCTGGGTCTGACCCATGGCGATGGCGGCCTTGGCAACTGGCAGGGCGCGGGCGCGATCGACCCTGCGATCGTCAATGCTGTCATCGCGGCCAGCCGGGTGCGCGCCCGGCCGCTGCGGCAGGCGCGGGACTGGGGTTATCAGCGGATCGCGGCGGGCGCGAGCGTGGTCCAGATCGACGCCGCGCCGCCGCCGGTCGCGCGGCTGGCCGACGCAGGCTGCGCCTCGACCGGCGCGATCGAAATCAGCGATGGCCCCCATCGCCTGATCGTCAATTGCGGCGGCGCGGGACTTGAGGGGGCATGGATACCCCGCGATCTGGCGCAGGGGCTGCGCACGACCGCCGCGCACAGCACGCTGGTGCTGGACGATTGCAACAGCACCGCGCTGATGCCCGACGGCACGCTGGGGCGCGGCGTTACCGAAGTGGAACTGAACCGGCAGGAACTGGACAATGGCAGCCGGGTCGACCTGTCCCATGACGGCTATGTCCGCCGCATCGGCTATGTCCACCGCCGCCTGCTGCTGGTCAGCGGCGATGGCAAGGAAATCCGCGGCGAGGATATGCTGACCCCGGCGCAGCGTCGTCGCAAGCCCGCCAAACTCCCGGCCGTTTTGCGTTTTCACTTGGCGCCGGGCGTCGAACCGACGCTGACCGCGGACAATCAGGGCGCGCTGCTGCGCATCGATATGGGCGCGTTGTGGCAGTTCCGCACCGGCACCGGCATATTGACCGTCGAGGACAGCCTGTGGGTCGATGGCGACGGCAGGCCGCATCCGACCAAGCAGATGGTGGTGACCAGCGAGGCGCTGCCCGGCGGATCGAGCATCGGGTGGCTGTTCAAGCGGGTTGGGTGAGGCCTCGGCCTTGATCGGCTTTCGCCGTCATCGCCTTCCAGGGCTGTATTTTTCCGCCATCTGCCCTTAAGGGACCGGCGCAAACTCGTCCTGCAACCAGAAAGCCTTTCCTCATGACCGACTATCCCATCAAGCGCGCCCTGCTGTCCGTGTCGGACAAGGCTGGCCTTATCGAATTGGGGCAGGCGCTGGGGAAGCATGGGGTGGAGCTGGTGTCGACCGGCGGCACGGCCAAGGCGCTGCGCGATGCGGGCCTGACCGTCATGGATATTTCCGACCTGACCGGCTTCCCCGAAATGATGGACGGCCGGGTCAAGACGCTGCATCCCAAGGTGCATGGCGGGCTGCTGGCCGTGCGGAACAACCCTGAGCATGTTGCGTCGATGGACGAGCATCAGATTGGTGCGATCGATCTGGTCGTGGTCAATCTCTATCCCTTCGCCGCGACCGTCGCCAAGGGGGCGGAGCGCGAGGAGATTATCGAGAATATCGATATTGGCGGGCCGTCCATGGTGCGCTCTGCGGCCAAGAATCATGAGAGCGTGGCGATCGTCACCGACCCGGCCGACTATGCCCGGCTGATCGCGGAAATGGATGAGAAGGGCGGGGCGACCAGCTACGACTTCCGCCGGATGCTGGCGGCCAAGGCCTATGCGGCGACTGCGGCCTATGATTCGATGATCGCCAGCTGGTTCGCCTTTGCCGATCAGGGCGTGATGTTTCCTGAAACGCTGGCCGTTGCCAGTACGCTTGGCACTACGCTGCGCTACGGCGAAAATCCGCATCAGTCCGCCGCCCTCTATCTGCCCACTGGTCCGTCGGCCAACGGCATTGCCCAGGCGAAGCAGATTCAGGGCAAGGAACTGTCCTACAACAATTATAACGATGCTGACGCCGCGCTGGAGCTGGTCAGCGAATTTCGCGATGGCCCGCCGACCGTGGTGATCGTCAAGCATGCCAACCCGTGCGGCGTGGCGACCGGCGCGACCCTGATCGAGGCCTATGAGGCTGCGCTCGCCTGCGACAGCGTGTCGGCCTTTGGCGGCATCATCGCCGTCAACCGCCCGCTCGACGGCCCGACCGCCGAAGCGATCAGCGGTATCTTCACCGAAGTCGTCGCCGCGCCCGACGCCGATGACGCGGCGCGCGCCATCTTTGCCAAGAAGAAGAATCTGCGCCTGCTGCTGACCGGCGACCTGCCCGATCCCGCGCGCCCCGGCCTCCAGCTCAAGACGATCGCGGGCGGGGTGCTGGTGCAGAGCCGCGACAATGGCCGGATCAGCCGCGACGCGCTGAAAGTCGTGACGAAGCGCGAACCGACCGAACAGGAACTGGCCGACTGCCTCTTCGCCTGGACCGTCGCCAAGCATGTGAAGTCCAACGCCATCGTCTATGCCAAGGGTGGCAGCACCGCCGGTGTCGGCGCAGGTCAGATGAACCGGCTGGAATCCGCGCGCATTGCTGCGTGGAAAGCCAAGGATGCGGCTGAAAAGGCAGGCTGGAGCGAACCGCGCACCATAGGTTCGGCGGTCGCCTCCGACGCCTTCTTCCCCTTCGCCGACGGCCTGCTGGCTGCGGTCGAAGCGGGGGCCACTGCGGTGATCCAGCCGGGCGGATCGATCCGCGACGATGAAGTCATCGCCGCCGCCGATGAAGCGGGCCTTGCCATGCTGTTCACCGGGATGCGCCACTTCCGGCATTGAGAGCGGGTGTCATCGCGGCTTCGCCTTGAACGAGGCCGCGCAAGCATCGTCGCCTTCGCCCATGCCGTCAGGATCGACGGCGAGTCTGCCCCAGCAGGGCGCGCTCGGATCAGCGATGCTGTGCCAATCATAGGACCTTGGGAAGAAATTAGTTGGCCCATAAGCCAGCACCAGTCGGTGGGCATCACGCGTAAGCTGGGACAGGGGATTGTCTGAAGGCATCTCTCCAGCATTCGCCGTCATCGAACCGATCCTGCCTTTATGCGATTGCTCCAGCCCAACCCATGTGCCGTCTGTCATGCCTAATCTTCGCCCCCGCCAACTTTTCAGGCGGCTGTTGAAAGATTGAATGACATCGCGATAATCCTCTTCTGGAACATAGAATGCGCGGCTTTCCGCCGCTTATTGGTTGTCCTCATTTTCTGATGCACTGCGCCAAACACGCACGACGATAATGTCGCATCTTCTTTTAATCTCGGCATCATCAAAATCACGATCACGCCACAACATAAGGCAGTTGGCCGGGCGTGGCGTGAAATCCAAAACATAGTCGTAGCGGCCGAAAGCAGGCGCAATCTGCAATCGTATCGCGCCATCCTGAACCGGGGGTGCCAGTTTTAATCTCAACCGTTCAACGACATAAGCTTCATTCAGCAGCTCATGAGCATATTGCCCCGTCCGCTTCGGCCCTCCCAGCTTCTCGACCAGCCAGTCAGGCATCACGCTATAGGAGCAGCTGCAGACCAGTGGCAGCAGGAGCAGGACAGGAAACAGGCGGGTCAGGCGCATGGGCTATCTCTTGCGAAGCACGGAAAAAGGTCAAGCACCAATCCCTTCGCATCCGCAAAATAACGGTTTTCTGCCATTTTTTATCAACTGGCCTCTTTTCAACAACAGCCTGTGCGCTTATTTAGAGCGCGACCCTACTTCCACGTCAGACGTGGGGCGGACAATCAGAAAAGCATGTTCGACAGGAGAAACAGGATGACTGCAAAGACGCTGGTGGCGCTGGCCGCCACGATGGCCCTTGCGCTGCCCGGCGTGGCGAGTGCGGGCAATGACAATATGGATGTGATCGTCGATGGTCGTGCGGGCACGGAAACACGCTCGATTGCCGTTTCGGTCGCTGACTTGAACCTCGCCAGCACCGCCGGTTTGCGCCGCGCCGACTATCGCGTCACCCGCGCCGCCAAGCAGGTCTGCGGTTTCGTTAACGGCTCGATCATCCCCGTGACCCAGGATTATCGCAATTGCTTTGGCGAGGCACTGACCGGCGCTCGCAGCGATCTTAACGCCATGGCCCAGCGCCAGGGCTGATCATCTGCCCGGTTCCCCTCACGAAGGGGACTGCAGGGGGCCGTTCCGCGTCGCGGGGCGGCCCTTTCTGTTGTTGCCCGATGGCGCGTTTGCTGTCTGATCCTTACCGCGCATTAACCACTCCTTAGAATATTTCCTTCACTCCCAGGATCACGAATGACCATCCGGGGGAATTGCCTGTCATGCCGCGTATCGACCAAAGCGTGGACGTCGCCATCATCGGCGCAGGCCCGGCGGGCCTGACCGCGGCCTATCTGCTGACCAAGCAGGGTTATAGCGTCACGGTGATAGAAAAAGACCCGGTCTATGTCGGCGGCATCAGCCGCACGGTCGAGCTGGACGGTTTCCGCTTCGATATTGGCGGCCATCGCTTTTTTTCGAAATCGCAGCAGGTCGTGGACCTGTGGAACGAGATATTGCCCGACGACTTCATCCAGCGCCCGCGGATGAGCCGCATCTATTATGAGGGCAAATTCTACAGCTACCCGCTGCGCGCGTTCGAGGCGCTGTGGAATCTGGGCATCTGGCGCTCGACGCTCTGCATGGCGAGCTTTGCCAAGGCGAAGCTGCTGCCCAACCGCAATGTCCGCTCCTTTCAGGACTGGACCGTCAATGCGTTCGGGCACAAGCTTTTCTCGATCTTCTTCAAGACTTACACCGAGAAGGTGTGGGGGATGCCGTGCGATGAAATGTCGGCGGACTGGGCAGCGCAGCGGATCAAGGGTCTGTCACTCTGGGGCGCCGTCACCGACGGGCTGAAACGCTCGCTTGGCCTCAACAAGAAACCCAATGACGGCATGGCGACCAAGACGCTGCTGGAAACATTCCGCTATCCCCGCCTTGGCCCCGGCATGATGTGGGAAAAGGCGCGCGATCATGTGGTCGATGGCGGCAATCAGGTGTTGATGGCGCACAGCTTCAAAAGGCTGGAGCAGGACCAGGGCACCGATCGCTGGCGGCTGGTGGCGCAGGGGCCGGAGGGTGAGGTCATCATCAATGCCGCGCATGTCATTTCGTCCGCGCCCATGCGCGAACTGGCCGGGCGCATCCATCCGCTGCCCGCGACCTTGCCTGAGGCGATGGACCTTAAATATCGCGATTTCCTGACCGTGGCGCTGATGGTCAAGGGGGAAGATATTTTCCCCGACAACTGGATCTATATCCACGACAGCAAGGTGCAGGTCGGGCGTATCCAGAATTTCCGCAGCTGGTCGCCAGAGATGGTGCCGGACCCGACGCTCGCCTGTGTGGGGCTGGAATATTTCTGCTTTGAAGGGGACGGCCTGTGGGCTTCGTCCGACGCCGATCTGGTCGCGCTGGCGACGAAGGAAATGGCGCAGCTGGGCCTGTGCAACCCCGGCGATGTCGTGGGCGGCGCGGTGGTAAGGCAGGAAAAGGCCTATCCGGTCTATGACGACGCCTATGCCGCCAATGTGCAGGCGATGCGCACCGAACTGGAAGCGCGCTATCCCACGTTGCACATGGTCGGTCGCAACGGCATGCACCGCTATAATAATCAGGACCATGCGATGATGACGGCGATGCTGACCGTGCGCAACATCGTTGCGGGCGCACGCATCCATGACGTCTGGTCGGTCAATGAAGATGCCGAATATCATGAGGCCGGGGAAGAAGGTCAGGACGCCGACGCGCAGGCTGCGCTTGCCAGCACCCGCGCCGTCCCGTCGCGCCTGAAGGCTGCCTGATCCGGTGCGCATGTTGGTGGCGCTGGTTTCGCGTCTGATGTTTGCCCGCTATCTGCTGGCCAGCATCTGCGCGCTGTCGAGCGACATGGCGCTGTTCCTGATGCTCGACCATGTCGGCGCCGCCCCCATGCTGGCGGCGTTTGGCGGTTATGCCGTCGGTCTGCTCGTCCACTGGACCATCAGCATCCGTTTCGTGTTCGATACCGGCACCGGCCCGACCCACGCGCAGCGCGCCGGGTTTGTGGCGAGCGCCCTGCTGGGGATGGGCATTACCCTTTCCATGGTCGGCGGGCTGAGCCTGATCGGCGTTGCGCCGGCGATCGCAAAATTGCTGTCTGTGCCGGTCAGCTTCCTTACCGTTTATGCGATCCGCAAATATGGCATCTTTGCCCGCGCCTGACGGAAAGCGGGCAGCGCTGCTGGCGCTACTTGCCTGGCTGCTGTGCAGCGCGGCTATGCTGTGGCTGTTCCGGGGCGATTTCGCCACGCTTGGCTTTCGCGATCCCGATGACGCCATGCGTCTGGTGCAGGTCCGCGACTGGATAGGCGGGCAGGCCTTCTGGGATGTCAGCCAGCATCGCGTGAACCCGCCCATAGGCGGGCCGATGCACTGGTCGCGGATCGTCGACATGCCGATCGCGGCGCTGATCCTGCTGCTGCGCCCGCTGCTGGGCATGGCCATGGCGGAACTGGTCGCCTGCGCCGTCGTGCCGCTGCTGCTGCTGGGCGGGCTGACCGCAGCGCTGTTCGTCGCCACGCGCCGGATTGCCGGGACGATCGTGGCGTTGCTGGCCGTCATCCTGCTGCTGACCGCCCCGTCGATCCTGGTCCAGTTCACGCCGCTCAGGATCGACCATCATGGCTGGCAGATCATGGCAGCCGCGCTGGCACTGGGCGGGGCGATGGACTTGCGCCCGGTGCGCGGGGGCGTCGTTTCAGGGCTGGCACTGGCGCTCTGGCTCCAGATTTCGAGCGAAGGGCTGCCCTATGCAGCGCTGTTCGCTGCGCTGTTTGCCCTGCGCCACTGGATCGACCGGGCCGAAACGCCGCGCTTCGTCGGCTTCACTGTCGCACTGGGCGCAGCCGCGCTGATCCCGCTCATATTATTGCGTGGGCCATCTACCGTACTGGAGCGGCAGTGCGACGCGCTCTCCTTCGTCTATGTCTGGCCCTTGGTCGCGCTGGCGGTTGCGACGCCTGCCGCCGCAAGATTGATCGGCCCGTCCACCGCACTACGTCGCTGCCTGGTCGGCGCGATCGGGGGCGGCGCGGCGTTGGCGACCTTCCTGCTGACCGGCGGGGCGTGCCTGTCGGGTGATCCCTTCGCGGCGTTGGGACCGCTGGCCTATAAACTCTGGTATTTGCAGGTCATGGAGGGGCGGCCGATCTGGGAACAGAGCCGGCTGATGGTGGGCGTCATCCTGCTTCCCTCGCTATTGGGCCTGATCGCCACGCTATTGGCGGCGCGCGCGGCCAGCGGCCCGGTGCGGATGCGCTGGCTGACAATGGCGCTGCTGCTGGCCGGAACGATGCTGGTCGCGATCATGGTCATGCGGGCCGTGTCCGTGGCGCATCTGTTCGCTTTGCCCGGCACCGCCTGGCTGCTGGTCACCCTGTTCCGCCGGGTGCAGGCGTCCGCCAGCGCTATGGTGCGGATAGGCGGTTCGGTCGCACTCGTGCTGCTGACCCCGGCTGGCCTCTGCGCGCTGTGGGTGGCGTTGGCCGCGACGCCCGAACCGGCCCGAAATGCCAGCGCCAATTGCCGCGCGGCCACGGTGCTGGCCCCGCTGCGCACCCTGGCACCCACGACCCTGTTCGCGCCGATCGACCTTGGCCCCGACATTCTCGTCCAGACCCGCCATAGCGTCATCGGCACGGCCCATCACCGCAATGCAGCGGGGATTACGGCGGTGATCGAAGGCTTTGTCGATGCACCGGACCAGGCAAGAAGAGTGATCGGCGCAACCAGCGCGCGCTATGTCGTGACCTGTGACGGGCTCAACGAATATCGCCTCTATGGCCAAGCCAATGGCAAGGGTCTGGCGGCGATGCTGGCGCGCGGCAGGATACCGCAATGGCTGGAACCCCTGCCGACCAAAGGTCCGCTGAAAATCTACCGGATCAGGCCGCCACGAAGCTGAGCGCGACGCCGTTCATGCAATAGCGCAGACCCGTGGGCTTTGGCCCATCGTCGAAAACATGGCCCAGATGCCCGCCGCAGCGCGCGCAATGGACCTCGGTCCGGGGATAGCCCAGTGCGAAATCGCGACTGGTGCCCACCGCCTTAGGCAGTGGCGCGTAGAAGCTGGGCCAGCCAGTGCCACTGTCGAACTTCGTCTTGGAGCTGAACAATTTTTGTCCGCATCCAGCGCAGGCGAAAATGCCCGCGCGATGTTCCTTGTTGAGCGGGCTGGTGAAGGGATGCTCCGTCGCCTGCTTGCGCAGCACATTATAGGCGAGCGGCGAGAGCCGCTTGCGCCATTCCGCATCGCTCAGGGCATAGGGATAGGCGGCCTCCGCCGTGCCAAGGCCCAGCCGCCACCAGCCCAGCGCCATCGCGCCGGTCGCTATGCCGCCCAAGAAGAATCGCCGGTTCATGACGCCATTAAACATGGTTCAGCCTGTCGTGTTCCTGAACAGGCGTTTCCACCAGCTGCCCCCCGATTGCATGACATGGCGGCGGAACAGCAGCACACCCACCCGGATGATCAGCGCCACGAACGCCGCCTGCCACAGCAGCGCCAGCAGATGCGGCCACAGCGCATCGGATTGCGCCGCGCGCGCGATCATCGCGAAGGGTGAACTGAACGGAAAGATCGTCGCCGCGACCTCCGCGGGTGATCCCATATGGTCGACGGCGTAATTGGCGAAAAAGAAGATCAGCATCTGCCCCATGGTCACCGGCATGTTCAGCGTCTGCACTTCGCGCACCGTAGCCGCCTGCGCGCCGATCCCCAGGAACAGCGATCCCAGCAGCGTATAGGCCATAGCGAAATAGAGGGTGGCAAGGATCAGGAATATCGGCCAGCCCACCGCGGGGGCTGGCAGGCTGGACCCGCCCCCATGCAGCGCCAGGAAGATCGCGAAGGCGGTGCCGCCCCAAAAGGCGATGCCGACAAAGCTCATCGCCAGCATCGCCATCAGCTTGCCCAGGAAAATCGCGTCTATCGGTACGGCGGCCGCCAATATCTCTATGATCTTGTTCGTCTTTTCTTCAACCAGATTGGACAGGATCATTCCCGCCAGCAGGATCGTCAGGAAAAACATCACCACCTGCGCTATGCGGCCGATCAGCAACCGCGCCTGCGCCTGCGCGCCAAGGCTCTTGGCGACCTCCTGCCGCTCCACCTGCACGAGTCGGAGCGTATGTTCAGCTTGCGCCGCGCTGGCGATCAGGCTCATATCGCCCTGCAACTTGTCGAGATCTTCCGCTTTGCCGGTCAGGATCGGGTGCGCGACCGATCCGGAAAGGATCGCCACCACCGCCGAATCAGGGCGCGCCAACTGCTCGCGCGGTGCCGGGGTCAGCGGCACGCGCCGCAGCCGGACCAGCGCCTGATCTCCCATCCGTTCGGTCAGACGGGCATGGGCGCGCTCCAGCTTCGCGGCTTCCCCCGCTGGCATGGCGATGCCCACCAGCGGGCGCAGGTCTGTGCTGGCAATCTTCTCGCCCAGGCCGCCAAGGGCCATGCCGATCAGAATGGGCAGCAACGGGCCGAGCAGAAACAGCATGAAGGTGCGTGACAGCACGACGGCGGTGAAGTCCCGCCTGGCGATGACCAGCGCGGCGCGCAGCATCTCTCTCATGCGTCCTGCTCCCGTGCCTGCGCTTCTTCCATCTGGCGCGCGGTCGCGGCACCGGCGATGGCGACGAAGGCGTCGTGCAGGCCGGGTCGTTCGATCGACAGGCTTTCAATCCCCGCCTGCCCATCCAGCAGTGCGCGTAACAGCGGCTCGATCCCGTCATCCGGCAGGGCGAAATGCCATGCGCCATCCTCCACGACGGTATCGGCGGGCAGCGCGCGCCGCCACGCCCAGTCACCGGCTTTGGTGCGCAGCCGCACCTGCGGGCGCAGCTTGTCGCGCGCGTCAGCCACTGTCCCCTCGAATCTTATGCGTCCGCCCGCAACGATGGCGATCCGTTCGCACAGCCGTTCGGCATGGGCGATGACATGGGTGGAAAAGAGGATGGTGACGCCCCGCCGCGCCTGCTCGCGAATCAGCGCCTCCAGCTTCTCCTGATTGATCGCATCCAGCCCAGAAAAAGGCTCGTCCAGCAGGATCAGCCGGGGTTCGTGGATGATCGTCCCGAACAATTGCACCGTCTGCGCCATGCCCTTGGACAGCTGGCGGATCGGCTTGTCGATCGCGCCGCCCATGCCATGCCCCTCCAGCATCGCCCGCGCCCGTTCGCGGCCCTGCTTCAGCGGCAACCCGCGCAGCGCGCCCATGAATGCGATCGCCTCAAACGCCTTCATCGACGGATAAAGCCCGCGCTCTTCCGGCAGATAGCCGACCTGCCGCGCCATCCGCAGCGGGGCGGGGTCGCCCAGCAGCGACCGCGTGCCTTCGTCCGGGTCGATGATGCCCAGCAGGGTGCGCAGCAGCGTCGTCTTGCCCGCGCCATTTGGCCCCAGCACGCCATAGATGGACCCGGCAGGCACGGCGATGTCGACGCCGTCGACCGCGCGGAAACTGCCGAATGTCTTGACAAGGCCATGGCCTTCGAGCGCATAGCGGAGGGGCGGGGCCGGAGTGTCGCCGTTCATCCGCTCCTGATAGTGTCCCCCCATGCCAACGCAAATGGAAAGCTTGGAAACCCGTCTGAAGGTGCAGGCCGCGTCGCTGGGCTTTGCCGCCTGCGCCATCGCGCCTGCGGACGTGGCACCGCAGGCCGGGAAGCGGCTGGGCGAATGGCTGGATGCGGGCCATCATGGCGACATGCTGTGGATGGAGGAGCGCGCGGGGCAACGTGGATCGCCACGCGGCCTGTGGCCGGACGTGCGCAGCGTCGTCATGCTGGGGATGAGCTATGCGCCAGGGCGCGATCCGCTGGCGCTGGCGGACGTACCGGACCGCGCGCGCATATCCGTCTATGCGCAGGGCAAGGACTATCATGATGTCGTCAAAAAGGGTCTGAAAAGCCTGGCCCGCTGGCTGGTGGATCAGCAACCCGGCGCGCTCAAGGTGTTCGTCGATACAGCGCCGGTCATGGAAAAGCCGCTGGCGCAGGGGGCTGGGCTGGGCTGGCAGGGCAAGCATAGCAATCTGGTCAGCCGCCAGCATGGCAGCTGGCTGTTTCTGGGGGCGATCTACACCGAAATCGCGCTGGAACCCGACGCGCCGGAGGTCGACCATTGCGGCAGTTGCACCGCCTGCCAGACGGCCTGCCCGACCGATGCCTTCCCATCCCCCTATGTCGTCGATGCCCGCCGCTGCATTTCCTATCTGACGATCGAACATAAGGGGCCAATCCCGCACGAACTGCGCGAAGGCATAGGCAACCGCATCTATGGTTGCGACGATTGCCTGGCGGTCTGTCCCTGGAACAAATTTGCCGATCAGGCCGCAGCGAACAAGGCGTTCGTGGGCCGCGCCGAACTCGCCGCGCCTGCCCTTGCCGACTTGCTCGCGCTGGACGATGCCGCGTTTCGCGAAATCTTCTCCGGCTCCCCCATCAAGCGCATCGGCCGCAATCGCATGGTGCGCAATGCGGCGATTGCGGCGGGCAATAGCGGCGACGTGCGCTTGCTGGGCCGGTTGCAGGCGCTGGCGGGCGATGATGATCCGGTGGTGGCGGAAGCGGCGGCCTGGGCGATCGGGCGGTTGTCGGTTTAGCGCGCCCGCAACGCCGTTGCGCAGGCAGACGGATCGACATCCGTGCCAGTAGGCGAGCGCGCGTCCACATGGGTGACCACCGGCTCCTTGCCGCGTGCGGGGGCGTAGAGATAGGTGTCTAGGACGCAGCGGCCATTGGCAAATTGCAGCTTGCGTACCGTTGCCTCGCGAATGTCGAGCCGGGGCGTGCCGAACATCTGGGTCAGGGCGCGCGCGTCCGCGCCCATCAAGGGGCCGGGCTTGCCAAAGGCGCTGGCCGGGGGACCGGCGGGTGGGGGCGATATTCCGGTCTGCGGCACCACGCTGCCAGCGCCACAGGCGGCAAGCGGCAGCGACAGCAGCGCGATCAGGGTAAGGCGGGGGGCGTTCATACAGGCTTCCTTCTGACGCCGTGCAGCATGTGGACCGCCATAGCCGCGCTCCAGATCGGCGCAAGCAGGTTGACCAGCGGGACAAGGAACAGAAGCGCCGAAGCGAGCCCCAGAAGCCATCGGCTGCCGCGCGGGATCGGCGGATGGCCGGGATGGCGTGGCTCCACCATGTCGGCCAGATCGCGGCCCAGCAGATAGGCGTTGAGCGCCAGAAACAGCCCGATCGTCCCCACGCCTGTCACCAGCAATGCGATATAGGCAGGCAGCGCCAGCAGGTTCCAGCCGATCGTTCGCGCGACCGAGGCCAGCGCATAGCGGATGCTGCGCGCCGGTCCGACCGGGCGCGCATGGGCCGCAGCGCCCGGGTAACTGTCGCTCTCGACGGCGGCGACAATGTCGTCGGCGAACAGGCCCATCACCGCCATCGCGGTCGCGCGGAACAGCAGCCATCCTGCCGCGACGACAATCAGCGCGGTCGCCGCCGCCTCCGCCAGGCCGCCACCGCCCCAGCCATAGTGGAGGCGCAGCGCATGGAATCCTGCCCACAGCCCCACCGCCAGCAGGGCAAAGACCAGAAGCGTCAGCAACAATGTCTTGACCAGCAGCCGCCTGGCGGCGGCATGGAAGATCAGCGGGAAGGCGCGCAGCGCGGCGGTCAGGACCATCGCGTCCTTATCCTGCCTGTCGCGAGGCCCGTCAATCGCACGCTGTTGCATGGCGACACGCGCGCCGATAGAGACGGCACCCGGACATTCCCCGTACCATAAGGATTTTGCGTGACCGCTTCCGCTTCAGTTTCGGCCCCGACGCTTGACGTCGTCGCCATCGGCAACGCCATTGTCGATGTTCTCGCGCGCAGCGATGACGCCTTTCTGGCCGAACATGCGCTGACCAAGGGCGGGATGCAGCTGATCGACGCCGATATGGCCGAAGCGCTCTATGCCGACATGCCCCAGGCCAAGGAAATCAGCGGCGGATCAGCTGCCAACACGCTGGCGGGACTCGCCGCGCTGGGCAAGACGTGCGGCTTTATCGGCCAGGTGAATGACGATCAGCTGGGCACGGTATTCGCCCATGACGTTCGCGCGCTCGGCATCCGGTTCGACACACCGGCGATGACTGGCGACGTGCCTACCGCCCGCTGCCTGATTCTGGTGACCCCCGACGCGCAGCGCACGATGAACACCTTTCTGGGCGCATCGCAATTTTTGCCCGAAGCCGCGCTCGACCTCGACATGATCCGGTCGGCCGGCATCCTCTATCTGGAAGGCTATTTGTGGGACCCGCAGCAGCCGCGCGCGGCGATGCGGGCGGCGATCGACGCGGCGCGCGGTGCGGGGCGCAAGGTCGCCTTCACCCTGTCCGACAATTTCGTCATCGACCGGCATCGCGCCGATTTTCTGGACCTGATCGATCATGGCCAGATCGACATCCTTTTTTCCAATGAAGGCGAAATCCAGTCGCTCGCGCAGATCGACGATTTCGACAAGGCCGTGGCGACGATGGCGGCCAAGGTGCCGGTGCTGGTGTCGACCCGCAGCGAAAAGGGTGCGGTCGCGATCGTCGATGGCATGCGTTACGAGGCACCCGCCGCGCCGGTCGCGCAGATCATCGACACGACGGGCGCTGGCGATCTGTTCGCCGCCGGTTTCCTTGCCGCCCATATCGACGGGCGCAGCGTGGCCGATTGCCTGGCGCTGGGTGCAGCGGCGGCGGCCGAAGTGATCTCCCACTGGGGCGCGCGGCCGGAGGATGATCTGGGCGTGATCCGCGACAGGCTGTTCGCCTGATCAGTCCGCCTTGCGCTTGCGGAACAGGGTGCGGTCATCGGGGCCAAAGCCCCAGCGCCAGATGACCACGCCATAAGCGCCCAATATCGCCCAGACGCCGACGACCAGTTCGACCCATTCCAGGCGCGGCGGCAGGGCGACGAAGGCCGCGCCGACGATGCAGGCAACGCCTGCTGCGCTGAGCAACGGCCAGCGCCAGGCGTTGATCGGCGCATCGAGCAGTCGCGCGAGCAGCCGCGCCTTGACGAAGGCGCCGACCGCCAGCGCAAGGCACAGCGCCAGCGCCGGGGCGGCGGCGACCGCCATGACCGGGAGGCCAAGTCGACGGGCGAGCAGGATCAGCGCGAAGCTGAAAACGGCCTGACAGCCGATCATGCCGAGCGAGATCATCAAATTGCGGTGGCGCGCGATATAGACCAGCGCTGATTCGCTGACGACCGCGGTGGCGGCGATCACTTCGGCCAGCAGCAGGAAGGCCAGCGCCCCGGTGCCGCTGACGAAATGCGGGCCAACCAGCCCCATCACCGCTTCGCCGGGGATGCCGAGCGCCAGCGCAATTCCCGCCTGCGCGGCGATGATCCAGAACCCGACCTGGCTGACCTGCCGCGCGATCCCGGCCAGATTGCCCTCCGCCAGATTGCGGGTGATGACCGGGCCCAATATCGGGTCGAAGCTGGTCTTGAGCTTCTGCGGCAGCGATGCGACCTGTTGCGCGACATAATAGATGCCGATGACCGCCGGGCTGACGAACAGGCCCAATATGGCCATGTCGAGCCGCCGCGATCCCCATTCGACCCCGTCGGCGGCCGCCAGCGGCAGGTTGCGCCGCGCCAGCCGCCACAGTCGGCCAGAATCAGGCCGCCAGCCCACAGGCAGGCCATAATGTCGCGCCATCGGAATGATGGAGGCGATGAAGGCGGCGATCATCGACACGGCGTAGGACAGGATCAGCCCGTCACGGGTCGAATAAAAGGCGAAGGCGAAGGCGCCGATGCTGATGGCCCAGGGTTCTATGATAGAGCGCGCCCGCACTGTCGCGCCAACGTCGAATTTATAGGCGCAGGCGGCCAGCGCCACGTCCGACCCGGCAACCGCGATGACGACCAGCGCCAGCAGCCGGTCGAGGCCGTTGATGCCGCTATTGGGGAACATGGCCTGCGGAAAGGCAACCAGCAGGCCAGCGCCCGCCAGCGCGGCGATCATCGTCACCAGCATTGCGTCGGTGACGACATGGGCGTGGGGCCGTTCGGTCTGGCTGAGCGCCCCCGCCAGCCCGCGCTTCAGCCCCAGCGTCGCGAGTTGCGCGACAAATTCCACCACCAGCACGGCATAGGCAAAGCGGCCCAGCGCTTCGGCGCCATAGACGCGACCGGCGATGAACAGGAATGGCAGCCGCGCGGCCAGGCGAAGAAGGAAGCCGAACACATTGGTCCGCCCGCCCTTCGCCAGGGCGGCGATGTCATCCTCGTCCTTAGGCGCAGGATGCTGCCCGGCCAATCGATTCCCCTCTGTCGTCGCGTTTGTTGACCCAAATGTAGCCATGATGGTGCGGGCGCGCGATGGCTTATTCGGGCCGCAACGGACGCGCGAGCAGCGCGTCGATCACGGTGCCGAGCGGTGCAGCGTCGGCCAGCAGGGCGCAGACAGCTTCGACCACCGGCATTTCGACCCCTGCCGCGCGCGCCGCATCGCGCAGCACCGGGGCGGTAAACGCGCCTTCGGCCACGGTACGGCGGTTGGACAGGAGCTCAGCGGCGCTACGTCCTTCGCCCAGCCCCTTGCCCAGCGAGAAGTTGCGCGAATTGGTGGAGGAACAGGTCAGCACCAGATCGCCCAGCCCCGATAGTCCGGCCAGCGTCTCCGCCCGCGCCCCGCGCGCCAGGCCAAAGCGCGTCATTTCGGCAAAGCCCCGGCTGATCAGCGCCGCGCGGGCATTAAGGCCCAGACCCGCGCCGTCCGCCACGCCACAGGCGATCGCCAGCACATTCTTGACCGCGCCCCCAATTTCCGCGCCGGTCACGTCGTCGGACAGATAGGGCCGGAACGCCGGGCGGGCAATCCGTGCCGCGAGTTGCGCGCCCAGCACGGCATCGTCGCACGCCAATGTGATCGCGGTCGGCAAGCCTTTGGCTACTTCATGGGCGAAGGTCGGGCCGGACAGGACGGCGATGGGCGACGTCGGCTGCACGGCGCGCGCCACTTCACCCATCAGCAGGCCGGAGCCGGCCTCGATCCCCTTGGAACACAGGACCAGCGGCACACCGGCTGGAGCCTGACGGACGACATCGCGCAGATGTTGCGCCGGGCTGACGACCAGCACCATGTCGCAATCGCCAAGGTCGGCCATCGCGCCGGTCGCCCGGATCGACGGGGCCAGCTTGATACCGGGCAGATAGAGCGGATTTTCCTGCCCGCCATTGATCGCGTCGACCACTTCGGTCTCCAGCGCCCACAGCGTCACGGCCGGCCCGTCGGCGGCGAGCAGCTGCGCCAGCGCCGTACCCCATGCGCCGGCTCCGATGACGCCCGCCTTCATGCCTTGCCCATTCATGCTTTCACTCCGGCGCCACGCGCCTTTTCCGCTGCGGGATCCAATGGCCAGCGCGGCCGGGCGGGAACGGTCAGATCGTCGATCAGTCCTGCGGCGAAGCGCTCCGCCCCGGCCCAGGCGATCATCGCTGCATTGTCGGTGCACAGCCACAAGGGCGGCGCGACGAAGGGCAGGTCATGGTCCGCCGCCAGCTGTTCGAGCGCGGCGCGGATCGCCTGATTGGCTGCGACGCCGCCCGCCACGACCAGCGCGGTCATGCCGTCCGCCTGCGTCAGCGCGCGGCGGGTGCGGTCGATCATGCAGTCGATCACCGCCTGCTGGAAACTCGCCGCAATGTCCGGTTTCGAATATTGCCCGGACTGGACCGCGCGCATGACCGCGCTTTTGAGGCCCGCGAAGGAAAAATGCGGTTCCGCCGTGCCGAGCAGCGGGCGGGGCAGGGGAACGGCCCTGGCATTGCCCTGCGCCGCCGCCTTTTCCACCTGCGGCCCGCCGGGATAACCAAGCCCCAGTAGCTTGGCGGTCTTGTCAAACGCTTCGCCCGCCGCATCGTCGATCGTGGTGGCCAGACGCGCATAGTCGCCGGGGCCGCGCACCAGCAAAATCTGGCAATGGCCGCCCGACACCAGCAAGAGCAGGTAGGGGAATTGCAGCGTCCGGTCGGACAGGCGGGGCGAAAGGGCGTGGCCCTCCAGATGATTGACCGCAATCAACGGCTTGCCCGCCGCATGGGCCAGCGCCTTGGCCGTCACCAGACCCACCATCACCCCGCCGATCAGGCCCGGCCCGGCGGTCGCGGCGATCACATCGACCTGATTGAGCGTCATATCCGCATCCGTCAGCGCCGCTTCGATCAGGGGCGCCAAGGCCTCAACATGGGCGCGGGCGGCGATTTCAGGCACGACGCCGCCATAGGGGCGGTGCGCCTCTTCCTGCGTGGCCAGCCGATGCGCCAATATCCTGCCGTCGGCCGTCACCAGTGCCGCTGCGGTTTCATCGCAGCTCGATTCCAGGCCAAGGATGATTGTCATTGCCGCTTCCATCTAATGCCCGCGCCCATTAGAGCAAGCCGCATATGATTTTGTTCGACCGACCGTTGCGCCTCGGCACCAGGGGTTCGCCCCTTGCGCTGGCCCAGGCCCGCATGACCGCCCGCGCTTTGTGCGACACCCATGGCTGGCCCGATAGCGCCGTGGCCATCGTCACCGTCCAGACCAGTGGCGACCGGATACAGGACCGCGCACTGGCGGAAATTGGCGGAAAGGCGTTATGGACCAAGGAATTGGACCGTGCGCTGGCGGAGGGTGACATAGATTTCGCCGTCCACAGCATGAAGGATGTGGAAACGCTGCGTCCCGCTGCGATGCGTATCGCCGCGATGCTGCCGCGCGCCGATGTGCGCGATAAGCTGGTCGGAGCAGACAGTTTCGACGCGCTGCCCGACAATCCGGTGGTCGGCACCAGTTCGCCGCGCCGCGCCGCGCAGGTGGCGCGGTTGCGACCGGACGCCACCATCACGCTGTTCCGGGGCAATGTCGCGACGCGGCTCGCCAAGCTGGCGGCGGGCGAAGTTCATGCGACGCTGCTGGCGGCGGCGGGGCTGGACCGGCTGGGGCAGGGGGATGTCGGTATCACGATTCCCGTCGACATGATGCTGCCCGCCCCATCGCAGGGGGCGGTCGGGATAGAGACGCTGGTCGACAATGAAGCCGTGCTGGCGGCGCTGGCCGCAATCAGTGACGCCGATACGTTCGATTGCGTCATGGCCGAACGGAACGTGCTGATGGGTCTGGGCGGCACCTGCCATTCGCCGATCGCCGCGCTGGCGCTGGTGGATGGCGACCGGCTGCACCTTCGCGCAGAGATCATCAGCCCCAGCGGGCAGGAGACCGTGCGCGATGAAGCGCGGATCGACCGGCATGACAGCGATGCCGCGCAGGCGATGGGTCGATCGCTGCTGGACCGGGCCAGCCCGGCGCTGCGGTCCCTGTTCGAGGGATGAGGCGGGTTATTGTCCTGCGGCCCGAACCGGGGGCGGGCAGGACGGCGCAGGCCTTGGCGCGGCTGGGATGGGAGGCGGTCGTGCATCCGTTGTTCGCGCCCCAGGGGGTGGAATGGACGCCGCCGCCTGCCGGGAATTTCGACGCGCTTTTGATGACCAGCGCTCATGCCGCGCGGCTGGCGGGCCCGGCACTGGCGGCCTATCGCGGGCTGCCCGCTTATGCCGTGGGCAGCGCGACGGCGGCGGCCATGCGGGCGCAGGGCTTTGACGGGGTGCGCGCAGGCGATGCCGACGCCAGCACGATCGCCGCGCGGATCGCAACCGAGGGCCATCGCACGGTGCTGCATCTGGCGGGCACGACGGTTGCGCCCATGGCGACAGGATCGCTGCATGTCAGGCGGATCGCGGTGTATAGCATGACCAGTCTGCCGCCCGATCCTGCGCTGTTGAACGATGCGACGCCGGGATCGGTGCTGCTCGTCCATTCCCCGCGTGCGGGCGAGCGGCTGGCGGAGCAGGTCGCGCCGATTGCGCGTGCTGCGCTGCATATCGTGGCCATCAGCCCCAAAGCGCTGGCGGCGTGCGGGAGCGGCTGGGCCAGCGGCCATGCGCCCGACCAGCCGGGGGATGACGACATGCTGGCTCTCTTGCGCGGTTTGTGCGAATGACGGATGTCATGACAGGCAAGAGGGGCAGCATGAGCGACGAGGATGGCCTTGGCAGCATGACCCCGACCCCGCCTTCCGCCCGGCGACGGAGCATGGTGCCGCTGCTGGTTTTGATCCTTCTGGCCTTTGTGGTGGGGGTCGGCGTCACCATCTGGGCCTGGCCGCAAATCCAGAGCCGCATGGACGAACCGCAGCCACAGGCGGCCAGCATGGCCGCGCCACAGGCCAGCACTGTCCCACGGACCCTGACGCAGCGCTCCTTGTCCATTGACGCCGCGCAGATGCTCGACGCGCGCGTGGTGCAGTTGGAGGAGCGGTTGACGCGCATCACCGTGGAGGCGCAGGCGGCGTCGGGCAATGCTGCGCGAGCGGAGGGGCTGCTGGTCGCCTTTGCCGCGCGGCGGGCGCTCGATAGCGGGACGCCATTGGGCTATATCGAAGGACAGTTGCGGCTCCGCTTCGGCCAGGCCCAGCCGCGCGCGGTCGCGACCATCATCAATGCCGCGCGGGAGCCGGTGACACTGGCCGATCTGCGCGGCGGGCTGATCGACATTGGCGAGCGGGCCACGACGCCGCCTGCCAATGCCAGCTGGTGGAGCGCGCTGGAGCATGAAGCGCGCGAACTGGTGACGATCCGCCGGGCGTCGTCTCCTTCGCCCCGTCCGCAGGCCGGGTTCGACCGGGCAATCCACTATCTAGACGGCGGGCGAGTCAATGCCGCGCTGGCAGAGGTCGAGCGGCTGCCAGGCCGTGCGGCCGCTGATCGCTGGATCCAGCTTGCCCGCCGCTATCTCGAGGCGCGTCGCGCTCTTGACCTGATCGAAACGGCAGCCATATTGGAACCGCGCGTATTGCGCAGTGCGGAGGGCGCGCCGGTCGCGCAGACGTCGCCGCTTGCCCCCTGATCCGATATTGCGATAAACAGTTTATCAGTTGCGACGAAACCGATGGACGCGGACGGCGTTTGTCACGACAGTGTCATCTTTGCCTTCAGGCCAAAGGGATTTTGTCGTCGTGCCTCCTTATGCTGCCGTCACCACTTTCTGGAAGGATCGCCTGGCGTCCGGCCCCCGTGCCGCCCGGCCTTCGATTCAGCATCTGGTCGGCAATATGGCGCTGCCCTTCGATCTGGCGCGGACGCGGGCGCAGGCCGATATATTGGCGCGGACGATCCAGGGCGATGGTCGCACGCTGCTGCTGATCCCAGGCCTGCTGGCATCAGACGCGCGAATGGAGCCGATGCGCGCGATCCTCAACAAGGCCGGATTTGATGCCCATCATTGGGGCATGGGGCGCAATTATGGCCCGAAGCCGGACAGCCTGGACGCGATCGACCGCCGGGTGGACGAAATAAGGCGGACGACCGGCGGGCCGGTGACGCTGGTCGGCTGGAGCCTTGGCGGCCTATATGCGCGCGAATATGCCAAGCTGGCGACGGCCAAGGTCGGCGGCGTGGTGACGCTGGGCACGCCTTTTTCCGGCGACCCGCGCGCCAATCATGCCTGGCGGCTGTATCAGTTGGTGTCAGGTACGCCGGTCGATCGCCCACCCTTTCCCTGCATGCGGGAGGTCAAGCCGCCCGTTCCGACCGTGGCGCTCTGGTCGCGGCGCGACGGGGTAGTCCTGCCCGAATGCGCGAAGGGTCGCCGGGGGGAGCGGGATAGCGCGATCGAGGTGGATTGCACCCATATGGGTTTCGCGGCCGCACCGGAAGGCATCGCCGCTGTGGGCAAGGCGCTGGCCTTGACGCGCGCCTGAGGCGATCCAGGCCCGCGTAGAGCGGATCGGATCGCCTTTAGGTCCGCTAGGTCCGCAACCGGGCCAGGGCTTCGTCCCGCCCGATCAACGGCAGCAATTGTCCCATGTCCGGCCCGTGATCCAGTCCGGTCAGCGCACGACGCAGCGGCAGGAACAGCGCCTTCCCCTTGCGACCGCTTTCCTCCTTCAGCGCATGGGTCAGCGTGCGCCAGATGTCGGCGTCGAAGGGGGCGTCCGTCAGGATGGCGTGGGCGCGGGTCAGGAAGTCGCGGTCCTCCGCATCCGGCGCGGGTGCGTCCACGGGGCCGGTGACGATCCGCCACCAGTTGGCGGCACCCGCAACCGTCTCCAGATTGGGACGGATGGCGTCCCATGCCTGGCCATCCATGCCATCGGGCAGACGGGTTGCAACCGCGTCATAGGGCAGCAGATGAACGATCTTCTGGTTGAGGGTGGCGAGTTCGCCTTCATCGAAGCGGGCGGGGGCGCGGCCAAAATGGGCAAAGTCGAAACTGTCGATCAGCGGCTGCATGTCCGCGAACGGCTCGATGGGTTGCGAACTGCCCAGTCGCGCCAGCAGCGAGGCGATGGCGGCAGGCTCCAGCCCGATTTCGCGGAAATGGGCGACGCCGAGCGAACCCAGCCGCTTGGACAGCTTGCCCTCGCTTCCCGTCAGCAACGCTTCATGGGCAAAGGCCGGGAGTGGCGCGCCCAAGGCCGTGAACATCTGGATCTGTGTCGCGGTGTTGGACACATGATCCTCCCCGCGCAGGACGTGGGTGACGCCCATGTCAATGTCGTCGATCACTGACGGGAGCATGTAGAGCCAGCTGCCATCGGCGCGGCGAATGACCGGATCGGACAATGTTTTGGGGTCGAAGCGCTGCTCGCCGCGGATGAGGTCGGTCCAGACGATGGGCTGGTCATGGTCCAGCTTGAAACGCCAGTGGGGCGCGCGTCCTTCGGCTTCATAGGCGGCGATCTGATCCGGCGTCAGCGTCAGCGCGGCGCGATCATAGACCGGCGGCAGGCCGCGCCCCAGCAGGATTTTGCGCCGCAGCTCCAGTTCCTGTTGCGTCTCATAGGCGGGATAGACATGGCCCGACGCCCTGAGCGCCTCGAACCGTGCTTCATAGAGGGCGAAACGGTCGGACTGCTTCGCTTCGGCGTCCCAACGGAGCCCCAGCCATTGCAGGTCGGCGCGGATGGCGTCGGCATATTCGGTGCGTGAGCGTTCGAGGTCGGTATCGTCGAGCCGCAGGAGAAATTGTCCGCCGCTCTTTTGCGCCCACAGCCAGTTATGCAGCGCGGCGCGGATATTGCCGACATGAAGGTGGCCGGTGGGCGAGGGGGCGAAGCGGGTGATGACGGTCATGTTTATCACTCATTCCCCGTTCGGTTCGAACGGAGGTTGTTAAAGGGTACGAAATGCGTTGGTGATCGGATAGCGCCGGTCGCGGCCGAAATTGCGGCTGCCCAGTTTGACGCCGGGCGGGGACTGGCGGCGTTTATATTCCGCGACATAGAGCAGCCGTTCGATCCGCGCGACCGTATCGCGATCGAACCCGCGCGCGACCAGTTGCTCCACCGACAATTCTTCCTCCACCAGGCCATAGAGGATTGGGTCCAGCACCTCATAGGGGGGCAGGCTGTCATCATCGCGCTGGTCGGGGCGCAGTTCGGCGCTTGGCGGCTTGGTGATGACCCGCTGCGGCATGACCGGGCCGGCGGGGCCAAAGCCTTCGCCCAGCGTCGGGACATTGTCGTTGCGCCAGCGGCAGAGGTCGAACACCGTTGTCTTATAGGCGTCCTTCAACACCGAATAGCCGCCCGCCATGTCGCCATAGATGGTGGCGTAGCCGACAGACATCTCGCTCTTGTTGCCGGTGGTCAGCAGCATGTGGCCGAATTTGTTGGACAGCGCCATCAGCGTCACACCCCGGATACGCGACTGGATATTTTCCTCGGTCAGGTCGCGCTGCCGACCCGCAAACACCTCGCCCAGCATCGTGTCGAACGCGCCGACTGCCGGTTCGATGGGGATAGTGTCGTACCGCACGCCCAATAGCCGCGCGCATTCGACGGCATCGTCCAGGCTTTCCTGACTGGTGAAGCGCGACGGCATCATCACGCACCAGACGCGATCGGCCCCCAGCGCATCGACCGCGACCGCGGCGGAGAGCGCCGAATCGATCCCGCCCGACAGGCCCAGCACCACGCCGGGAAAGCGATTGCGGTTCACATAGTCGCGCAGGCCCAGCACCATCGCATTATAAATGTCGGCAGGCCGCTCATCCAGAACATGGACCTCGCCAGGCAGGCAGACCCACTGGCCGTCCCATTTTTCCCAATGGGTCAGCACCAGCGCTTCTTCCCAGTCGGGCATTTGCTGGGCGATGCCGAAATCGGCGTTCATCACGAAGGACGCGCCGTCGAACACCAGTTCGTCCTGCCCGCCGACGCGGTTGAGATAGGCCAGCGGCAGGCCGGTTTCGCGCACCCGTGCGCCCGCCACCATGGTCTGGCGGCGGTCATCCTTGTCCACCTCATAGGGGCTGCCATTGGGGCTGATCAAAATCTCCGCCCCTTCCGCTTTCAGATGCGCGGTGACGAAGGGGAACCAGATATCCTCGCAGATCGGTACGCCGATCTTCACCCCGCGAAAGGCGATCGGTGCGGGCAGCGGGCCGGGTGCGAACAGGCGCTTTTCGTCGAACGTGCCATAATTGGGCAGTTCGCGCTTTTGCCGGATCTGCGTGACTGCGCCGCCTTCCAGCAACGCGACGACGTTGAACAGGACGCCCTGGGCGGCAACCACGGTGCCGACCAGCATCGCCGGGCCGCCATCCGCCGTCGCCTGCGCCAGCCGGTCCAGCTCCTGATTCGCGCGCTCGACCAAAGCCGGTTTCAGCACCAGATCTTCGGGCGGATAGCCGATCAGCTGCAATTCGGGATAGACGATCAGGTCCGCGCCCACGGCCCTGTCCCGCCATGCCAGCATCGCGTCGGCATTGGCGGCAAGGTCGCCCACCGATTGGGTCATCTGGGCAAGGGCGATCACGAGTTTGTCGGTCATGGACGGGCCGTTAGAGCATTTTGCCGCCACGCGCAAAAGCGCCTTTCCAGCAGGAACGGACGCGGCTAAAGGGGCGGCGTTTTCACGCAGCGTCATCAATTCGTCACGCCGCCAAATAGCAGGGGAACTTGGCCATGAAGCTCATGACCGGCAATTCCAACAAGCCGCTCGCGGCCGCCATCGCCGATTATATCGAAATTCCCCTGACCGACGCCAGCGTCCGCCGCTTCGCAGATGAGGAAGTGTTCGTGGAAATCCACGAAAATGTCCGGGGTGAGGACGTGTTCGTGATCCAGTCCACCAGCTATCCGACCAACGATAATCTGATGGAATTGCTGATCATGATCGATGCGCTCAAGCGCGCATCGGCCAAGCGTATCACCGCGGTCGTCCCCTATTTCGGCTATGCCCGGCAGGACCGCAAGCCCGGCCCGCGCACGCCCATCAGCGCCAAGCTGGTCGCCAACCTGATTACCAAGGCAGGTGCCGACCGCGTCCTGTCGGTCGATCTGCACGCGGGACAGATCCAGGGTTTCTTCGACATTCCGACCGATAACCTGTTCGGTGCGCCGGTCATGTCGGCCGACATTCAGGCGCGCTTTGGCGATCGCAACATCATGGTCGTGTCGCCCGACGTCGGCGGCGTGGTGCGCGCGCGGGCGCTGGCCAAGCGGCTCGACAACGCCCCGCTTGCCATCGTCGACAAGCGCCGCGAGCGCGCGGGCGAATCGGAAGTCATGAACATCATCGGTGACGTGTCGGGCCGTTTCTGCGTGCTGATCGACGACATCGTCGATTCGGCGGGGACGCTGTGCAACGCCGCGAGCGCATTGAAGGCCGCCGGGGCAGAGGAAGTCGTCGCCTATGTCAGCCATGGCGTGCTGTCGGGCGGCGCGGTCGCGCGGGTCGAGGCGTCGGACCTGCTGGAACTGGTGATCACCGATTCGATCCAGGGGACGGACGCGGTCAACAATGCCGCCCATATCCGCCACCTGCCGATCGCCCCGTTGCTGGGCGAGGCGATCAAGCGGATTGCGGACGAAAGTTCGGTGTCCAGCCTGTTCGATTGAGCGGTCTAACCCGCTGGCAGCAGTACCAGCGGCAAGGACAGGATCATGATCAGCGCGGCCACAACGCGCTGGCCGCGTGATATGCCAAGCGGCTTGCCCTGCCAGATCATGGGGCAAGCCAGTACTGCGAGCGCGATCAGCAGGTTGGACAGGGTGGCCGCGCCGCCGACCGGCATGTCCTGCCGCAGCGCAAGCCCTGCGAACAGGCCGACAAAACTCAAAAACCAGCCGATCAGCGCCATGCGCCCGCTCCCGTCATCCAGTCCGCAAGACTAGCGCGACCAGGTTGCCGAAGGCTTAAGCGGCCCAGGGATCGTAGCTGCCAAAGCTCCAAACATTGCCTTCCGGGTCGAGCGCGCTGTATCCGCGCCCCGGATAACCGTCATTATCGTGCGGCTCATCGACCACCACGGCGCCTTCGTTGCGGGCATGAAGGCAATGGGCATCGACATCGGGCACCACGACATAGACGCACCCCGTCACCCCGCCCAGGTCGCGCGCGGTGGACCATGTGTAGAGCGATTCGGCGGCCATGTCCTGCACACTGCCCAGCATCACCATGCCGTCATTCAGCACCAGTTGGGCATGGTGGATGATGCCGGGGTCGGCATCATCGGCATAGACGGCGTGGCGCATGAAGCCGAAGGCTTCGCACAGAAAGTCGATAGCGGCGGGGGCATCGGCATAGCGCAGGCATGGGATAACGGGCGAACCGGGCATCTTTCCCTCCTTCTCCATAGATCCGCAGTCTAGCGCAACGGCCGCGCAGCCGCTAGGCGAAGGGCATGACCACCCGTGATGACCTGGCCCTGGCCAACCACCTTGCCGACGCCGCCGGCGCGGCGATCCGCCCCTTTTTCCGCGCCCGCTATGACATGGAATATAAGGCGGACAGATCGCCGGTGACGCAGGCCGATCGCGCCGCCGAGGCGGCGATTCGAGCGATTTTGGAGAAGGAGCGTCCGGGCGACGGCATCATTGGCGAGGAATATGGATCGGTGCGGGAAGGCGCCGAGCGGGTGTGGATACTCGACCCCATCGACGGCACCCGCAGCTTCATCGCCGGGCGGCCGATCTTTGGCACGCTGATCGCGCTGACACAGGGCGGCTGGCCGACGATCGGCGTCATTGACCAGCCGATCGCCAAGGAACGCTGGGCCGGGATGGCGGGGCAGCCGACCACCTTCAATGGCCAGCCGGTTCGCACCCGCCTCTGCCGCGCACTGGAGGGGGCAGGCATTGCGACGACCAGCCCGCACCTCTTCGACGATGGCGATGTGCCTCATTATATGGCGCTGGTCGCGGCGGTTTCCGGTGGATCGCCGCGTCAGGGGCCGGTCTATGGCGGCGATTGCTATAATTACGGCCTGGTCGCGTCCGGCTTCCTCGACATCGTGATCGAATCGGGTCTGCAATCCTATGATTTTGCCGCGCTGGTGCCGGTGGTCGAGGGCGCGGGCGGGTTGATGTGCGACTGGAATGGCGAGCCGCTGACGGCGGACAGCGATGGGCGTGTTCTGGCGCTGGGCGATCCGGCGCGGCTGGAAGATGTGCTGGAAGCGATGGCTGGGGCGACAGACCACCATCATCATTGAAATTCCGCGAATCGCTTGCCTTTCCGTGCATACCCGCCTATGCGCGCCCTTCGCGATTCAGTGGGACCGCCCGGCTAACTAGGGCTGCCGGGGCTGTCTGCAATCGTCGCGCTACGCAAAGGAGACGAAAATGCCCAAGCTCAAGACCAAGAGCGGTGTGAAGAAGCGCTTCAAGTTCACCGCTTCCGGCAAGGTCAAGCACGGCGTCGCTGGCAAGCGTCACCGCCTGATCAGCCACAACGCCAAATATATTCGCCAGAACCGTGGTACTTCCGTGCTGTCCGATGCCGACGTGGCTCACGTCCGCCTCTGGGCACCCTACGGCCTGAAGTAAGGAGTAAGGGACAATGGCACGCGTCAAACGGGGTGTAACCACCCGCGCCAAGCACAAGCGGATTCTGGAACAGGCGAAGGGTTATTATGGCCGTCGCAAGAATACCATCCGCGTCGCCCGTCAGGCGGTCGAAAAGGCCGGCCAGTACGCTTACCGCGATCGCAAGGTCAAGAAGCGCAGCTTCCGTGGCCTGTGGATCCAGCGCATCAACGCGGGTGTCCGCGCTGAAGGCCTGACCTATTCGCAATTCATGCACGGCCTGAAGCTGGCCGGCGTGCAGCTGGACCGCAAGGTTCTGGCCGACATTGCGATGCACGAAGGCGAGGCGTTTAGCGCCATCATCGCCCAGGCCAAGGCTGCGCTGCCCGCAGCATAAGGCCGGTCGGTCGCAAGATCGTCAAAAGGGCGCCGGGGCAGATGCTTCCGGCGCCCTTTTTGTTTGTTGCGATCCTACTAACCCGTTCGCCCTGAGCGAAGTCGAAGGGCACCACCGAACGGAGTGAGGTGCCTTCGCTACGCTCAGGGCGGGGGCTTCGACAGGCTCAGCCCGAACGGATTTGGGGTTGGCCGGACATCAAAAGGACCAACCCGATGTCGTTGCATCTCTGGTGGCTATATGTGACCGCCGTGTTCCTGATCTCCGCCACGCCGGGGCCGAACATGCTGCATGTGATGACGCAGAGCATTGCCCATGGCCCGCGCCGAGCGCTGGCGACCATGGCGGGTCTGATGAGTGCGGTGCTGCTGTGCCTGATCGCGTCGGCGCTGGGGCTTGGGGCGTTGCTCAAGGCTTCGCCGCGCCTCTTCGACGTGCTGCGCTATGCCGGGGTCGCCTATCTGGTCTGGCTGGGGATCAAGGCATGGCGCGCGCCAGTCGGCCTTGCCGCCACCGCCGCGCCCGCACGGTCCCATCATGCGCTTTATGCGACCGGGCTTTTGACCGGATTGTCCAATCCCAAGCTGATCATCTTTGCGGCGGCCCTGTTTCCGCAGTTCATCGACACAGACCGTCCGTTCGGGGTGCAGCTGGCGATCCTGGTGGTCAGTTTCGTGGTGATCGAAAGCTTCTGGTACAGCATTTACGCGCTGGGCGGGGTCAAGCTGGCCCGCTGGCTGGAGCCGGTGAACCGCCAGCGCCTGTTCAACCGGGCGAGCGGCGTGATGTTCGTAGGCTTTGGCGGCGCATTGCTGGGCGCGCGGGCGTAAGCCCTTCTGTATCCAGCGTCATCCCCGCGAATGCGGGGACCCATCTCCGGCGGTGTGAATGAAGCGCGAGATCAGCCCATCGGTGTATATTCTGGCGAGCCGCAGGAACGGCACATTATATACCGGCGTGACGGTCGACCTTGTAAAGCGTCTCTATGAGCATCGAAACGGCTTGATCGACGGCTTCACCAAAGACTACGGCGTGAAACGTCTTGTTTGGTTCGAGCCGCATGACCGTTTGGAAAGTGCCATCCTACGTGAAAAGCGGATCAAGAAATGGAACAGGCAATGGAAGATCGGGCTGATAGAAGCGGAAAATCCCGATTGGGATGATCTGGCATTGGGCTTTGGCTTTGAGCCATTGCCCTCCCTACGCAGCGACTGACCGAAAGGTCGGGAGATGGGTTCCCGCTTTCGCGGGAATGACGAGATGGTGGTGACGAAGATTTATGACAGACATTAGCGCATTGAAAGCCGGGCTGATCGCCGACATTGATGCCGCAGACACGCTGGACGCGGTGGAAGCGCTCCGTGTGGGCGCGCTGGGCAAGAACGGGGTCGTGACCGGGCTGCTCAAGACGCTGGGGGCCATGTCGCCGGACGAGCGGCTGGAAAAGGGGCCGCCGATCCAGGATCTGCGCGAATCCGTGACCGCCGCGATCGTCGCGAAGAAGGCGGCGCTGGAGCAGGCGGCGCTGGATGCGCGTCTGGCGTCGGAAAAGATCGACATGACGCTGCCCGCCGATGTGGGGCCGCAAGGGTCGGTGCATCCGGTTTCGCAGGTGATGGACGAACTGGCGGAAATCTTCGCGGACCTGGGATTTTCGGTCGCGACCGGGCCGGAGATCGAGGACGACTGGCATAATTTCACCGCGCTCAACATTCCTGAGACGCATCCGGCGCGTGCGATGCACGACACATTCTACTTCCCCGACGAGGAAGGCCAGAAACGGATGCTGCTGCGCACCCATACATCGCCAGTGCAAATTCGCACGATGATGACGCAGGAGCCACCGATCCGCATCATCGCGCCCGGTCGTGTCTATCGCAGCGACAGCGATGCCACCCACACGCCGATGTTCCACCAGATCGAGGGGCTGGTGATCGACAAGGGGATCACGCTCGGCCATCTCAAATGGACGCTGGAGACCTTCCTGAAGGCCTTTTTCGAGCGCGAGGATATCGTGCTGCGGCTGCGCCCCAGCTATTTCCCCTTCACCGAACCCTCTGTCGAGGTCGATGTCGGCTATACGCTGGTGAATGGCCAGCGCGTGATTGGCGGCGACGGCGATGCAGCGGATGGCGGCTGGCTGGAGGTGCTGGGCAGCGGCATGGTGAACCGTCGCGTGATCGAGGCATGCGGACTGGACCCTGACGAGTGGCAGGGCTTTGCCTTTGGCACCGGGGTCGATCGCCTCGCCATGCTCAAATATGGGATGAACGACTTGCGTGCCTTCTTCGACGGCGACCTGCGCTGGCTCAAACATTATGGTTTTTCGGCGCTGGACGTACCCACGCTGAGCGGGGGAGTGGGCGCATGAAGTTCACACTGAGCTGGCTCAAGACGCATCTCAAGACCGATGCCGACCTGGCCACCATTCTCAAGACGCTCAACGCCATCGGGCTGGAGGTCGACGGTGTCGAAAATCCGGCAGAAAGGCTGGGTGGCTTCAAGATCGCGAAGGTCTTGACCGCCGATCGTCACCCGCAGGCCGACAAGTTGCAGGTTCTGACCGTCGATCATGGCGATGGCACACCCCTTCAGGTCGTGTGCGGCGCGCCCAATGCCCGCGCGGGTCTTGTCGGCGTGTTCGGGATCGAGGGTGCTGTCGTTCCCGCCAATGGCATGGTGCTGAAAAAGACCGCGATCCGGGGCGTCGAATCCAACGGGATGATGTGTTCGACCCGCGAGCTGGAGCTGGGTGACGATCATGACGGCATCATCGAACTGGATGCAGCCGCGCCGGTTGGGCAGGTCTATGCCGACTGGGCGGGCCTCAATGATCCGGTCATCGACGTGTCGATTACGCCCAACCGGCAGGATTGCATGGGCGTGCGCGGCATCGCGCGCGATCTGGCGGCGGCTGGGCTGGGCACGCTGAACGCCATCATCGTGCCGGATATTGCGGGCGTGGGGCCGGGTCCGGACGTGCGGACCGAGGATATGGAAGGCTGTCCGGCCTTTTTCGCGCGCACCGTGCGCGGCGTCACCAACGGCCAGTCGCCCGAATGGATGGCCAAGCGCCTGAAGGCGATCGGGCAGAAGCCGATCAGCACCCTGGTCGACATCACCAACTATATCATGATCGACCTGGGCCGACCTTTGCACGTCTATGATATGGCAAGCCTGAAAGGCGGCCTGGTCGCGCGCAAGGGCAAGGCGGGCGAGCAGGTGCTGGCGCTCAACGGCAAGACCTACACCGTCGATGAGACGATGACCGTCATCGCAGACGATGAAGCTGTCCATGACATTGGCGGCATCATGGGCGGCGAACATTCGGGCGCGCAGGACGGCACGACCGACGTGCTGATCGAATGCGCCTATTTCACGCCCGAACGGATCGCGATGACAGGCCAGAAGCTCAGCCTGACATCGGACGCGCGCGGACGGTTCGAGCGCGGCGTTGACCCGGCCTTTCTGGACGATGGCCTGTCGATCGCGACCAGCCTTGTGACGCATCTGTGCGGTGGTACGCCCAGCGAGGCGACTCATGCGGGCGCGCCGCCCGTGACGCCCAAGCTTGTGGATTACCGACCCGACCAGTGCCTGACGCTGGCGGGCGTCTATGTGGCGGCGGACGAACAGAAGCGCATCCTCGAAAGCCTGGGCTTTGTCGTAAGCGGGCAGGACAATCGCACCGATTATGAGGATGGCGTGCCGGTGACCGTGCCGGGCATCTGGTCGATCACAGTGCCGAGCTGGCGCCGCGACATTGATGGCTGGCCCGACATTGTCGAGGAAGTAGTGCGGATCGTCGGGCTGGAGCATGTGCCATCCACCCCGTTGCCGCGCATGCCGGGCGTCGCCCGCCCGACCGCGACGGCGGAGCAGCTGGTCGAGCGCCGCGTACGCCGTACGGCGGCGGCGCGCGGCCTTGCCGAGGCGATCAACTGGTCCTTCCTGTCGGAAAAGGAAGCCGCTACCGTGGGCGGGGGGCAGTGGACGCTGGCCAATCCGATCTCGGAAGATTTGAAGGTCATGCGCCCTTCGCTGCTACCGGGCCTGCTGTCGGCCAGTCGCCGCAACATGGATCGCGGCGCTGCGTCGGTGCGACTGTTCGAGCTGGGACGGCGCTATTTCAAACAGGGTGAGCGGGCGACCGTTGGATTCGTGCTGGCGGGCGAGAAGCAACCGCGCAGCTGGCAGGATGGCAAGGCCCAGCCCTTCACCGCCTATGACGCCAAGGCGGACGTCATGGCGCTGCTGGCTGCGGCGGGTGCGCCGGTCGCCAACCTCCAGAATTTCGGCGAGGCGTCTGCCGCCTATCATCCCGGTCAGTCAGGCACGCTGCGGCTTGGTCCCAAGGTGGTGCTGGCCGAATATGGCGTGCTGCATCCCGGCCTTGCCAAGCAATTCGGGTTGAGCGGCACGGTGGTCGCGGGTGAAATCTTCCTCGATGCGATACCGGGCAAGCGCAAGTCGGGCTTCATGCGCGCGCCCTATGCGCCACCCGCCTTGCAGGCGGTGAAGCGCGACTTCGCCTTTGTCGTGGCTGACTCGGTCGAGGCCGATGCGCTGGTTCGCGCCGTCAAGGGCGCGGACAAGAAGGCGATTGTGGACGTGCGCCTGTTCGACGTCTTTACCGGGCCGGGGGTCGACGAAGGCAGCAAGTCGCTCGCCATCGAAGTCACGCTCCAGCCGGGCGAGAAGAGCTTTACCCAGGAGGAGCTGGACGCGATCAGCGCGGCCATCGTCAAGGCGGCGCAGAAGCTGGGCGGGGTGCTGCGCGGATAGGATGGAGCGAGGGCGGGTTCAGCCCGCCTTCGCCCGCAGCGCGATCGCCATGCCAGCGACCGCCAGCATGGCGCCGCCAGCTGCCAGTCCGGTCCAGCGATAGCCCTCCAACAGGGTGGAGATCAGCATCGCGATCACCGGGATGAGGACGCTTGTATATGCCGCGCGCCCCGCGCCCATGCGCTGGATCAGGCGGAAATAGAGCGGGAAGGTAATGACCGACCCGACCAGGCCCAGCCAGGCGACGCCCAGCCAATAGCCCGTACGCCATTCGGCCACCGGCGGGCCGACCGTGGCAAGCGCATAGGCGGCGTCCACCGCCGCGCCGATCAGCATTGCCCAGGCCAGCACCGCGATCATCGGCAGGCGGCGGGCAATATCCATCCCCTGCATGACATTGGCGGCAGAAGCGCTGAGCAACCCGGCGAGTGCAAAGCCGACCCCCGCCAGCACGTCGCCCGGCGCTATGTCGGCGGCGTGATATTCATGGGTCAGCATCAGGATGATGCCGGTCGTCGCCACCACCGACCCGGCAATGAAGGTGCGGCTGACGGGCTGACGGAAAATCAGAAAGGCCAGGATGGAGTTGGGGATGAGCAGCATGGCGTAGATCACCGCGACGACGCCCGAAGTCAGGGTAAGTTCGGCGCGATAGACGAAGTTGAAATTGAGCACGAACTGCGCCGTGCCCAGCAACGCGGCAAAGGCCAGCCCCGCGCCGCCAATCCGCAAGGACACGCCGCGCATCCGGCAAAAAATGGTCATGGCGACCCCCGCCAGCGCGAAGCGGTAGCAGACCGACCAGCTGGGCGGCACGCTGCCAATCTGGTCGCGAATGACGATCCAGGTCGAACTCCAGATCAGCGTGACGAGCGCGAAGGGGACGAGTATGCCGCCTTTCGCAGTCGGTTCAGCCATGGTCGAGTGCCCGCAACGCGGCGGCGAGCGGCGCGACGCTGGCGGCGTCCTGCGACCAGTTGGTGACCAGCCGCGCGGCCCCTTCGCCCCAGTCGTAAAAGTCGAAACCCTGCGCCCGCAGCGCCGCTGCATCGGCGGCGGTGAGGCGGATGAACAGTTCATTCGCTTCGACGCGGTGGAGCAGGCGGGCGGGCACGGCCTGCGCCAGTGCCTGCGCCGCGGCATTGGCGGCACGGGCGTTGGCCAGCCACAGGTCGCCTTCGACCATCGCCAAAATCTGCGCGGCAAGATAGCGGCCCTTGGAGAATAGATGCCCCGACCGCTTGCGCCAGCGAGCGGCCTCGGCGGCGCGGGCATCTGCCTGCGGGCCGAAAAAGAGCAATGCCTCGCCGATCATCCCGCCATTCTTGACGCAGCCAAAGCTGAGCGCGTCGACGCCGGCGCGCCATGTCAGATCGGCGGGCGCGCAGCCCAGATGCGCCACCACATTGGCAAAACGCGCGCCATCCATATGGAAGCCCAGGCCGTGGGTGCGCGCGATGTCGCCCAGCGCTGCGACCTCGTCGGGCGTGTAGGCGCGGCCATATTCGGTGGCGTTGGTGATGCTGATCGCGCGGGCTGGCACCTGATGCACGTCCGGGCGGATCGCCGCGAGCCGCGCGCTGACCATGTCGGGATGAAGTTTCGCGCCCTCGCCAGGCAAAGCCATGAGGCTCGCGCCATGGGTGAAGAATCCGGGCGCGCCGCATTCGTCGACGACGATATGCGCTTCCTCATGACAGATCACGCCGCCATAGGGCGGGCAGAGCGTCGCCAGCGCAATGCTGTTGGCGGCCGTGCCGGTCGCGATCCACAGCGCCCGGACGCGCGTGTCGAACAGGGCCGAGAAAGCGTCATCCAGCCGGGCGCTCCACTGGTCGCCATCATAGCCATGATCGGCCAGATCGGCAGCGGCTATCGCCGCCATCACCTGCGGGCATAGCGGGGTCGCATTGTCGGAAAAAAAGTGCATGGCCAAGCGATAGCGGGCGGACAGGGGAGCGCCAAGAGGCCAGCATGGCAATACTGGCCTGATGGGTCAGTATAGTTGACGTTGTTTCGCGCGTCTATTTGTGACATAGGCTCGCCCTCCAACCCAAGGAGACAGACTATGGACGTCGAGCAGACATCCCGCTTCACCGTCACGCCAAGCCCCAAGGCTTTGTCGGCGGACGAGCGTGAGCAATTGCTGGCGGACCCCGGTTTCGGGCGTATTTTTACCGATCATATGGTGACGATCCGCTACACCGAAGGGCAGGGCTGGCACAGCCATGCCATCGGTCCGCGTGAGCCGTTCCAGATCGACCCGGCCTGTGCCGTGCTGCACTATGCGCAGGAAATCTTTGAAGGGATGAAGGCATATCGGCTAGCGGATGGCAGCATCGCCATGTTCCGCCCGGAGGAAAACGCCCGTCGCTTTGCCGAATCGGCCGATCGCATGGCGATGCCTGCGTTGCCGCAGGAGGTTTTTCTCGAAGCGGTCGAGGCGCTGGTCAAGATCGACGCCGACTGGATTCCGGACGGCGAAGGCAGCCTCTATCTGCGCCCCTTCCTGTTCGCGAGCGAGAATTTCCTGGGCGTTCGCCCGTCCAACGACTATATTTTCTGCGTCATCGCATCGCCCGCCGGTGCCTATTTCAAGGGCGGCAAGAAGGCCGTGACCCTGTGGGTATCGGAACATTACACCCGCGCTGCGCGGGGCGGCACGGGTGCGGCCAAATGCGGCGGCAACTATGCCGCATCGCTGATCGCGCAGAAGGAAGCGATCGGCCATGGCTGCGATCAGGTCGTGTTCCTGGACGCAGCGGAGCATAAGTGGGTCGAGGAACTGGGCGGCATGAACGTCTTTTTCGTCATGGATGACGGATCGATCGTCACCCCCCCGCTCGGCGGCACCATCCTGCCCGGCATCACCCGCAATTCGATCATCACCCTGGCCCGCGCCAAGGGGCATGACGTGCGCGAAGAACCCTACAGCTTTGCTCAGTGGCGCGCCGATGCGGCCAGCGGCAAGCTGCGCGAGGCATTTGCCTGCGGCACGGCGGCGGTCGTCACGGCGATCGGCACGGTCAAGAGCGTGGATGGCGATTTCACCATCGGCAATGGCGATGGTGGCATCGTCACCGAAACCCTGCGGGCGGAACTGACCGGCATCCAGCGCGGAACTGTCGCCGATCCGGCGGGCTGGGTACGGATGGTTTGATATCTGGACGCATAGTGCTCCCGCGCTGGCGGGAGCACTATGCTATTTGGTTCAGGTCGCTTCCCAATCGCCCCCCAAGCGCCTAGATAGCGGGTCATGGAACGCTTCGACGTCGTGATATTGGGTGGGGGCCTTGTCGGCCTGACCCTTGGCATCGCCCTTTCCGGCCATGGCGTGCGCTGTGCCGTGATCGACCCTGCCGATCCGGTGGACACGACCGCCAGCGGCTTTGACGGCCGCGTATCGGCAATCAGTTCGACCAGTTTTGCGATGCTGTCGGCGATCGGCGTCGCGCCGTTTCTGGAAGGGAAGGGCTGCCCGATCGACCGGATCTGGGTCAGCGACGGGCTGGAGCCGGGGGCGCTCGATTTCGTGCCGGATGCCGACGATGGCGTGATGGGGACGATGATCCCCAATCGCGACCTGCGCATTGCGCTGGCGCAGGCAGCGGCCGATGCCGTCCATCTCACCCGCTTCCAGCCCGACCGCGCCATCCATGTCGACCGGAACGCCGATGGCGTGACGCTGACGTTGGCGAGCGGGGCCATGATTCGGGGCGCGCTGCTGGTGGCGGCGGAGGGGCGCAACAGTCCGACGCGCGAGGCTGCGGGCATCCGCACCACGCGCTGGCAATATAAACATACCGCCATGGTCACGGCGATCGACCATGAAGTGCCGCACGCCAACACGGCCTATGAGATTTTCTATGTCGGCGGCCCGTTCGCGCTGCTGCCGATGCTGCCTGGTACGCGATCGGCGATCGTGTGGACCGTACCCACGCAGCAGGCGCCCGCCATGCTCAAACTGTCCGAGCGTGCCTGGCTGGCCGAAGCGCAGAAGCGGATCGGCGGCTTTCTGGGCGAAATCCGTCTGGCAGGGCCGCGTTCCTCCTATCCTTTGGGCTTCCACCACGCCGCGCGCATTACCGATACGCGGCTGGCGCTGGTCGGCGACAGCGCCCATGCCATTCACCCGATTGCGGGGCAGGGGCTGAACCTGGGCTTCCGTGATGTCGCCGCGCTGGTGGAGGTGCTGGTGGAGGGCAAGAGGCTGGGGCTTGATCCGGGCGACGCGCAATTGCTGGCGCGCTACCAGCGCTGGCGGAGCCTGGATTCGCTGTCGGTCAGCGTGGCGATGGACGGGCTGGTACGGCTGTTCGATGTGCCGGGGCGCTTGCCTGCCTTGGCGCGGCGCGCGGGACTGTCCGCGGTGCAGCGGACGTCGCTGCTCAAGGGGCGCTTCATGGCAGAAGCGCGCGGTCAATCAGGCGCGCTGCCACGGTTGCTGACGGGCGAGATGGTCTAGTCGTTCGTTTGGCATGCCCTGTGCCGGTGGCAGGGCCGGATCATCAGGCCGTTCATCCAGCAATCGTAACCGTCACATCATCCGCCGCAGCACATTGTCCTTCAGCACGACATGATGGCGCAGCGCGGCGGCGATATGGACGATGATCAGCGCTGCCCAGGCAAAACCCATCACCTCATGCCCCTCACGGGACAGACCGACGATCGCGTCGCCCTTGGTCACCGCCAATTTCGGCACGTCGAACAGGAAGAACCAGTTGAGCGGCCGCGTACCCGCCGATGTCATGATCCAGCCGGTCAGCGGGACCAGGATCATGAAGGCGTAAAAGACGCCATGGGTGGCGTGCGCCGCCGCCTTTTCCCAACCCGGCATCGCGCTGGGGAGCGATGGCGGGCGGTGGCCGACGCGCCAGGCCAGTCGCACCAGCGTGAGCGCCAGCACCGTGAGGCCGATCGACTTGTGAACCGGCATCACCGCCCAATCCTTGGGCAGGGCGTCATGCCCGATGCCAAGGACCAGATTGACGATGATCAGGACCGCCAGAATCCAGTGCAGGGCGCGGGCGACGGATGTATAGCGGTCCATGGCAACTCCTTGGGCGGGCGCGTCAACCCTGCCGGTTTGCGACGAGATTGTCGACCACCGACGGATCAGCCAACGTGCTGGTATCCCCAAGCGCCTGCGCCGACACTTCGCCCTCTGCAATCTTGCGCAGGATGCGGCGCATGATCTTGCCCGACCGGGTTTTGGGCAGGCCTGGCGCGAACTGGATGGCATCCGGTGTGGCGATCGGGCCGATTTCGGATCGGACCCATTTGATCAGCGTCTTGCGCAGCTCGTCGCTCGGCTCGTCATGCGCGTTGAGCGTCACATAGGCGTAGATGCCCTGGCCCTTGATATCATGGGGGAAGCCGACGACGGCGGCTTCGGCAACGCTTTCATGCAGGACCAGTGCGCTTTCAACCTCTGCGGTGCCCATGCGGTGGCCCGACACGTTGATGACGTCGTCCACCCGGCCAGTGATCCAGTAATAGCCGTCCGCGTCCCGCCTCGCGCCATCGCCGGTCGTATATTTGCCGGGGAAGGTGGTGAAATAGGTCTGGAAGAAGCGATCATGATCGCCCCACACGGTGCGCATCTGACCCGGCCAGCTTTGCGCGATGACGAGATTGCCTTCGGTCGCGCCCTCCAGCACATGGCCTTCGGCATCGACGATCTGCGGTACCACGCCGGGCATCGGCAGGGTGGCGGAGCCAGGCTTCAGGTCGGTGGCGCCGGGCGTCGGCGCGATCATCGCCGCGCCCGTTTCCGTCTGCCACCATGTGTCGATGATCGGGCAGCGCCCTTCGCCGACAATGCTGTGATACCAGCGCCAGGCTTCCGGGTTGATCGGCTCGCCCACGGTGCCCAGCAGCCGGAGTGATTTGCGGCTGGTCGAATGGACGAATTCGTCGCCTTCCTTCATCAGCGCGCGCAGCGCCGTGGGGGCGGTGAAGATGGTCTGGACCTGATGCCGGTCGACCACTTCCCAGATGCGCGCTGGCGTCGGATAGTTGGGTACGCCTTCATATATGAGCGTGGTGGCGCCGTTAGCCAGCGGGCCATAGACGATATAGCTGTGGCCGGTGACCCAGCCGATGTCGGCCGCGCACCAGTAAATGTCGCCGGGCCGATAGTCGAAACAGAGTTCGTGCGTCAGGCTCGCCCAGAGCAGATAGCCGCCGGTCGTGTGCAGCACGCCCTTGGGCTTGCCGGTCGATCCCGACGTATAGAGGATGAACAGCGGGTCTTCGGCATTCATCGGTTCGGGCGGGCAATCGGGCGAGACGTTCGCGGCTTCCTCATGCAGCCAAAGGTCGCGACCGGGCGTCATGGCCACAGCGCCGCCGGTGGCCTGCACGACCACCACTTTCTTCACACTGGGGCAATCCTTCAGCGCGGCATCGACATTGGCCTTGAGCGGCACCGTCTTGCCCGCGCGACGACCCTCGTCAGCGGTCACGACCAGGCTGGAATCGCAATCGATGATGCGCCCGGCCAGCGCTTCGGGGGAAAATCCGCCGAACACGACGCTGTGAACCGCGCCGATCCGGGCGCAGGCGAGCAGGGCGAAGGCGGCTTCGGGGATCATCGGCAGATAGAGGGTGATGCGGTCGCCCTTCCTGGCGCCAGCGGCTTTGAGCACATTGGCCAGGCGGCACACCTGTTCATGCACCTGCGCATAGCTGTAGCGGCGCGGCTCCGCATCGGGCGAATCGGGTTCCCAGACGATCGCGGTCTGATCGCCGCGCGTCGCCAGATGGCGGTCGATGCAGTTGGCGCTGACGTTCAGCACGCCGTCGGCGAACCATTTGACGCCGAAGTCGGCCTCGGCAAAGCTGCTTTCATTGGCGCGGGTGGGCGGCGTGATCCAGTCGAGCCGCTGCGCCCGTTCCAGCCAATAGGCGTCGGCATCGTCAATCGAGCGGGCATAATCGGCAGCGCGCGCGGCCTTGTCCATCAGCGCATTCTTGGCCCAATCTTCCGGCACCGGGAAAAAATCATCAGACATCGGGCACCCCTTCCGTAGCGAAACCGTTGTTTGGATGGCCTTCTATCGTCCTGACACGAGGATTGGAAGCGCTGTTCATGCCGTTTATCATCATCCTTTTGGTCGATATGACCGGAGCGCCAGATCGACCGTCTTTCATTTTGCCGCTTTCCCCGGCGCTCCGGCACGCCTAACAGGAATCGCCTATGTGGCTTCTCTATCAATTTCCGCTCTGCCCTTTCTCTCGCAAGGTCCGCCTGCTGCTGGGGGAGAAGGGTGTCGGCTATGATCTGGTACGCGAATCGCCCTGGGAGATGCGCGACGAATTTCTCGATCGGAACCCGGCCGGAACGACGCCGGTGCTGATTGACGAGGCCAAGGGCATCACCCTGATCGACAGCCAGGCGATCTGCGAATATTTCGAGGAAACGGTGGAGAAGTTCCCGCTCATCTCCGGCTCGGCTGCTGGCCGGGCGGAAGTGCGGCGGCTGACCGCCTTTTTCGACCAGAATTTCTATGGCGACGTGGTCGGCCCGCTGCTGCACGAGCGGATGAAGAAAAGGCTGATCGAACGCGCCCCGCCCGACGCGCGCATCCTGCGCGAGGCCATGAAGCGGGCGAATGTCCATCTGGATTATATGGACTATCTGCTCGACCATCGCAGCTGGATGGGGGGCGGTACGCTCAGCCTGGCGGACATTGCGGCGGCGGCGCACCTGTCGGTCGCGGATTATCTGGGCGGCATCGACTGGCAGGGCCATGAGCCGGTGCGGCGCTGGTATGCAGGGTTCAAATCGCGCCCGTCCTTCCGGCCGCTCCTGTCCGAAAGGATGGAGGTGATTACGCCCCCACCCCATTATGAAAAGCCGGATTTCTAAGAAACGCCGAACGCGCCCCCTTTCAGTCCGTCTCCGCCGCCATATAGACCCGGTTGCGGCCATGTTCCTTGGCCAGATAGAGCGCGCGGTCCGCGGCCTTCAGGGCGCTGCGCGGGTCTTCATAGGCCAGCACGTTGGCAACGCCGGCGGAAAAGCTGACACGTTCCATCCGTTCGCCATTGGTGCGGTTGACCAGGCTGCGGGTGGACAGATCCTCCCGCACGGCATCGACGGCCTCGCATGCTTCGGCAGCGGTCTTGCCGCGGAACAGCATGACGAACTCCTCGCCGCCATGGCGGGCGACATGACAATGGTCGTTGGAAACTTTGGCCAGCAGACCAGCGACGAATTTCAGCACCCGATCGCCTGTTTCATGGCCATGCGTGTCGTTGACATGCTTGAAATGGTCGATGTCGCAAAAGGCGACGGACAGCGTCTCGCCATTGTCCTGCGCCAGCTTCACTTCCTCCCGCAGCACGCCTTCAAAGGCGCGGCGGTTGGGCAGGCCGGTCAGATGATCATGTTCGGCGGCGCGGCGGGCATTTTCCAGGCTGGATTTGAGCGCCTGCGTCTGCTTCTGATTTTCGCGCAGCTGGGTTTCGACCAGTCGCGTCTTTTCCACCATCGACCGGGTCAGCCCGACAAGGCGCGCCAGCACGGGTTCGGCATCACCGCCCTCGGCCAGGCCCTTGGCCTGCTCCTGCAATGCGGCGCCATAATCCTTGGCCGAATTGCGCGATTCGTGCATCAGGCCGGTAAACTGGGTCAGATTTTCCTCGACCTTGTCCAGCATCGTGGCGAGCGAATCAGGTGTGACTTCATCCGGGTTCTGACTGGCCGCGACCGATTCGATCCAGCCGTTGGTAATCTTGCCGCGCTCCATCAGCACTGCCTTGATCGCCTTTTCCACGCCGATATTCGCGCCGGTCAGATAATCGAGCGCCACGCTGAAATTGATGGGCGTCAGGTCCAGATCATGGGCGAACAGGAAGTCGCCAATCTCTTCATAAAGGCGGCGGCGGCGCGTCACTTCGCGGTTCGCAGCGGACCCCGCGCGGGGGCGCTGATCTTCCGCGCCACCCTCGTCGTCATCGGCCTTGCCCGACAGGCCTTTCGCCCATCGCGCCAAGCGGTCGGTCAGCCCATGTTGCGGGCTAGCGGAAGGTGAAGTTGCCCCGTTCATGAGGGCTATAACGGCGGTCGCGGATTAAGGTTAAGAGCCAGGACAGATAAAAATTCGCTCGGCGTCCCGTCAGATATCGGCGGCGATCAACCAGTCGCGGAAGATGCGCACGGCGCGGGTCTGAAGCGCGCGGGGGCGACAGACGAAATAATAGCGATAGGGGCTTTCGACGCGGATCGGAAACAGGCGGACCAGCCGGTTGTCGGCGGCTTCCTTGAAATGGCTGGCGTGCATGAAGGCGACGCCAAGCCCCTGTGCTGCCGCTTCCAGCATCAACTGTCCTGAATCATAATTGTCCGTCGCCAGCGGTTGCAGGTCGGGCAGGCCGACCGCTTCCTTCCAGGCATCGAACGCCAACGGCATGTCGCGGTGGAGCAGCACGGTATGCTGCGCCAGTTCCCCCGGCGACGTCAGCGCATGGGGCGATTCGAGCAGAGATCGCGCGCCGATGACATAGACTTCGTCATGATCCAGTTCATGCGCATAGAGCGCGGCGTCGATATCCTTGGCCAGCACGATCGCCGCGTCCAGCCCTTCACCCAGCCGGGCGACGGCATGGGGCGTGGTTTCGATGTCGATGTGTAATTGCGGGTGCAGCGCGCGCAGCGCGCCCAGATGGGGAAACAGCCTTTGGGTTGCGAACAGGGGCATGACCGCCAGTCGCAGCCGCAACTGGTTGCCGCCGCTCTGGATATTTTCCAGCGCCTGCGCGAGGGAATCGAGGGCTGGCGCGATATCGTCCAGCAGCCTCTGCCCCTCGGCGTTGATTTCCAGTGCCTGATGCTTGCGGTCGAACAGGGGGCGGCCGATGAAGCGCTCCAGCGCCTGAACGCGGCGGCTGAGCGCTGGAGTCGAGAGCGCGAGTTCTTCCGCCGCAGCCTTGACCGAGCCAAGGCGCGCAACCTGAACAAAGGCCTCCAGGGCCGTAAGGGGCGGCAATCTGCGCATCTGTCTTCACTAATCCGAAGCCGGTGCGCTGCGTCGCATCATGTCTTTTTGTCGATCGCAGCGACAGCCGGTTTCAAGCATCCTGTCCACACTCAGCAGGAAAATCTCCAAAATGGCAAGATGCATTTTCTGCAACTCCCCTTTTCTTTTCGCACTTGCAATAAATTCTGCCGCGGTGCACATAGGGAGTGCCTTTCAGGCATCCTCTCCTAAAACTTTCCGGGCTGGCCTTTGGGCCGGCCCTTTTTTTGTGCGCAGGGCTTCGCCTCCTGCCCCTTTTCCTTGGCCGCGTCGTTTCCTATTTCGTGATTGAGCGAAAAGGAGGGGCCCGCAATGGCGGAAGATGACGTGACGGGACGGCGGATTCAGGTTGCCAATGCGCGGCCCGAAGATGCCGGACGCGGGCTGGCGCGGCTGCCACTGGCGGTTATGGCGCAGCTGAGCCTGGCTGAAGGCGATGTGATCGAGATCATTGGCAAGCGATCGACCGCTGCGCGGGTAGTGCGCCCCTATAAGGAAGATGAAGGGCTGGACGTGCTGCGCCTGGACGGGTTGCAGCGGGCCAATGCCGGTGTCGGCTCCGGCGATTTCGTCCATATCGACAAGTTGGAGTCCCGCGCAGCCCAGCGTGTCGTGTTCGCGCCTGCACAAAATAATCTGCGGCTTCAGGGGCATCCCGAAGCGTTGAAGCGGGTTTTCTTTCAGCGTCCCCTGACCGCAGGCGATGTCGTCGCGACGGCGGGGCAGCAGCAGGTGCCACCTGGCGACATGCCGCCCCAGTTGCGGCAGATGCTGGCCGCACCGGCTTACGCCCTGCAGGAAATCCGGCTCGTCGTCGTATCGACCATACCCAAGGGCATAGTTCATATCGACGCGGAGACCGAGGTTGAGCTGCGCCCGGAATATGAGGAACCCAAGGAAGCGCGCCGTGCTGACGTCACCTATGACGATGTGGGCGGCATGGCCGATACGATCGACCAGTTGCGCGAAATGGTCGAATTGCCGTTGCGCTATCCCGAACTGTTCCAGCGTCTGGGCGTCGATCCGCCGCGCGGGGTGATGCTCCATGGCCCGCCGGGTACGGGCAAGACCCGGCTGGCGCGCGCGGTCGCCAATGAATCGGAAGCCGAATTCTTCCTGATCAACGGGCCGGAAATCGTCGGGTCTGCCTATGGCGAATCGGAAAAGCAGCTGCGCGAGGTTTTCGAGGCGGCGTCGAAGGCTGCGCCGTCGATCCTGTTCATCGACGAGATTGATTCGATCGCGCCGAAACGGGGGCAAGTGACCGGCGAGACCGAAAAGCGGCTGGTCGCGCAACTCCTGACGCTGATGGACGGGCTGGAGGCACGCACCAATCTGGTCGTGATCGCGGCGACCAACCGTCCCGAAGCGATTGACGAGGCGTTGCGGCGTCCCGGCCGGTTCGACCGGGAAATCGTCGTCGGCGTGCCCGACGAGCGTGGGCGGCGCGAGATATTGGGCATCCATACGCGCGGGATGCCGCTGGGCGACACGGTCGACCTGTCGGAACTGGCACGTATGACCTACGGCTTCGTCGGCGCGGATCTGGCCGCGCTAACTCGCGAGGCGGCGATCGAGACGGTGCGGCGGTTCATGCCGCGCCTCAATCTGGAGGACGGCACGATCCCGCCTGACGTGCTGGAGGAATTGTCGGTCACCCGCGACGATTTCATGGCCGCGATCAAGCGCGTCCAGCCATCGGCCATGCGCGAAGTGATGGTGCAGGCGCCCAATATCGGCTGGTCGGACATTGGCGGGCTGGATGACGCGCAGATGCGGCTGAAGGAAGGGGTGGAACTGCCGCTGAAAGACCCCGATGCCTTCCGCCGCATCGGCATTCGTCCGGCCAAGGGCTTCCTTCTCTACGGCCCGCCCGGCACGGGCAAGACCCTGCTGGCCAAGGCTGTGGCGCGGGAAGCGCAGGCCAATTTCATCGCCACCAAATCGAGCGACCTTCTGTCCAAATGGTATGGCGAGAGCGAGCAGCAGATTGCCCGGCTGTTTGCCCGCGCACGGCAGGTGGCGCCGACCGTCATCTTCATTGACGAGCTGGACAGCCTGGTCCCCGCGCGCGGCAATGGCATGGGCGAACCGCAAGTGACCGAGCGGGTGGTCAATACCATCCTGGCCGAAATGGACGGGCTGGAAGAATTGCAGTCGGTGGTGGTCATCGGCGCGACCAACCGGCCCACGCTGGTTGATCCGGCGCTGCTGCGGCCGGGGCGATTCGACGAACTCATCTATGTACCGGTCCCCGATCGGGCGGGCCGTCAGCGCATCCTGTCGATCCATACCGGCAAGATGCCGCTGGGCGATGATGTCGATCTGGCTTCACTGGCGGCACGGACCGAACGCTTCACTGGCGCTGATCTGGAGGATCTGGCGCGACGGGCCGGCCTGTTCGCGCTGCGCCAGTCCCTGTCGGTCGACAAGGTGACGATGGCCCATTTCGAAGCGGCGCTGGAGGAGACACGCGCATCGGTGACGCCGGAAATGGAGCATGAATATGAAAAGATCCAGGCGACACTGAAGCAGAAGGCGTTGCAGGTCGACCCGATCGGCTTCGTTTCCCCCGGCATGTTGCGAGGGGCGAGTTGAAGGGACAAGCAGGCGGCGAGGGAAACCATATGCCGCCTGCGCGTTCCTTGTCATGTAAATGCAAAGCGGCTTGCCAGTCGCACTGATATTTGCGACGCCCGACCACGATCATAGACAGACGGATAGTGATGGCCTCCATTCCCTTGAAAAAGAAAAATATTCCGGGCGGCAAACCAGGTGCTGGCCGGTTTCTCCAGCAATGGGGCATGTTTTTCCGCCAGTTCGTCAGGCATCCCGGCATGATCGGATCGATCATTCCTTCCTCTGCTACGCTGGTGGACCGGATGCTGGATCAGGTCGATTGGCACAATATGCGGCTGTTCGTCGAATATGGACCGGGGGTAGGCACCTTCACGCAGGCGATACTTGATCGGTTGCACCCCGATGCGACCTTGTTGGCGATTGATCTCAATCTGGATTTCGTCGCCTATCTGGAGGCGCAGTTCGACGATCCGAGGCTGAAGGTCGTGCATGGGTCGGCTGCCGACGTGCGGCGCTTTATCCGGCAAGCGGGTCATGTCCAGGCGGACTATATATTGTCCGGCATCCCCTTTTCGACATTGCCCGACACGGTGGGCGCGTCCATCTGCGCTGAAACACGCACCGCATTGCGGCCGGGCGGCGCTTTTCTGGTCTATCAATATTCACGCTATGTCCGCCGTCTGCTCGACCCGTTGTTCGCGCATGTCCGTGAAGGACGGGAGTGGCGCAATATTCCGCCTTGCTGGATGTTCTGCGCCATGCGCGAAGAAGCATTGGCGCAAGCGGCTTGATCTGGGTTAATCCACAACAGTAACGCCCAGAATCACTTGCCCCTTTTTCCTTACGTATATTTGACTTAAACCAAATATTGCGTATCGGATGCCTGCTTGACTGTGGGGGTTATGGGGGATGGCGTCACGCGCCACGAATGGGGATGAATGGGCAGACCTGTTTCTGTCCGCCGCGCTGGACCCGGAAAACTGGGACAGGGCGATCAGGGCAATGGCCGCCGCGACCGGGTCGCGTCATGGCCAACTGATCGGCTTTGGTCCCGGCGCCAGCAGTTTCAACTGGATCAGCGACATTGATGACAGCATCGTCGCCAAGACCGCGACGATCGACCAGTCCCGACCTGACCTGAATTATCGCGTCGCGGCTGACGCTTTGCGCGACAGTCCGACCATCGTCCACGAAGCGCAATATGATGTGGCGCGCCAGTCGCTGCGCGCGGACGACTATCTCGACCTTTGCGCCGATTTCGACATTTTCAATGGCTGCCAGACCCGCCTTCTGGCGGGACGGGATGGGATGATCGGGCTGGCGTTGCTGCGCGACAGCAAGGATGGGCGCACAACCCAGGAGCAGCGCGACCTGTTCGGCGCCATCGCCCCGCACGTCCGTACGGCCGTGTTGCTTCAGCGCGCGATCGAGCAGCAGGGATTTGCGCTGTTGTCCGGCACGTTCGAGGCGATGGACCGCGCCTGCTGGCTGCTCGATGCGACCGGGCGGGTTGGGGGCATGACCCCGCGCGCCGACGCGCTGCTGGCGACCAGCCGCATTCGCGTCCGCGATGGCTGGCTGGCGAGCGAACGGCCCGATGAAAGCCGCGCCATCGCCCGCGCGGTTCGCGCCGTGATAGACCCGCCTGGCCGCGCTGCCGATCCGGTCGCGCTGCGCGATGATAGCGGGGGCGTGGGCATCATGCTGGAATGCTACCCCTTGCCCAGGCGACCCTGGGCACTGCCGTTCGCGCCGCGCGCCATCATGATCGCGCGGGTTGGCGCGCCGACGGACCGGCACGTCCAGCTGTTGATGCGGACATTCGGCCTGACCCCGGCAGAAGCCGACATCGCCATCCGGCTGGCGGCGGGCCAGTCCCGCGCCGACATCGCGGCGGCGCGCGGGGTATCGGCCGAGACGTTGAAGGTGCAACTGCGCAGCATCTACGACAAGACCGGATGCCGCCGGGAGTCGCAACTTGTGCGGATCGTCGGCCTGATCAGCCATTGACGCTATCCCTTTCGGCGCGCCTGCACTGTCCGAAGGGATGAGAACCTAAGTCTAATTTTCCTGTCGGTTCGGACCCGCCACTCTCCTGCTTCGGCCGGGGGGAAACCGGCGTCATGAACGGGAGGATGATATGAAAGGGACGTTGCGCCTGATGAGCGCGGCGGGAGCGCTGCTGCTCGCCGCCACCGCTGCACCGGCCATGGCCGGCACCACGGCCGATCTGCTCAAGCGCCTGCATGAAAAGGGCATCCTGACCGATGAGGAATATCAGGAGCTGCTGAAGGGCCAGAGCGCAGAGGCCGCGCAAGCGCCGCCAGTCACTCCGGATGCGTCGGGCGGCAAGCCGCTGGTCCGCATGGCCGACAGCGGTGTGGGGCTGCAAATGGGCGATGTCACGCTCAAATTCTCCGGTTCGGTCAATGGCTTTTACGTCCATGACAATGGCGAGGCACCCAATGCGACCAACACGGTCGTCGGCGGCGTGGCGACGGTGGGCGGCAACAGCTCGGCGATCCGCAATGGCCTGCTGCCCGGCTTCCTGAAGGTCGAGGCGATGACGACGCAGGGCGGCTGGGACGTCGGCGCGCATTTCGGCATGTATCCCGGCATCAACTCGGTCAATTATGCCGCGGGCGGCGGGGCCAACAGCCCCGGCAATCCCCGCGCGCTCCAGACCGCCGGGATCGACTTTCGCCAGACCTATCTGACCTTTGGTCGGGCCGGTTTTGGTGAAGTGAAGATCGGCCGCGACATCGGCCTGTTCGGGTCCGAAGCGATCCTGAACGACATCACCCTGCTGTCATCGGGCACGCCGGCAGGCAATGTCGCCCCGTCCAACACGACGCTGGGACGGATCGGCACTGGCTATATCTACACCGATTTCCAGCCGCAGATCACCTATACCACGCCCAATTTCAACGGCTTCACCGCCAGTGTCGGCATTTTCGAGCCCTTGTCCTCGCTCACAGGCCCGGCGGAATCGAACAAGCAGCCCGGCTTCCAGGCGAAGTTCGTCTATGACGGCAAGCTGGGCGATGTTGCGACGCGGCTGTGGCTGTCGGGGATCAGCCAAAAGCATAATGTGATTGCGGGTCCGGACTATACCGGCTGGGGCTGGGACGCGGGTGCCAAGGTCACGTTCGGGCCGGTCACGCTGGTCGGCACCTATTATGATGCGTCGGGCCTGGGCACGACCGCGCTCAACCTGTTCGACACCGATGGCCTTGGCAACCGGCGCGACAGCCATGGCTTCTATCTGCAGGGGCTGGCGACGTTCGGCAAGATCTCGGTTGGCGGCAGCTATGGTGAAAGCCATCTCGATTATGCCAATGCCGCCGATGCACTGGCCAATCCGCTGCTCGTGGACAAGAATGGCAGCTGGGTCGGGCAAGTGCGTTACGGCCTCAACAGCTGGGTGACGCTGCTGGGCGAATATGTTCACACGACGTCGAAAGCGCATAATGGCAATGAGGCCAGTTCCGACGCGCTGGCGGCAGGGGCGATCCTGTTCTTCTGACCGGCTGATCGACCCAAGGAACAATGTCACGGGGCGGGGACTGCATCCTAGAAAGGGTGCGGTCCCTTTCCGTTTGCAAAAATGCTGAAAAATCAGGACAGGGGCGCCGAGGGGATTGTCATGAAAACCACCATTCTGCCCGCCTTGCTCTTGTCCATTCCTACAGGCGCGCTGGCGCAGGCGCCGGACGATGCGGGGGACACGCCGTCGATCATAGTTACTGGCACGGGCCTGTCGTTGCCGCCCGGCACCCCGGCCTATGGGTCTGTGGTGATCGACCGCGCCCGGTTGCAGGACAGCGCGTCGGGCCGGATCGAAAGCGTGCTGGGCGATGTCGCTGGTTTCCAGCAGTTCCGCCGGTCCGACAGCCGGTCCGCCAATCCTTCGGCGCAAGGCGCGACCCTGCGTGCGCTGGGCGGCAATGCGTCCAGCCGGACGTTGCTGCTGCTGGACGGCGTACCGATGGCCGATCCCTTCTTCGGCTATATTCCGTTCAACGCGCTGGTGCCTGATCGGCTGTCGGTCGTGCGGGTGACGCGCGGCGGGGGTATCGGCGCATTTGGTGCAGGGGCGGTCGCGGGCACGATCGAACTGGCGAGCGCCACGCGCGATCAACTGCCGACCTTTGCCGCGAGCGCCTTTTATGGCAGCCGCGATTCGACCGAATTGTCCGCCAGCCTGACGCCGGATCTTGGCAGCGGCTATGTGTCGCTGTCCGGGCGGTGGGACAAGGGAGACGGGTTCCAGACCACACCCAAGGGACAGCGCGTCGCCGCGACCGTGCCCGCCGCCTATGACGGATGGTCCACCAACATCCGCGCGGTCGCGCCTGTCTCCGCGAACGCCGAACTGCAATTTCGCGCAACCCTGTTCGAAGATAACCGCACGCTGCGTTTCGCCGGCGCGGACAGTATGAGCCAGGGGCAGGACGCCAGCATCCGCTATATCAATCGCGGGCCGTGGCAGGTCGATGCGCTGGCCTACATACAGGCGCGCAATTTTTCCAACATCGTCATGTCGTCCTCGACCTTCCGGAAGTCGCTAGACCAGCGCAACACGCCTTCGACCGGCCTTGGCGGCAAGATCGAACTGCGACCGCCCGTCGGTGGCAACCATCTGCTGCGCGTCGGGGTCGACACCCGCTTCGCCACCGGCGACATGTTCGAGGACGCCTTCAACGCGAATATCGCCAGCAACCCCGCGACATTCCGCCGCCATGCCGGAGGTAAGGCACTGACCAGCGGTATTTTTGTCGAGGATGACTGGACGATTGGCAAGCTGGTCCTGACCGGCGGGGTACGGGCCGATCGCTGGTCGATCCGCAACGGCTTTTACCGGCAGGTCAGTGCGACGACCGGGGCAGTCACCAACAGCGCCTTTGCCGACCGGTCCGACTGGGAAATGTCGGGCAGGGTCGGCGCGCTCTACCGGATGACCGAGGCGATCGCGTTGCGCGGCGCGGCCTATAGCGGCTTCCGCTTGCCGACGCTGAATGAACTCTACCGTCCGTTCGTGGTCTTTCCGATCACGACGCAGGCCAATGCCGCGCTAACCCCGGAAAAGCTGAAGGGGGCGGAAGCAGGCATCGACCTTACGCCCGCACCGGGCGTCACCCTGTCGGCCACCGCCTTCTATAACCGGCTGGACGACGCCATCGCCAATGTCACCATCAATGCGACCACCCGCCAGCGTCGCAATGTCGATCGTATCGTGGCGAAGGGGATCGAACTGACGGCGGCAGCGGCGCTGGGGGACATGCGCCTTTCCGCCTCCTACGCCTATAGCCACAGCAGTGTGCGTGCGCCCGGTGAACCCTTTGATGGCCTGACCCCGGCGCAAAGCCCCCGCCATGCCGCCAGCGCGACCATTGCCTATAGTCCGGCGCAGGGACCGACCCTGTCGACCACGCTGCGCTATGTCGCCAAACAATATGAGGATGACCTGCAAAGCGACGTGCTGCCTGACGCGCTGACACTCGATGCCATCGCACGGCTGCCGGTCGGCCATGGCGTGACGCTGGTGGCGCGGGGCGAAAATCTGTTCGACGAGAAGGTCGTGACCCGCAATGCGGGCGGGTCCATGGACCTGGGCACGCCGCGCACGCTGTGGATCGGCATCAGTTTCGCCAACTGACAAGCCGGTCTTGCGGCAATCATGCCTGATCTTGCCTGCGTCGGCAGACCGGCTATGGCTGTGTCATGACAGAGCAGGGCAATTGGGCGATCGGGGCCGACGTCACGATCGCGGACGTGGCCGACCGGGCGCAGGTATCCATTCGCACGGTCTCCCGCGTGATCAACGGATCGCCCAAGGTCAATGCGGAAACCCGCGCGAAGATAGTGGACGCGATCGCGGCGCTGGGTTTCCGCCCCAGCGCGCGTGCGCGGGGACTGGCGACCGGACGCTCCTATCTGATCGGCATGATCCATAATGACGGGAATGTGCTGGTACTGGGCGACGTGCATCGCTGCGTCGCGAACGAAGCGACCGCACAAGGCTGTGAAGTCATTGCCCACGCAACCCTGACGGGTCAGGACGGTTCGGTCGAGGATGTGCTCGATTTCGTGCGGCGGTCCCGCGTCGATGGCGTCGTCATTCTGGCGCCGGTCTCCGGTGTGCCGGGCCTGGCTGACGCCCTTCGGACCCTGGGCATCCCGGCGGTGGCGCTTTCATCGGTCCGCCTGCCCGGATTCGACGCCATGCTGGTATCGGGCGAACGCCATGCGGCCGTGCGCGTGGCCGAACATATCGTGGCGCTAGGCCATAGGCGCGTGGCGCATGTGTCGGGACCACCCGCAATGCTTTCGGCGCAAGAGCGACGCGCGGGTTTCCTGTCCGCCTTGGCGGCTGCGGGCGTGGCGTTGGTGGGCGAGGAGGCAGGCGATTACAGCTTTGAGTCAGGCGTGGCGGCGGCGGAGCGGTTGCTGTCGATCGACCCGATGCCGACCGCGATCTTTGCCGCCAATGACATCATGGCCGCTGGCGTGATCAAGGTGGCCGCCTCGCGCCGTCTGGTGGTGCCGCGCGACCTGACGGTCATAGGATTTGATGGCAGCCTGTTGGCCAGGATGATCGTCCCGGCGCTGACGACGGTGCAGCGGCCCATGGGGGAGATGGCGCAGATGGCCGCCCGCTGCCTGTTCGATATCATCGCCAAACGGCCTGTCGACACGCTGATCGAGGTCGACCTGCCGCTGCTGATCGCGGAATCGAGCGCGCCGCCGCCCGCCTGACGGCAAATTCACGTTGATGTCCGGGGGAGAAATGGTGCTGCCGGTGAGGATTGAACTCACGACCTCAGCCTTACCAAGGATGCGCTCTACCACTGAGCTACGGCAGCACTATTTCATGTCCGCGGGCCTGTTCGGCCTGCGGAGCCGGGCCTATGGCTGTGCGCGCCGCCCTTGTCAAGGCGGGTTGCGGCGGATGCCACATTTTGCTTAAGGCCATGCCATGACGAGCGAACAGGATGACCGCAAGGCGCGGCTGGCGCAGGCGTTGCGCACCAATCTGCGTCGGCGCAAGGCGCAGGCGCGGGAAGTCCTGCCTTCGCCGCCCGCGCCCGATAACCCCAAGGATTAAAGCGGCGCGCAGGCGCTCTCCAGCCACGCCTTCGCATCGCCATCCAGCTGCGGCCCGACGACCGACAGCACCTTGGCATGATAGGCATCGACCCATGCCCGCTCGTCGGGGCTGAGCAGATCGAGCGCGATCAGATGACGGTCGATCGGGGCGAAGGTCAGCGTTTCAAAGCCCAGCATCGGCTTTTCCGCGCCCGCAATGGCGCGCTCCTCCACCAGCACCAGATTTTCGATGCGGATGCCATATTCGCCCGTCTTGTAATAGCCAGGCTCGTTGGACAGGATCATGCCTGCCTGCAACGGCTCGTCGCCGCCGCCGAACGTCGCGATCCGCTGCGGTCCTTCATGCACTGACAGGAAGCTGCCAACGCCATGGCCGGTGCCATGGGCATAATCCAGACCGTGCGCCCAGAGGAACTGCCGCGCCAATATGTCGAGCTGCCCGCCACGCGTCCCCACAGGGAACACCGCGCGCGCTAGGGCGACATGGCCCTTCAGCACCAGCGTGAAACGCTCCTGCATCTCGCGGCTAGGCGCGCCGATCGCCAGCGTGCGGGTCACGTCGGTCGTGCCGTCGCGATATTGGCCGCCCGAATCGACCAGATAGAGCGTGCCCGTCTCGATCGGGCGGTTGGTCTTTTCCTCGACCCGGTAATGCACCACCGCGCCATTCGGGCCGGCCCCGCTGATCGTGTCGAAGGACAGATCCTCCAGCAGGCCGGTTTCCTTGCGGAACGCTTCCAGCCGGTCGGCGGCGGTCATTTCGGTCTGGCCGCCCTTGGGCGCTTCCACGGACACCCAGTGGAGGAAGCGGCTCAAGGCTGCGCCGTCACGGGCCTGCGCCGATTTGTGCCCGGCAATCTCGATCGGGTTCTTGATCGCCTTGGGCAGGATAGCAGGATCGCGCAGCGGCAATGTGGTCGCGCCGCCACTGTCGAGCGCCTCGAAGATCGCCGCCACCGCGCGTTCGGGATCAGCCACCACGCTTTTGCCCGCAAAGCCCGCCAGCGCATCGGCAAAAGCGGCGCGATCATGCACCCGCACGGCATTGCCCAGATGCTTGGCGACGGCTTCGTCCATCTTTTCGGGCGCGACATACAGGTCCGCGGTCGCGTCGGCATGGACGATGGCATAGGCGAGCGCCACTGGCGTCCGGTCCACGTCCTTGCCCCGGATGTTGAAGGTCCAGGCAATGGAATCCAGCGCGGAGAGCACTGCGGCATCCGCCTTTTTCCCGACCAGCCAGTCAGCCATCGCCTGCCGCTTTTCCGCCGCGCTTTGCCCGGCATAGCGATCGTCATGGACGACCAGCCGCGCGTCGCTGGGGGCAGGGCGGTCGGGCCACACCAGGTCGATCGGGTTGGTGTCCACCGCCACCAGCGTCGCACCCTTGTCCGCCAGTGCCGCGCTCGCCTGCTCCACCCAGGCACGGGTATGGAGCCAGGGATCATAACCGATCCGCCCGCCCGCCGGGGCATGGGCCTTCAGCCAGTCCGCGATGGAGGTTTGCGGGACGCTCTCATATTGCCACAGCGCGCCGTCAACCTGCTCGCGCACCTGCAACGTATAGCGGCCGTCGACGAAGATTGCGGCCTGTTCCGGCAGCACCACGGCGCTGCCCGCCGACCCCTGGAACCCGGTCAGCCAGGCGAGGCGCTGGGCGTAGGCGCCGACATATTCGCTCATATGCTCGTCGGTCAAAGGCACGACGAAGCCGTCCAGCCGGTCGCGCGCAAGCTGGTCGCGCAGGGCGTTGAGACGGTCTTGATAGGTGGACATTCATGCTTCCTTGCGTATCGGCCCTCTTGCGCAGGCCATAATGACAACAACATAAGCAGGCTGTGGCCTATATGCCAGCGCCCGCCTTGTTCTCGCAGATGGATAGTGAATGACCGTAAACACCATGTCGCCCGTTGCCGCTCCCGTCGCGTTAGCGCGGCCGCATAGCATTACCCATCATGGCATCACCGTCAGCGATGATTATGCCTGGCTGCGCGATCCGGGCTATCCCGATGTCAAGGACGCGGATGTGCTGGACTATCTGGCGCGGGAAAATGCCTGGTTCGAGGCGGCGATGGCCCCGCACAAGGGGCTGACCGACGCGCTGTTTGCCGAGATGAAGGGGCGCATCAAGGAAGATGACAGTTCCGTTCCGCAAAAGGATGGCGACTATATCTACTGGCGCGCATTCGAAACCGGCGCGCAATATCGCAAATGGTATCGCAGGCCCGTGGCCGCCAAGGACGACGGAAGCGCTGACCAGCTGATACTGGACGAACCGGCGCTGGCGCAGGGCCATGACTATTTCCGGCTGGGCGCGATGTCGGTTAGCCCGGATGGCCGCTATCTGGCCTATGCGATCGACAATGATGGGTCGGAACGGTTCGAGGCGCGGATCAAGGATCTTTTTACCGGCGAGATTTTGCCGGAGTCGATCCCCGACACCTTGTCATCGCTGGTGTGGACGTCCGATAGCAAGGGGCTGCTCTACGGCCTCGCCAATGAAAACTGGCGGACCGACAATGCCCGGCTGCACTGGCTGGGGCAGAGCGTCGAGTCCGACGTCGAACTGTTCCACGAGGCCGATGAGGGGTTTCGCGTCTCGATCGGTCTTACCTCGTCGGAAAAATGGATCGTCATCGCGACGGGCGATCATGTGACGACCGAAGCCTGGCTGATTCCCGCCGATAATCCCACCGCGCCGCCCCTGCTCGTGTCCGCGCGGCAGGCGGGCCGGGAATATGATGTCGATGAACATGAAGGCACGCTCTACATCAGGACCAACGACACCCATCCCAATTTCCGACTGGTGACAGCCACGCTGGCAGCGCCCGGTCAATGGACGGAGGTGATCGCGCCCGATGCGCATTTCTACCTGACCGATTTCACCCTGTTCAAACGCTTCTACGTCACGGAAGGGCGGCTGGACGGCCTCGATCAGATCGAGCTGCGCGATTATGCGACGCACACGCCAAAGCGACTGCCATTCCCGGAGGCAAGCTATTCCGCGTCGCTGGATGACAATCCCGAATATGACGTGACGGTCCTGCGCATCGGCTATGAATCGATGGTCACGCCCGACACGATCTTCGACTATCATATCGCGCAAGGGCGGTTCGAGCTGCTCAAGGTACAGGAAATTCCGTCAGGCTATGACGCCAGCCGCTACGCGACCGAGCGACTGATGATCCCGGCGCGCGACGGCACGCAGATTCCGGTGTCGATCGTCTATCCCGCCGGTCTGCCGCGCGATGGCAGCGCGCCGCTGCACCTCTATGGCTATGGCGCCTATGGCATGGCGATGGAGCCGGGTTTTTCGACCGGGCGGCTGTCGCTGCTGGATCGCGGCTTTGCCTTTGCCATCGCCCATATTCGCGGCGGCGATGATCTCGGCCAGCAATGGTATCTCGACGGCAAGCTCGACAAACGCAACAACACCTTCACCGACTTTGTCGATGTGGCCAGGGGGCTGATCGACCTTGGCTATAGCAGCAAGGGACGGATCAGCATTTCGGGCGGCTCGGCGGGCGGCGAACTGATGGGCGCAGTCATCAACAGCGATCCCGATCTGTGGGGCGCGGTGGTGGCGCATGTGCCGTTCGTCGATGTGCTCAACACCATGCTGGACGAAACGCTGCCGCTGACGCCGGGCGAATGGCCCGAATGGGGCAATCCGATCGAGGACAAGGCAGCGTTCGAAACGATCCTGGCCTATGACCCCTACGCCAATGTGAAGGCGCAGGATTATCCGCCGCTGATGGTGACCGCAGGGTTGAACGATCCGCGCGTCACCTATTGGGAACCGGCCAAATGGGTGGCCAAGCTGCGCGCGACCAAGACGGACGACAATGTCCTGCTGCTCAAGACCAATATGGGCGCGGGCCATGGCGGTAAATCCGGGCGGTTCGAGAGCCTGCACGAAAGCGCGGAGGAGTTTGCCTTCATCCTGTGGCAGATGGGGATGGCTGGGGCGTGATATTTTTCCAAATCCGTTCGGTTCGGGCAGCTTCAAACGAAGTCGAGAAGCGCCCGACAAGAACAAAGGTGTCGAGAATTGTTCTCGACAGGCTCGAACCGAACGGAGGATAGAGATGGCTTCGTCCTACACCACCCAGATCACCGCCCAGCCGGCCGACATCGACATACTCGGCCATGTCAACAATGCGGTCTGGGTCCAGTGGATGGAGCAGGTCGCAACCGAACATTGGACCCATGATGCCGACCCGGCGCATGTCGAAGCCTATGTCTGGGTCGTGACCCGTCACGAAATCGACTATCGCGGCAATGTGGCGGAGGGCGAGACGGTGACGGCCCGCACCTGGATTCCCGATGCCCCCCGCGGCGCACGCTTCGACCGGCTGATCGAATTCAGCGGTCCCGATGGCAAGGTGAAGGTCACGGCCAGATCCACCTGGGCGATCGTGGATAAAAGCACGGGCCGCATATTGCGCGTGCCGCCGGAGGTGGCGGCGAATTTTGTGGATTGATGGGGGACCACTCCCTCCGCTCGAAACGAACGGATAAAAGGTTTATTCCCGCACCACCTCAAACACATCCCCAATCCCCGGTTCGACCGGCATATCCTCCCGCTCGGCCGCCTGCCGGTTCCACATCACGGCATAGAGGCCGTCCGCCCGCACCAGATCAGCGTGGCGGCCCCGTTCCACGATGCGGCCCTGGTCCAGCACGATGATTTCGTCGGCGTCGACCACCGTGGACAGGCGGTGCGCGACGATCAGGGTGGTGCGTTTGCGGGAAATGTTGCGCAGCACGTCCTGAATCTCGTTTTCGGTGCGGCTGTCTAGCGCGCTGGTCGCTTCGTCCAGCACCAGCACTGGCGGGTCTTTGAGCAGCGTGCGGGCGATCGCCACCCGCTGCTTTTCCCCGCCCGACAGTTTGAGACCCCGTTCGCCCACGCGCGTATCATAGCCCATCGGCAGGCCAAGGATGAAGTCGTGGATCGACGCGGCTTTGGCTGCGGCCTCGATCTCCGCCTGGCTCGCGCCCTCGCGGCCATAGCCGATATTATATCCTACCGTGTCGTTGAACAGCACCATATCCTGCGGCACGATACCGATCGCCGTGCGCAGCGACGCCTGCGTCACGCTGGCGATGTCCTGTCCGTCTATGCTGACCTGGCCCGATTGAATATCGTAGAAACGGAACAGGATGCGCGCGATGGTGGATTTGCCCGCGCCCGACGGCCCCACGATCGCCAGCGTCCGCCCGGCAGGCACGGTGAAGCTGACATCGTGCAATATCTCGCGTTCGGGAGCATAGCCAAAGCGTACATGATCGAACCGCACTTCGCCGCCCGACGCGATCAGGGCAGGCGCGCCGTCCACGTCGGCAATCTCCTGCTGCGTGTCCATCAGCCGGTACATCGCTTCCATGTCGATCAGGCCCTGCCGGATCGTGCGATAGACCATGCCGAGCAGGTCCAACGGCCGGAACAGTTGCGCCAGCAGCGTATTGACCAGCACGACATCGCCGGTGGTGAACTGCCCGCGGCTCCACCCCCACACGGTATAGGCCATCGCGCCCGCCATCATCAGGTTGGTGATCAGCGACTGGCCGATATTAAGCCAGGCCAGGCTATTCTCGCTCTTCACCGCCGCCTGCGCATAACGGCGCATCGCCGTGCCATAACGATTGGCTTCGCGTTCTTCCGCGCCGAAATATTTGACTGTTTCGAAATTGAGCAGGCTGTCGACGGCATGGGCGACAGCGCTGGTGTCCATGTCGACCATGTCGCGGCGCAACTGGTTGCGCCATTCGGTCACGGTGCGGGTGAACCAGATGTAAAGCGCGACCATGGCCAGCGTCACGACGACCAGCCATGCACCGAACTTCACGAAGAAAATGACGCAGACCGCGATCAGTTCCAGCACGGTGGGCGCGATGTTGAACAGCAGGAAATAGAGCATCGTATCGATGCTCTTGGTCCCGCGCTCGACAATCTTCGTGACCGCGCCCGTGCGCCGGTCGAGATGGAAGCGCAGCGACAGGCGGTGCAGGTGGACGAACACATCGTCGGCCAGCCGCCGCCCGGCTTCCTGCCCGACCTTTTCGAACACCGCATTGCGCAGATTATCGAACAACACGCTGCCAAAACGCGCGCCTGCATAGACCGCGACCAGCGCGATCGCCAGGCTGGCGGCCGGTTCCATCCCCGGCACCATCCGGTCGATCGCGGCCTTGTAGGCAAAGGGCATGGCCAGGCTGATGACCTTGGCCGCCAGCACGCACAGCATGGCGACGACCACCCGCCGCCGCAGCGCTGGCGCATCTGCCGGCCACAAATAGGGCAGGAACCGCCGGAGCGTTGCCCAGACGGGAGGCAATGGCGCGGATATGGGCATGTCAGGCGGCATAGGCGCTATGTAGAGCGCGGCGCCAGATTATCCAGCGGTGGTTTAGAGGGTGCGATAACACACCACATCCGTTCGTTTCGAGCGAAGTCGAGAAACCAATGCACAGCGTTTCTCGACTTCGCTCGAAACGAACGGCTAGTTGGGAAACGGCATACCCCTACCGCCCGAATTTCTTTTGGGTTTTGCCATAGCGCAACTTCCGCGTGCCCGGCTTGCCTTCGGTCGCGCGTCCCTTGGGCGCTGCCACCTGTTGGTCGTGCGGCAGGCCCAATTCCTCCGCCTCCAGCTTGCGGATTTCGTCCCTGATCCGTCCCGCTTCCTCAAATTCCAGGTCAGCGGCGGCGGCGCGCATCTTCTTTTCCAGATCCTCGATATAGGCGCGCAGATTGTGGCCGACCATGTGGGGCCGGTCGGCATCGCCGGTTTCTACCAGCACGCTATCCTTGTTGGCCACATGAGCGATGATGTCGCCGATGTTGCGCTTGATCGTCGTCGGTGTGATGCCATGTTCGCGGTTATAGGCTTCCTGCTTCTCGCGCCGCCGCCCGGTTTCGTTCAGCGCGCGTTCCATGCTGCCGGTGATCCGGTCGGCATAGAGGATCACCCGTCCGTCCACGTTCCGCGCCGCGCGCCCGATGGTCTGGATCAGCGAGGTTTCGGAACGCAAAAAGCCTTCCTTGTCCGCGTCCAGAATGGCGACCAGACCACATTCGGGAATGTCCAGCCCTTCACGCAGCAGGTTGATGCCGATCAGCACGTCATAGACGCCAAGCCGCAGGTCACGGATCAGTTCGATCCGCTCCAGCGTCTCGACATCGCTATGCATGTACCGGACCTTGATTCCCGCCTCATGCATGAATTCGGTCAGATCCTCCGCCATCCGCTTGGTCAGCGTGGTGACCAGGGTGCGATAGCCATTGGCCGTGACTTTGCGGCATTCGTTGATCAGGTCGTCCACCTGATCCTCGACCGGCTTGATCTCGACCGGGGGGTCAATGAGGCCGGTGGGGCGGATCACCTGTTCGCTGAACACGCCGCCGGTCTGCTCCATTTCCCATTTGCCGGGCGTGGCGGAGACGCTGACCGTCTGGGGCCGCATGGCGTCCCATTCGTTGAAACGCAGCGGACGGTTGTCGATGCAGGACGGCAGGCGGAAGCCATACTCGGCCAGCGTGATCTTGCGCCGATGGTCGCCGCGCGCCATCGCGCCGATCTGCGGCACGGTCTGGTGGCTTTCATCGACGAACAGCAGCGCGTTTTCGGGGAGATATTCAAACAGGGTCGGCGGCGGTTCGCCGGGCAGGCGGCCAGTCAGGAAGCGGCTGTAATTTTCGATCCCCGCGCATGATCCCGTTGCTGCGATCATCTCCAGGTCGAAATTGGTTCGCTGCTCCAGCCGCTGCGCCTCCAGCAACTTGCCCTCGCTCTCCAGCTCCTTGAGCCGCTCGGCCAGTTCGAAGCGAATCGCCTCCATCGCCTGCTTCAGCGTCGGGCCGGGGGTGACATGGTGGCTGTTGGGAAAGACTTTGACATAATCGAGGCTGGCGACCTTCTTGCCGGTCAGCGGGTCGAACTCGACGATGGCCTCAATCTCGTTACCGAAAAAGGATATGCGCCAGGCGGTATCCTCATAATGGGACGGGAAGATTTCCAGATTGTCGCCCTTCACCCGGAAATTGCCGCGCGCAAAACCTGCGTCGTTGCGCTTATACTGGAGCGCGACCAGCTTGCGGATGATCTCGCGCTGATCCTCTATCCCGCCTTTCTTCATGGAAAAGGTCATGGCCGAATAGGTTTCGACCGAGCCGATGCCATAGAGGCAGGAAACCGACGCGACGATGATGCAGTCGTCCCGTTCCAGCAGCGACCGCGTGGCCGAATGGCGCATCCGGTCGATGCTCTCGTTTACGCTGCTTTCCTTCTCGATATAGGTGTCCGACCGCGCCACATAGGCTTCGGGCTGGTAATAATCATAATAGCTGACGAAATATTCGACCGCATTGTCGGGAAAGAAGCTTTTGAACTCGCCATAAAGCTGCGCGGCGAGGATCTTGTTGGGAGCCAGGATCAGCGCCGGGCGCTGCAACGCCTCGATCACCTTGGCCATGGTGAAGGTCTTGCCGGAGCCCGTAACGCCCAGCAGCACCTGATCGCGCTCGCCTGCCAGTGCCTGTTCCACCAGTTCGGGGATCGCGGTGCATTGGTCGCCCGATGGCTCATAATCGCTCACCAGCTTGAATGGGCGCCCGCCCTCGCTCTTGTCCGGTCGCGCGGGGCGATGCGGCACGAAGCTGGTTTCGGTGTCGGGCTCGTCGAGCGTGGTGCGGATCTGGATGGCCATGGGGGCAATATGGGGTGTTTGCGTCAGGACGCAATTGACGTCAGGGCTTCAACTCGAACGCGCCTTTGGGCGGGGGTGGATAGATGACAGGCTTGTCACCGAAACGCGCGCGCAGGGCTTTGCGGCGGCGCTCTGGATCAATCTTGTCAACATTCACTTCTTCTGGATATTTCATGCTGACGTGAAATTTTTTGTCGACGATGGCATATTCCAGAACCGACCAGCGCATATTTGGCGCTTCCGGTTCGAGATACCAGGCCTTAAAGAGAAGGTCAGACAAATAGGCATCTTTGGGATCATACCAGCGCACCAGATCGCCTTCATCCTTGAAAATACTGGGTCTGACCCATCCGTCACCAATTTCCGCATAGAGGAATATGCCGTCAGGATCACCACCAACGATATGAGCAAGCTCGTGCCCAATGTCGTTCATAATTGGTCCGAGCAAATCCAATTTATCTTCCGGCATGTGCTTTGCCTTTCGCTTCGTTGTCGAAGTGTTGAATATTTGGCTCTCCGTCCACATACCATTTGACGGTAAGGCTATAGGGTCGTTTGGATGTTCCGTCATATAGCGGAACGATATTGACGGTGACTTTCTTTCCCGCCCGTAAGTCTTTGGCCCAGCCATCTTCCATGGCGCGATAAGCGCCACGGTTGAAATTCCGGTCCTGGGCGAAATGGTTGACGCTGTCGCCGGGACCGTTGAAGCGGGCAGCGATAAAATGACCGCCATCATCGCCAGGACGGCGATCTGGCTGACCCGCCTGAGCCTGAGCACGCCGTGAGCGTGCGGCAATCGGGCCGTCTGTAAGCTCAGCGACGACTTCCCTCGGTCGCGCAATGACATCAATATGGAAATCATAGCCATTCTTCGTCTCCTTGCGCCAGTCGTTGTCGAGGATCTGGCTTTCCAGCGACGGTGGATCAGCGGGGTCTGGCGGTGATTTTCCGCCATGCGTATCCATATAATGCGCCAAGGCCAGAAACCTGTTCTTGGCGGCCCGTCCGGCGTCCAGATAGGCCTGATGCCCATCCATTTCGGGGAAAATTTTGCAATGTCGCACCGGCTTGATATGCTCGGCTATCCACGGCCCAGCCCATGCCGACGCGATGAGGGGAAAAGCGATGATCAGAGCTGTATTTGCCGCCGCCACCATGACCCTGTTGCTCGCTGCCTGCGGCGACAAGACCAGCGACGCGCCAGCCAATGGCGGCGCGTCCATGACTAAGGAAGAGGTCAAGGCTGCGGTCGACAAGGTGCAGTTGAAGGCGGGCCAGTGGGAAGGGCGCTTCACCGTGCAGGATATCGACCTGTCCAACATGCCCGGCGCGCCCGCTGGCATGAAGGACCAGATGAAGAGCATGATGAACCAGACGTCGCTCAAATATTGCGTCACGCCTGAAGAAGCGGCCAATCCCAGTGGCGAGATGTTTTCCGGTCAGGAAAACAAGGATTGTACCTATCAGGGCTTTGCCGTCAGCGGTGGCAGCGTGAAGGGGCAGGTGTCGTGCAAGGCGGATGGCGGCACGATGCAGGCCAGCATGTCGGGCACCTATGGGCAAGAGGCCTATTCGATGGACATGGACATGAAAATGGCGGGCGGCCCCAATGGCGCGGCCATGGCGATGAAGGCGCGTTCCGAAGGCAAGTGGATCGGCCCTGACTGCACCAGGGCGGAATAAGTCTCCACGCATTTCCGCTTGCGCTTTGTGCGCGACGGGTAGAGCCTCTTGCCTGTTCCGACCAAGAGAACAGGGGAGAGGTTATGCGAAAGACCGTGCTGGCGGGGATGCCGCTTGCGATCATGCCGCTCGTAACGATGTTGGCCCTTGGTGGCTGTAGCGAACCGGCCCCGGCGCCGGAAGTCGAGGAAACGCCGATCCTGATGCAGGCGGGCGAGTGGGTGCTGACCCGCAAGACCACCGGTTACAACACGCCGACCGTCACGCCGGAGCAATATCAGGCGGCGCTCAAGCAGACGAGCGAGGATAAGGTCTGCCTTTCGGTCGATGCCGAAGGGTTGCCGGACGTTGCGGCGATGGCAGGCAAGGATGGCACGGACTGCACCTATAAGGACAAGATGGTCCGCAAGGGCCGCATGATCGCGACCCTGGCCTGTACGGCGGGCAAGGGCACGTCGGAAATTGCGCTGGAAGGCAATTATACCGCTGACACGCTGACGCTGGGCGAAACCATGACGCAGTCGGAAAGCGGCGGCGCGGTGCTGCGCGCGACCTATGACCTGTCGGGCAAGCGGATAGGCGACTGCCCCAAGGGTTGACGCCGGGCAGGGCGCTATTCCAGCGCCCTGATCGCGCGCCAGTCGCACTGTCGCTTGCGCTTTGATCCCTTGTCCTGCGCCACGGCGGTGTAGGGCGGCACCAGCAGCGACTGGCCGATCCGCAGCGGGGCGAAGCGCTGGCGCTCTATGCCTTCGCACGCCAGGAACAGGTCCAGCATACGGGGCGGCGTATTCCATTGTTCGTAGGACAGGTGGAACGTCCCCCAATGGATCGGGATCGCGGTCGACGCGCCCAGCCGTTTGAACACCTCCACCGCCTGTTGCGGGCCGATATGCGCGTCCGACGCCATCTGCCCCTTCCAGAAGCGGAACGCGCCGATGGGGATCAGGGCCAGCCGGATCGGGCCGAAGCGTGCGGCTTCATAGGGCCAGCCCATGTCGCCCGCGCCGGTGTCGCCTGCAAAGAAGATGTTGCCCGCGCGGGTCTCGATCAGAAAGCTGGACCAGAGCGCGCGGTTGCGATCCGTGCCCCAGCGGCTGCCCCAATGATGGTTGCGGGTCACATGGACGCGATAGTCGGGGCAATGTTCGTAATTGCCGCACTGGATCACTGCCTGCGGGGCAAGCCCGTTGAGCGCCGCGCCGCTGACCGACTGGCCCCAGTCAAGCGCGGTCGACGGGATGCCGTGCGCCTTCAATATCGTCTCATTGCCCAGGCTGGTGACGATCCTGGGCCGGTCGCGCTCCCATAGTCGTTTCAGCGTCGGCAGGTCCATATGATCATAATGATTGTGGCTCAGGACGATCAGGTCGATCCGGGGCAGGTCATCGAAGCCGACGCCCGGCGGCGCGATCCTCTTGGGGCCGAAGGGGGGCAGGGGGCTGGCATGGTCCGACCAGATCGGATCGGTCAATATGTTGATGCCCGCCGCCTGCACTAGCACCGTGGCATGGCCCACCCATGTCGCCACCATCCCGCGCGGCGCGGCGAAGGGCGCGGGGCGGGCAGGCTTGACGGCGATCGCGTCGGGCCATTGTGGCCGGTCGTCATGGCCCAGAAGCCAGTTGGCGATAAAGCCCCGTCGGCTCGTCCCCGGCGGGGCGGGCACGTCGATCACCCCATCGGGATTGAAGAAATGCGCGCCGTCATAATGACGGCTCACCGGCCCTTCATAATAGATGCGGTCGAGGAAGGGCGGCACGATCGTGACGGCCAGGCACAGGGCGACCATTGCAAACAGCAATGTCACCCCGATGCCCTTCACGAATTTGGCAATCACTCCGCCGCGATGCCCGCCGCCTTGAACATGTCGGGATCGGTTGCTTCGTCCGCATTGGCGGGCGTTGCGCGGGTCTTGCGGCGGTCGAACGCGTCCCAGACCTCGTTCCACTGGCCGCGTGTCGCGCCCTTTGAATATTCGGTCGCGCGGGTTTCAAAGAAGTTGGCATGTTCGACGCCATTGAGCATCGGGGTCAGCCAGGGGAGCGGATGCTCGTCGATCATGTAGATGGGTTTGAGGCCCAGCTGGCCCAGCCGCCAGTCGGCGATATAGCGGACATATTTCTTGATGTCCTTGGGCGTCATGCCCGGCACCGGACCCATTTCGAACACCAGATCGACAAACGCATCCTCGATACGGACGGTTTTCTGGCACATGTCCATGATGTCGTCCTTGACCGAAGGGGTCAGGCACTGGCGTTCGGCGCAGAAGGCGTGGAACAGCTTGATGATGCCCTCGCAATGGAGCGTTTCGTCGCGGATCGACCAGGTGACGATCTGCCCCATGCCCTTCATCTTGTTGAAGCGCGGGAAGTTCATCAGCATCGCGAAGCTGGCGAACAGCTGCAACCCTTCGGTAAAGCCGCCGAACATGGCGAGCGTGCGGGCAATATCCTCGTCCGTGTCGACGCCGAACTGCTGCAGATAGTCGTGCTTGTCCTTCATCTCCTTATATTGGAGGAAGGCCGAATATTCGCTTTCGGGCATCCCGATCGTGTCGAGCAGATGCGAGTAGGCGGCGATATGGACGGTTTCCATGTTGCTGAACGCGGTCAGCATCATCTTGACCTCGGTCGGCTTGAACACGCGGCCATATTTTTCGTGGTAGCAATCCTGCACTTCCACGTCCGCCTGGGTGAAGAAGCGGAAAATCTGCGTCAAAAGGTTGCGCTCATGATCGGACAGCTTCTGCGCCCAATCACGGCAATCCTCGCCCAAAGGCACTTCTTCGGGCAGCCAGTGCAGCTGCTGCTGCCGCTTCCAGAACTCATAGGCCCATGGATATTCGAACGGCTTGTAGACTTTGGAGGCTTGGAGAAGGGACATGGTGAACCTCAGTTAAACTTGATTGTTGTAATGCCCTCAACTGGGCCAAAAAATCCAAATGCCATCGCAGCCACAACCAATAGGAAAATTGGCGCAAATATCATCTGTATCAAACCAATTCGCTTGATCTGTCGAACCGACAGTTCCGAGCCTTGAACTGGCTGACCAAAAATCCTGCGCCCGCCGAACGGATTGGCAGTCATCCGTGCAAACCTTAAGCCGTTCAGGAAAACGCCCAACGCAATCAACATCGTAATTGCGAGAAAGGCTAGACCATCAATCACGACATTCTCCTAATCGGTCAAAGTACCACTTTGACCGAAATTACTGGCAGGCCAGGCACTCGTCATAATCGGTGCTGCCGCCGGCCAGTTCGAACTTGGGTGCGTCGATCGTGTTGTCGGCTTCCACGCCGCCCGCGAAGCCGGCGCGCTGCACGCTCTTGGACCGCAGATAGTAAAGCGACTTGATGCCCAGTTCCCACGCGCGGAAGTGGAGCATCAGCAGATCCCATTTCTCCACGTCGGCGGGGATGAACAGATTGAGCGACTGCGCCTGGTCGATATAGGGTGTGCGGTCGGCGGCCAGTTCGAGCAGCCAGCGCTGGTCGATTTCGAAGCTGGTCTTGAACGTGTCCTTTTCTTCCTGGCTCAGGAAGTCGAGATGCTGGACCGAGCCGCCATGCTCCAGGATCGAGTTCCAGACATTGGTCGAATCCTTGGCCTTTTCGACCAGCAATTTTTCCAGATAGGGATTCTTGATCGAGAAGCTGCCCGACAGCGTCTTGTGGGTATAGATGTTCGCCGGGATCGGTTCGATGCAGGCCGACGTGCCGCCGCAGATGATGGAGATGGACGCGGTCGGCGCGATCGCCATCTTGCAGGAGAAACGCTCCATCACGCCCTGATCGGCAGCATCGGGGCAGGGGCCGCGCTCGATCGCCAACTGCATCGAGGCTTCGTCCACCTGGCTCTTGATATGCTTGAACATGCGCAGGTTCCACGACTTGGCCATGGCCCCTTCGAACGGGATACCGCGCGCCTGCAGGAAGCTGTGGAAGCCCATGACGCCAAGCCCGACCGATCGTTCGCGCATCGCGCTATATTTGGCGCGCGCCATTTCGGGCGGCGCGCGGTCGATATAGTCCTGCAGCACATTGTCGAGGAAACGCATGATATCCTCGGCAAACAGCTTCTCATCCTTCCACTCGTCCCAGGTTTCCAGGTTCATCGAGGAAAGGCAGCACACGGCGGTGCGGTCATTGCCGAGATGGTCGCGACCCGTCGGCAGGGTGATTTCGGAGCAGAGGTTCGATGTCGAGACTTTAAGGCCCAGGTCGCGATGATGTTTGGGCATCATGCGGTTCACCGTGTCGTTGAACACGATATAGGGCTCGCCCGTGGCCAGGCGGGTTTCGACCAGCTTCTGGAACAGCGCGCGGGCATTGACGGTGCCGCGGATCGACTGGTCCTTGGGGCTGCGCAGGTTGAAATCGCTGCCGTCGCGCACCGCTTCCATGAACTCGTCGGTCAGCAGCACGCCATGATGCAGGTTCAGCGCCTTGCGGTTGAAGTCGCCGCTGGGCTTGCGAATTTCAAGGAACTCCTCGATTTCCGGGTGCGACACGTCAAGATAGCAGGCGGCGGAACCGCGACGCAGGCTGCCCTGGCTGATCGCCAGCGTCAGCGAATCCATGACGCGGACGAAGGGGATGATGCCGCTGGTCTTGCCGTTGAGGCCAACCGGCTCGCCAATGCCGCGCACGCTGCCCCAATAGGTGCCGATGCCGCCCCCGCGCGAAGCCAGCCAGACATTCTCGTTCCAGGTGTTGACGATGCCTTCCAGGCTGTCGTCCACGCTGTTGAGATAGCAGCTGATCGGCAGGCCGCGTCCGGTGCCGCCGTTGGACAGGACCGGGGTGGCGGGCATGAACCAGAGACGGGAGATATAGTCATAGACGCGCTGGGCATGCGCCTGATCATCGGCATAGGCCGCCGCCACGCGGGCGAACAGATCCTGATAGCTTTCGCCGGGCAGCAGGTAGCGGTCGTTCAGCGTGTCCTTGCCAAACTCGGTCAGCAGAGCGTCGCGCGACGGATCGGTCACGACGTCGAAGCGTCGTTCCTGCACCGAGGAAGAGGACAAAGGTTCGGCCTTGGTCGGCGCGACAGGCTGTTCGCTCACCCGGTCCATCACATCATCCATCACAGTCGCCACGTCGTTTGTACCACCCTGTCCACTATCACGAAAATCCATGTACGCCCCCGAATGTTCCCGTTCCGTTCGATTCGGTCAAGCGGTGTTCGGCAGGTGCCAACACCCTAGCAGATACCGTATCGCAACGGGGTCGAAATGGGACCAACTGACGGGATTGCAGGGACAAAATCCCCCTTGCGCTGAAAACCGGTCCAGCGACGCAATCACTATCTGTTGGGTGACCCCCGTTTACCCGATACCACAGATAGTGCCATAGCCTGTTTTACGCGCAAGAGGGTAAATGACGGTTTAGGGACTCAATTCGTCGCTGTTCCGATTCCGTTCATCGCTGTTTCTACCCGTTGCGACGCAGCGACGCGTGGACTTTCCTCGTTCCCCCGAAAGACAAGAGCGAAAAGCGGAATAAAAAATAATTTTGGCTTGCCACGCAAATGCGTGGGCGCACGCAAAAGGGGCTATGGTGTCGCCTCCGACTGACTGCCCCGTTCCCCCTACGCAGAGGCCGACCGATGATTCTCTATTATCACCCGCTCTCTTCCTATTGCTGGAAAGTGCTGATCGCCTTTTACGAAAATGGCACGCCCTTCACGCCGCGCATGCTGGAGGGCGAGGGAGTGGCGCAGGAATGGCTGGCGCTTTGGCCGATCGGCAAATTTCCCGTATTGCGCGATTCGACCCGCGACATGACCGTCGCCGAAGCCAGCATCATCATCGAATATCTGGCGACGCATGAGCCGGGCACCTTCCGGCCGATACCGCTCAACCCCGACGCTGCGCTACAGGTGCGGATGATGGACCGGCTGTTCGACAATTATGTGATGACGCCGATGCAGGCGATCGTCGCCGACCGGCTGCGCCCGGCCGACTCGCGCGACCTTTATGGCGTAGAGCAAGCGCGCGCCCTGATCGCAAAGGCCTATGCCTTGCTGGAAACGCGCATCGGCGCGCAGGGATGGGCGGTGGGCGACAATTTCACCCTGGCCGATTGCGCGGCGGCCCCCGCGCTTTTCTATGCCGACAGGATCGCGCCGATCGGCAGCGATCATCCTCGCCTCGCGGCCTATCTCGCCCGGCTCGTCGCGCGGCCCAGCTTCGCGCGGGTGCTGATGGAGAAGGAACCATGGTGGCCGATGTTCCCCTTTGCGAACGGCTAGGCCTCCCCTCTCTGGACAGGCGGGCGATTCCTGACTAGCCGCTGCCCGAGCAGGAACCCGCCGTGCAGGGCCGGGCCGCAGACATAAGGGATTTGGGTAAGATGACGCTCATCAAGACCGCCGACCTGATCGAGAGCGTCGCCGACGCGCTTCAGTTCATCAGCTATTATCACCCGATGGATTATATCCGTGCGCTGGGCAAAGCCTATGAGGCCGAACAAAGCCCGGCGGCCAAGGACGCCATCGCCCAGATCCTGACCAACAGCCGCATGTGTGCGGAGGGGCATCGCCCGATCTGCCAGGACACCGGCATCGTCAACGTGTTCGTCAAATGGGGCATGGAATGCCGCCTGGACGACAATAGCCGGTCGATGCAGGAGGTGATCGACGAAGGGGTGCGCCGCGCCTATCTCAACCCCGAAAACCGCCTGCGCGCCTCCATCCTGCGCGATCCCGCGTTCAGCCGCCAGAATACCAAGGATAATACGCCCTGCGTCCTGTCGGTCGAAATGGTGCCCGGCAACAAGGTGGTCATCGACGTCGCGGCCAAGGGCGGCGGCAGCGAAAACAAGACCAAGTTCAAGATGATGAACCCCAGCGATTCGATCGTCGACTGGGTGCTGGAGATGGTGCCGCAAATGGGCGCGGGCTGGTGCCCGCCCGGCATGCTGGGCATCGGCATTGGCGGCACCGCGGAAAAGGCGGTCGCCCTGGCTAAAGAAAGCCTGATGGACGCGATCGACATGGGCGAGCTCAAGGCGCGCGGACCGCAGACCGAGATCGAGAAGATGCGGGTCGAGATTTTCGACAAGGTCAATGCGCTGGGCATCGGCGCGCAGGGTCTCGGCGGCCTGTCCACCATCCTGGACGTCAAGATTTACGACTATCCCTGCCATGCGGCGGGCAAGCCCGTGGCGATGATCCCCAATTGCGCCGCCACCCGCCACGCCCATTTCACGCTCGACGGCTCCGGCCCGGCCTATCTGGAAGCGCCCAAGCTGTCCGAATGGCCCGACGTCAACTGGACGCCGAGCAAGGAAGCGATCCGCGTCGATCTCAACACGCTGACGCCGGACATCGTCCAGGGCTGGAAACATGGCGACCGGCTGCTGCTGAACGGCAAGATGCTGACCGGGCGCGACGCTGCGCACAAGCGGATCAAGGACATGCTGAGCCGCGGCGAGAGCCTGCCGGTCGATTTCAAGGGCCGCGTCATCTATTATGTCGGCCCGGTCGATCCGGTCGGCGACGAAGTGGTCGGTCCTGCCGGTCCCACCACCGCAACGCGCATGGACAGCTTCATGGACATGATGCTGGAACAAGGCCTGCTGGGCTGCGTCGGCAAGGCCGAGCGCGGGGTCGCGGCGACCAAAGCCATCGCCAAGCATAAGAGCGCCTATCTGATGGCGGTCGGTGGTGCCGCCTATCTGGTTGCCCGCGCGATCAAGGGGGCCAAGGTTGTGGGCTTTGAGGATCTGGGCATGGAAGCGATCTACGAATTCGATGTGCAGGACATGCCCGTGACCGTCGCGGTCGATAGCGAAGGCCAGAATGTCCACCATCTCGCCCCGCTGGTCTGGCAGGAGAAGATCAAGCGCGAAGGGTTGCTCGAAAACGCCTGATGCAAGCCGCCCCCCCATGCCGTGCGTGGGGGGATCAGCTAATCGCACCAACCTGGATCAAGGGGCCGGAACCCCGGCCGCTACACGGCATTGTCTCCGCACCTTCATGCCGGAGCCAGTCCCATGTCCTTCACGCAACTCGACCCACCCTTGCCCGTCCATGTGGAGGGCAAGGGGAAGGGCTATGCCTTTGCCGTCATCGATTATGGGCAGGAACATAATCTGATCTGGGTCACCGGCCTGTCCGACAGCGGCGAAATCTGGTGCGCGCCCAATCCGCTGGTGCGGCTGGAGGGGAACTGGACGATGGGGCGGAACCTGGCACACCATGTACCGCCAGGCGTCCAGCCCAGCTAAACGCAAACAACTGTCTGGCAAGCGCCATACACCGCTGTTATCCTGTCCCCCATGACGGGGGAAATCGACGCGGCGGGGGACGCCATCACCGGAGGCATGATCGCGCGCGCGGTCGAGCCGGGGCATGGCGAATCCGATCATGATGGCCATGGCAAGTGCCTCAATTGTGGCGCGGAACTGACCGGCGCCTATTGCGCGCAATGCGGGCAGGCGGCGCATCTCCATCGCAGCTTCGGCGCGATCGGCCATGATCTGGCCCATGGCGTGCTGCATTTTGAAGGCAAGATATTCCGGACATTGCCCGAACTCGCGCTGCGTCCGGGTAAGCTGACGCGGCGCTACATCCATGGCGAGCGCGCGAAGTTCGTGTCGCCCTTCGCCCTGTTCCTGTTCAGCGCCTTCCTCATGTACGCCATCTTCTCGCTCACCAGCGGCCATGGCGCCGGCGCGGGCAAGATGGTGCAGATGGACGATGGCGCCATCGCGGAACTGCGCGCCGAAGAGGCCAGGGCCGACGCGCGGATTGCGAAGATCGAAACACGGTTGAAAGAGCCCGGCCTGACGCCGAAGCGGCGCGAGAAGCTGAACGAGGATTTGAGCGAGGCGCGCGAGGAGCGCCAGGGCATGACGCTCGCTGCCAACATGACGCAAACCCTGCGTGGCGAGGGCATGAACGGCGGGGTCGCGGCCACGGTGGGAGAGGTCGTTAGCGCGGCGGCGAAAGACCCGGAACTGGCCTATTACAAGCTCAAGGCCAATGCCTATAAATTCTCCTGGGCGTTGATCCTGTTTTCCATGCCGTTCGTGTGGCTGCTCTTCCCGTTCAACCGCCGCTTCAAAATGTACGACCATGCGATCTACGTCACCTATTCGATCGCTTTCATGTCCCTGCTCTTTTCATTGTCGATGTTGTTGTCGGCGCTGCATGTCACCGCCGGACTGGTGACGACGGCGCTGCTGCTCTACGCCGCTTGGCATATGTATCGGCAGATGAAGGACGCCTACAGCCTGTCGCGCTTTGGCGCGATGTGGCGGCTGCCCCTGCTCTATATGTTCGCCTGCGTGGCGCTGGCGCTGTTCTTCACCATGCTGGTGATGATGGGATGACGCCGGGCGTCCGGCGGCCATAGCAGCGCGATGATCACGTCCCCGATCTGGTTGCCCGCGACGCTGATGGCGGGCGGGATGCAGGCTTGGCGCACGGCCGTCCAGCGGCGCGTCAGCCATAGCCTGTCGCTCAATGCGGCGGGGCTGGTGCGCTACCTTTACGGACTGCCGTTCGCTATTGTGTTGCTGGGCGGATATTGGCTGGTCAATCCAGCGCCTCTGCCTGCACTCGGGCCGTTGTTCCTGCTTTTGGC
>NZ_BARE01000009.1 GCF_000367345.1 Sphingobium xenophagum NBRC 107872
TTGCCCTCACGATAAGGCGACACCCCTCCACCATTCGCTTCGCGAACGGTCCCCCTCCCCTTGCAGGGGAGGATTGAATAGGATTCACGCCGCATCCTTGACCCCCACGGCCTTGCGAAACGCCTCCACCATTGGCGCGAGTTCGGCCGAGCGCATCTTGAAGGCGGCGCGGTTGACGATCAGGCGGGCGGAAATGGGCATGATGATGTCGGTTTCGACAAGGCCATTGGCCTTGAGCGTCGCGCCCGACGAGACAAGATCGACGATACGACGCGACAGGCCGAGGGAGGGGGCCAGTTCCATCGCACCGTTCAGCTTGACGCATTCCGCCTGAAGCCCGCGCGCTTCATAATATTTGCGCGTCAGGTGCGGATATTTGGTGGCGACGCGGACATGGCTGATCGCGGCTTCATCTTCATCGGCGAGGTCTGCGGGCTGCGCGACCGACAGGCGGCAATGGCCGATGTCGAGGTCGACCGGCGCGTAGAGTTCGGAATAGTCGAATTCCTCGACCACGTCGGAGCCGACAATGCCGATCTGCGCCGCGCCATGGGCGACGAAGGTGGCGACGTCGAACGCGCGCACGCGGATGATCGAGACATTGGCGTGATTTGTCGCGAAGCGGAGCGCCCGGCTCTTCTTGTCATGAAATTCCGCCTCCGGTTCGATACCGGCTTTGGCGAGCAAGGGCAGCGCTTCATCGAGGATGCGGCCCTTGGGAATGGCGAAGGTGAGGGTGCGAGTCATGACGCGCGGGCCTTAGCGGGGCCGGGGGGGGAGGGCAAGGATTTGGGGCGTTGCTACTGGCCAGCGATCGAAAAGGGCATAAGGTTGCGCGATGTCCATACTCATTGACATTATCGCAGGTTTCTTCACGAGCGACCTGTCTGTGGGCTGGAAGTTAATTGCTATTTTGGGCTTGGCATTGCTGGGGCTGGCGGCGATTTTGGCAGCGGCCTGATTGCCTTCCCTTCCGTCATCCCGGCGGAAGCCGGGATCCCGCTTCTTCTGTGGCTCCCC
>NZ_BARE01000008.1 GCF_000367345.1 Sphingobium xenophagum NBRC 107872
CACACCATACGCCGCCCAGGGAAATCCCTGGGTGGCGTTCCTCGTTCAGCAACACATGCACACACAATCGACGGCGTAGGCGGCGATGGCTGCTATCCGCTCAGGTCGTCGCGACCACGCAGCCAGACGTCCTACCGCTCTCAACTTGCAGCGCGATAGGCGCCCTGCCGCTCCAGCATCCAGCCCGGATATTCCGCAGGCAAGCGGCTGACCGCGTCCAGCGCCGACAGATCCTCAGCGGTCAGGCGGATCGTGGTCGCGGCCAGATTGTCGGCCAGCTGTTCGGGACGCTTCGCCCCGATGATCACGCTCGTCACAACAGGCTGATGCAGCAGCCACGCCAGCGCGATGCGCGCCACGCTGACCCCATGGGCTGCCGCAATCGGGCGCAGGGCATCGATGACCGCATAGCCCCGGTCCCGATCCACGGGAGGGAAATCGAAGGCGGCACGGCGACCGTCGCCCGCCTCTTCATGCTCGCGGCTATATTTGCCGGACAGAAAGCCGCCCGCCAGAGGACTCCATACCATCAACCCCAGCCTTTCGCTGGTCAGCATTGGCGCGATCTCACGCTCCAGGTCGCGCCCGACCAATGTGTAATAGGCCTGTAGCGACAGAATGGGCGCCAGTTGCCGGGCGCGCGCCAGGCCGACCGCCTTCATGATCTGCCACGCGGCCCAGTTGGACAGGCCGATATAGCGCACCAGTCCCTGGCGTACCAAAGCATCGAGCGCATCAAGCGTTTCCTCGATCGGGGTTGCCGCGTCGAAACCGTGGATCTGATACAGGTCGATATATTCCATCTGCAAACGCTGCAGGCTGCCCTTGATCTGGTCGTGAATATGCTTGCGCGACGCGCCGTTGGCGTTGGGGCCGCTGCCCATGGGGCCCAGCACCTTGGTTGCAATTACCAGATCTTCGCGGGCAAGGCCCAGATTGCGAATGGCCTGGCCCAGGATGCGCTCGCTCTGGCCGCCGGCATAGACATTGGCGGTATCGATGAAATTGACGCCGGCATCCACCGCCGCCCGCACCAGCGCATCGGCCTCATCCTGCTGCAACTGGCCGATCAGGCCCCATATGCCTTCGCCCCCGCCAAAGGTCATGGTGCCAAGGCAGATTTCCGAAACAAACAGGCCGCTGGGGCCGAGTGGGCGATAGCGCATGGGAGATTCCTTCGATGGGGGGATGGTTGAAATATACGCCCCGACAGCGAACGGGCTACGCCGATTCTCGCAAACTCTTGCCCGATAGTCGCAAAGCGCGGGCGCGGGATGGAACGGCGGAAGGCCCGCGGCTACCATCGCGTCATGAGAGATGCGATGGACCATCTGCGCGGGTTGCTGGCGCGACACTGGCACGCCAAGGGGCGAGAGACGCAGATTGACGGCCTATTCCTCAGCCATGCCGAACAGCCCAGCGACATCATGCGATCCATCTATCGCACATCATTCTGCGTGGTGCTGCAAGGATCGAAGATCAGCCTGCTGGGCGAACAGGCATGGCGCTATACCCAGGGTCAATATCTGATCGCGTCGATGGACCTGCCGGTAACGGCCCAGATTGTCGAAGCCTCGCCCGATCGGCCCTATATGGCCTTCAGCCTGACCATCGATCCGGCAATGATCGCGGAACTGGTCGTCGAACTGGAGGATGCGTCGCCTGTCGCCGAACGCGGGCCGCTGGTGGTCGGCGCGCTGGATCCGTCCTTGCTCGATCCCCTCATTCGCCTGTTCGCTTTGCTTGATACGCCCCGCGATCTGCCGGTGCTGGCCCCGCTGATCCGCCACGAGATCGTCTGGCGGCTGCTGACCGGACCGCACGGGGGAAGCCTGCGCCAGATCGGGTTGGCGGGCGGCGCCATAGCGCGCATTGCCCGCGTGCTGCGCTGGATCACCGATCATTATGCTGACCCGATCAGCATCGATGAACTGGCCGGCATGGCTGCGATGAGCGCGGCCAGCCTGCACCGCCATTTCAAGGCGGCGACGACGCTGACACCCATCCAGTTCCAGAAGCAGGTCCGGCTTCAGGCCGCGCGCCGCCTGCTCCTGTCGGAAACCAACGAAGCTGCCGCAGCGGGCTTTGCGGTCGGCTATGAAAGCGCATCGCAATTCAATCGCGACTATCGGCGTCTGTTCGGCCAGCCACCGCGTCGTGATGTCAGCGCCATCAGGAAGGACGTCACGGCAGATCTGGAAGTCTGAGGCCGTTATTGGCGACGAAGCGCCGGTGTGGAGGGCGGCCCATGCCGTTCACGTCGGCGACCAGAGGACCGGGATGGGCCTCAATGCGGTTCCGACCGGTCTATCCGTCCGCCGTCGAGCAAGGGTGCGGCATCGATGGTGTCGGCATCCATCAGCACCGCCAGCTTTTCCGCCGCGGCAAGGATCATGGCCTGTTCCCAGGCTGGCAGGGCATCGAACCGGTCGATGAAGCGCATTTGCAACGGATCGGGCGCGCCGGCCAGCGCCTTGCTGCCATCGGGCAACAGGGTCAGGTGGATCTGCCGCTTGTCGCGCTCCCCGCGCTGGCGCTGAACGAAGCCGAGCGCGACGAGCCGATCCACGATCGCGGTGATCGTTGCCTGGCTGAATTGCAGCGTCTGCGCCACTGCCGAGGGCATGGCTGATCCGCGTGTGTCGATTTCATGCAGCACCAGCAATTGCGAAGGCGTGAGGCCTGTCGTGGAGGCGAGCTGGCGGCTGCCAATCTCTGTCGCGCGCAGCACGCGGCGCAGGGCGCGCAGGGTTAGCGAGGCTATTTCGGAGTTCATCCCAACGCCCATAGCGCGAAGCCAGAGGAAGCGCCATTGCACCCGAAATTTCCATTTTTATCCTTCATTGATTGAAACATTATTTGCCGTTCGGGGTTGAAAATGGCGCCCTAAAAAGGCATATAGTCGATCATCTCGCCGGGGAATCTGCTTCTCCGCGTAAAAATATAATTCGGGAGATAAACAATCTTCGATTCCCAAGCTACAGCGGCCGCTTCGCCGCCACGGGCTTCTGCGCGCTCTGAACAGGGCGAGGGGCAGGACATCATGTTCCGCAAGCCCGTAGCGACCGACGGGCCGGTCATCAGCGGATTGATCGCGGCCTGTCCGCCGCTCGATCCCAATTCGGCCTATTGCAATCTGCTGCAATGCACGGACTTTGCCGATAGCTGCATCATCGCCGAACGCGCTGGCGCGGTGGTTGGCTGGGTATCGGGCTATCGCCCCCCGGCAGCGCCCGAAAATTTCTTTGTCTGGCAGGTCGCGGTGTCATCCGCCGTGCGGGGGCAGCGTCTTGGCGGGCGCATGATCGAAGCGCTGCTGGCGCGACCAGAGCAAAGCGGCGTCGCCTATCTGACGACCACCGTGACCGAAGATAATCGCGCATCCTGGGGCCTGTTTGAAGGACTGGCGCACCGCTGGAACGCGACGCTTGAAAAAACGGCCCGTTTCGAGCGCGAAGCCCATTTTGCCGGCGCACATGACACCGAATGGCAGGCGCGTATCGGCCCGCTGCCGACCCTGACGCATATTTGAAAGAGATTTGACCATCATGACCATCATCACACAGCCCAAACCGACCGCGTCCATTCCGGACACCCGTATCTATGAACGGCGTGAATCGGGGGTGCGCAGCTATGCCCGCGCCATGCCGCGCCAGTTCAACCGCGCGCAGGGCGTGTGGATGCACGACAATCAGGGCGGTCGCTATCTGGATTTCCTGTCGGGCTGCTCGACGCTGAATTATGGCCATAATCATCCGGTGCTGAAGAGTGCGCTGGTCGACTATCTCGCTGGCGACGGCATCACCCATGGGCTTGACCTTCACACCGACGCCAAGGCGGATTTCCTCGCCGCGCTGGAAGATGTCATCCTCAAGCCCCGCGGTCTTGATTATCGCGCCATGTTCACCGGACCGACCGGCACCAATGCGGTGGAGGCGGCGATCAAGCTGGCGCGCAAGATTACCGGCCGCGAAATGGTGATCGCCTTTACCAACGGTTTCCACGGCATGACGCTGGGCGCGCTCGCCTGCACCGGCAATGCCGCCAAGCGCGGCGGCGCGGGCGTGCCGCTGAGCCATGTCGCGCATGAACCCTATGACGGCTATCATGGCCCCGACGTCGACACTGCCGAATTGCTTGAGCGGCGCTTGTCCGACCCGTCGAGCGGGCTGGACGCGCCAGCGGCCATTCTGGTCGAAACGGTGCAGGGCGAAGGCGGCCTCAATGCCGCGTCGCCGGAGTGGCTGCGCAAGATTGCGGAGATCGCCAAGCGTCACGGCGCGCTGATGATCGTCGATGATATTCAGGCGGGCTGCGGTCGCACCGGCAATTTCTTCAGCTTCGAAGGCATGGGCTTCACGCCCGACATCGTCACGATGGCCAAGTCTTTGTCGGGCATGGGCCTGCCCTTTGCGTTGACGCTGTTCCGCCCGGAACTCGATCAATGGGCGCCGGGCGAGCATAATGGCACCTTTCGGGGCAATAATCATGCCTTCGTCACGGCGACGGCCACGCTGCGCCATTTCTGGAGCGACGATCGCTTCCGGCAGGATGTGGCCCGTCGCGGCGCGCTGCTGGCGCGGCGACTGGACGCGATGGCGGCCGAACATGGGCTGTCCACGCGCGGTCGCGGCATGATGCGCGGCATCGACGTCGGATCGGGCGATGTCGCCGAAACCATCACCGCCGCCTGCTTTGCGCAGGGGCTCATCATCGAAACCAGCGGCGCGCATGACGAGATCGTCAAGGTGCTGGCGCCCCTCGTGATCGAGGACGCCGTGCTGTCGGCCGGCCTCGACATTCTTGAGGAGAGCATCCGGTCCGCGCTGGGCGTCACTTATGGCGTCGCCGCAGAATAAGAGGAGTTATCAGCTATGATCATTCGCAAACTGCAGGATATTCGCAAGTCCGACCGCAACGTGAAGTCCAAGGGCTGGGAAAGCGCGCGCCTTCTGCTGAAGGACGACAATATGGGCTTCTCCTTCCACGTCACGACCATGTACGCTGGCGGGGAATTGCACATGCATTACCAGAATCATCTGGAGGCGGTGCTGGTGCTCAAGGGCACGGGCACTATCGAGGATCTGGACAGCGGCATTACCCATCAACTGGCGCCGGGGGTCATGTATGCGCTCAACGCACATGACCGGCATGTAGTGCGGCCCGAAACCGACATATTGTGCGCCTGCACCTTCAATCCGCCGGTGACCGGCACGGAAGTGCATGACGAAAATGGCGCTTATCCCGCCGAAGCCAGCGTCGCGCGCGAACCGGCGTTGGCCGAGTAGGGCCGGGCGATGGCGCTGCCCCTCACTCGGTCGAAACGAACCGATGCAGCGCCGGCCGGTCCCGAACCGGCCATTTCGAATTTTCCATGAACGAACAAAGGGGGAGTCCCATGAAAGACCTCTACCCATCCCGCCATGCGACCATGGCGGAATTTTTGCCGCGTCTCGATCCCGTCGTCCATAGCGCCTGGAACGCGGACGCGCCCGTCAGCCGCGAACAGGCCGACGCCTTCGACCGCGACGGCTTTGTCGTGCTGGAGGATCTGTTTTCCGATGCGGAGATCGCCTTTCTTCAGAGCGAGGCCGGGATGCTGCTTGGCGATCCCGACGCGCTGGAGGAGGAAACGGTCATTACCGAACCGGGCGGCAAGGAAGTCCGGTCGATCTTCCGCATCCATGCCCAGAGCCGGGTGATCGGACGACTGGCCGCCGACGAGCGGCTGGCCGGGGTGGCCCGCTTCCTGCTGGGCGACGATGTCTACATGCATCAGTCGAGACTGAACTATAAGCCGGGTTTCCAGGGCAAGGAATTCTACTGGCACAGCGATTTTGAAACCTGGCATGTCGAAGATGGAATGCCGCGCATGCGGGCGCTGTCCATGTCGGTGTTGCTGGCGGAAAATACGCCGCATAACGGCCCGTTGATGCTGATCCCCGGATCGCACCGTCAATTCCTGACCTGCGTTGGCGAAACGCCGCAGGATCATTACCGCCAGTCACTCAAGAAGCAGGAATATGGCGTCCCTGACGAGGACAGTCTTGCCGAGCTGGCCCACAAGTTCGGCATCGTCGCCCCGACGGGAAAGCCGGGATCGGTGGTGATCTTCGACTGCAACGTCATGCATGGGTCGAACGGCAACATCACGCCGTTCCCGCGTGCCAATGCCTTCCTGGTCTATAATGCCGTGTCGAACCGGCTGGACGCGCCCTTCGGCGTCGACCGGCCGCGCCCCGACTTCATCGCCGCGCGCGGCGAGCCGCAGGTGATCACGCCCGTCACCGGGCCGCTGATGGAGGAGGCACTGGCATGAGCAATATCCATAGCGTCGAAAAGATCGGCGGCACCTCCATGGCCGCGACCGCGACATTGTTCGACAATGTACTGATCGCGGGCCGCAAGGGCGCGGACCTCTACAACCGGATTTTCGTGGTGTCGGCCTATGCCGGGATGACCGACCTGTTGCTGGAACATAAGAAGAGCGGCGACGCCGGAGTCTATGCCCGTTTCGTCGCCGACGATGATGCGACGGGCTGGCGCCAGGCGATGGACATGGTGCGCCGTGCGATGCGGGACCATAATGCCACCATGTTCGTCCGCGCCGACCGGCTGGCGGAGGCCAACGCCTTTGTCGACATGCGGATCGACGCCGTGGCCGCCTGCCTTGACGATCTGGCGCGTCTGCGCAGCCATGGCCGTTTCTGCGTCAAGGAACAGCTGATGACGGTGCGCGAGCTGCTGGCGGGTCTGGGCGAAGCGCACAGCGCCCATTCGACGGCGCTGCTGCTGCGCGACCGGGGCGTCAATGCCCAGTTCGTCGATCTCACCTTGTGGGACCAGCAGGATATGCGCGAACTGGACGATCGGATCAGGCAGGCATTCGCGTCTATCGACCTGTCGACCACCCTGCCGATCGTCACTGGCTATGCCGGGTGCACGGAGGGCATGGTGCGGCGCTATGCGCGGGGCTATTCGGAAATGACATTTTCGCGCATCGCGGTGCTGACCAAAGCGCGCGAAGCGATCATCCACAAGGAATTTCATCTGTCGAGCGCCGATCCGCGGCTCGTCGGCACGGGCAAGGCCCGCAAGATCGGTCGCACCAATTATGATGTGGCGGACCAGCTGGCGAATCTTGGGATGGAGGCGATCCATCCCGGCGCGGGCAGGGGGCTGCGCCAGACCGACATTCCGCTGCGGGTACGAAACACGTTCGACCGGGAGGATGGCGGCACGCTCATCTGCGGCAACTATGTTTCGGATACGCCGCGCGTGGAAATCGTGACCGGCGTGCGCCATGCACAGGCCCTGCAATTTTTCGAACAGGATATGGTCGGGGTGAAAGGCTATGACGCCGCCATTCTGGACGCGCTGGCCCGCCATGGCGCATGGATCGTCAGCAAGGCATCCAACGCCAACACCATCACCCACTATCTGTCGGCCGATGTCGCGACGGTGAAGCGGGTGATCGCCGACCTTCAGGCGCAATATCCCGATGCGTCCATATCGTCCCACCCGGTCGCGATCGTGTCCGTCATCGGCAGCGACATTTCACGGCCGGGACTGATGACGGACGCCTTGCAGGCGCTGGCGGACGCGCATGTGCCGATCGTCGCGATGCAGCACCAGATCCGCAATATCGACGTGCAGTTCATCGTCGATGTCGACCAGTATGACACCGCCGTTCGCGCGCTGCACCGCGCGCTGGTGGAAGATGGCCGCGAAGCGATGAAAGGCCGGCGCGCGGCCTGAGCCGCGCATCCGCATCATCCATGCTTGCCGCCGTCCATCCTGTCCGCAGCCTGCTGCTCGCCATCTTCATATTGATGGCGGGCAGCGGCTTTCTGTCCACGCTCATCGGCCTTCGGCTGGAGCGGGCCGGGGCGGGCACGATGGCGATCGGCGCGGTCGCCACCGCCTATTTCGGCGGGCTGGTGATCGGCGCATTGCGCGCGGGGTCGATCGTGCGGCAGGTCGGGCATATCCGCGCATTCGCCGCCTTCGTGTCGCTGTTGTCGGCGAGTACGCTTGCCTATGCGCTGCTACAATATCCACTGTTCTGGGCCTGCCTGCGCCTGATCGACGGCATGTGTGTCGCGGGCGTGTTCATCTGCCTTGAAAGCTGGCTCAACGACCGGGCCGAAGCCGAAACGCGCGGCAGCATATTGGCCGCCTATATGGTCGCGCTCTATTCGGGACAGGCGGTCGGGCAGTTGCTGCTGGGGGCAAGCGGGGCGCTGCCTGCGGTGCCGTTCCAGATCGCGTCGATCCTCGTTTCGCTTGCTATCATTCCGCTCTGCCTGACCCGCAGCAGCGCGCCTGCGCCGGTAGAGGCGGAGGCCTTCACGATCCGCGCCCTGTACGCATCCTCGCCGCTCGGCACGGTCGGATCGGTTGCGACGGGGCTGATGCTGGGCGCATTCTACGGCATGGCGGCGGTGCATGTCCGGCGGCTGGGGCTGAATCTGGGCGCGACCGCCAGCTTCATGATGATCGTGATCCTGGGCGGGGTTGCGCTGCAATGGCCGTTGGGGCGCCTGTCCGACCGGCTCGACCGGCGGCGGGTGATCGTCGGCTGCTTCGCCGCGACGCTGGCGGTCTGCGTGCTTCTGGCGATGCTGGCGTCGGGCGGACTGGCGTTGCTGGCGCTGGGCGGGTTGTTCGGCGGCCTCAGCTTCGCGCTCTATCCGCTTTGCGTCGCGCACTGCAACGACCGGCTGCTCGCGAACGAGCGGGTCGCGGCGAGCGGGCGGCTGGTCTTGCTCTATTCGGTGGGCGCGGCGATCGGTCCGCTGGGGGCCGCGATGATGATGAGCCTTGCCCCTGGCGGCGGCCTCTTCCTGTTCATCGCCCTCTGCGCCGCCGCGACGCTTGCCTTCGGTCTGTGGCGGCAGGCCGCGACACCCCCTGTTCCCCTGCCTGACCAGCAGAATTTCCAGATCGTGCCACGTACGACGCCGATGGCGGCGCTGCTCGATCCCAATACATCGGACGGACTTGACGAATGACCGCTTCTGCCATGCCCGCCGTGCCCGACGCCCTGGCGCAGGCCGACAACGCCACCCTGCGCCGCGCGATCGCCGCGTCGGCGCTGGGCAACGCCACGGAATGGTTCGACTATGGGATCTACGCCTATGGCGTGACCTATATCTCGGCCGCGCTTTTCCCCGGCGAGGTGGACGATGCGGTGCTGTTCGCGCTGGCGACCTTCGCCATCTCCTTTCTGGTGCGGCCTCTGGGTGGCCTGTTCTGGGGACCGATGGGGGACCGGCTGGGGCGCAAGTCGGTATTGGCGCTCACCATATTGCTGATGTCGGGCGCGACACTGGCTGTCGGCCTCATCCCCTCCTATGCGCAGATCGGCTGGGCCGCGCCTGCGCTGCTGATCCTGCTGCGGATGGTGCAGGGCTTTTCGACCGGCGGCGAATATGGCGGCGCGGCGACCTTCATGGCCGAATATGCGCCCGACGACCGGCGCGGCTTTTATGGCAGTTTCCTGGAGTTTGGCACGCTGGCGGGCTTTTCGTTCGGCGCGGCGCTGATGCTGGGCTTTTCGCTGCTGCTGGGTGACGCCGCGATGCATGACTGGGGGTGGCGCATCCCGTTCCTGGTGGCCGCGCCGATGGGCCTGATCGGCATGTATCTAAGGTCGCGGATGGAGGATACGCCGGTGTTTCGCCAGCAGGCCGCCGAAGGCAGCGGATCGCCGCCGCTTGCACGGCTGTTGCGCGACCATAAGCGGCCGATGCTGGTCGTCGCCGGACTGGTCGTGGCGCTCAATGTCGTCAACTATACCCTGCTCAGCTACATGCCGACCTATTTGCAGCGCCGCATCGGCCTGTCCCCGGACGAAGCGTTGATCGTGCCGATCATCGGCATGCTGTTCATGATGCTGTTCCTGCCCTTTGCCGGGCATATGTCCGACCGGGTCGGCCGGCGGGCGATGTGGCGCCTGTCGCTCGTGGGCCTGCTGGTGGCGGTCGTGCCGCTCTACATGCTGATGGCGACGGGGTTGGTGGGCGCGATTGTCGGGTTCGTGCTGCTGGGCCTGCTCTATGTCCCGCAACTGGCGACGATTTCCGCAACCTTCCCGGCGCTGTTCCCGACAGCCGCGCGCTTTGCGGGCTTCGCCATCGCCTATAATATCTCGACGTCGCTGTTCGGCGGCACCGCGCCTGCGATCGGCAGCGCGCTGATCGGCTGGACCGGCAATGAACTGATGCCCGCTTTCTACATGATGGCGGCCTGCGTCATCGGCCTGATCGCGCTCCGCTTCATGCCGGAAACGGCCGGTCGATCGCTGCACGACGATCCGTTCGTGCGGGCCGGCATGCGGGATCAGCATGAGCCGTCCAAATGAATAAGCCCGCAGGATTGCGGGCTTATTCACTGGCGGTCTGCTGGTTCCCCGTGATGCTGTTCAGGCCCTCTGGTCAGTGCTGACCCCTGGCCGTCACAGCCATGGATCAGCCGACCAATATGTCGTCCAGCGCATAGGTCTTTTTGACACCGGCCAGCGTGGCAAAGGTGTAGGATTGCCCGGATAGCGTGGCGATGATGTCGAGGCCGTCGGGGCCAAGATGGGTGGAGAAGGTCACGGCCGGGTGATCGTGCCGAAGGTCGCTGACGTCGATATGATCCTTGCGGAATTCGAAGTCGGCGATCGTGTCATGACCATCGTTGAGCGAATGGAACATGAACGTGTCCGCGCCGCCCTTGCCATAGAGCAGGTCGTCGCCGCCGCCGCCTGAGATCACGTCATTGCCAGCATTGCCGACGATCTGGTTGGCAAGGCTGTTGCCGATGACGGTCGTGGCGTCCTTCGTGTTGACGATGACATTTTCGACATTGGTGTCGATCGAGTAGCTCGTCCGGTAGAGCAGGACCGTATCGGTGCCCTGATTGGCATGTTCGATGACATAATCGCCCACCTTGTTGATGGCGTAGCTGTCGTCGCCCTGGCCGCCGCGCAGGATGGCGGCGCCATTGCCCGACAGCTTGTCGTTGGTTTCCGCCCCGACGAAGCTGTTGAGCTGCTTGTCCAGGCTCACCTTGTAGGTGGCGTTGGCGCCTTTCGCCGCGCTGCCCGCGTCCTGCATGTCGAAATCGGTGGCCGTCAGGCTGTTCATGTCCCTGTTGTCGAGGATGATCTGACGACCGCCCGACAGGTTGACCACCGTATCCTGACCGACCTGCTGCATCGCCGCCTTCAGCGCGCCGAAGCTTGCAAATTCATCTCCAGCCATGTGGATGATGTCGCCCGCGCTGAAATCAGTGATGCGGGTGACTGCGTCGGCCTTGCCCACCAGGAATATGTCATTGCCTGCACCGCCGCTGAGCAGATTGTTGCCCGCGCCGCCGATCAGCAAGTCATCGCCCGCATTGCCGCGGATGATATTGTCGCCGTCATTGCCGATGCCCACGGCGCCTTCGGTCCGGGTAATCTCCAGATTTTCGGTATGGTCAGGCATCACCATATAGCGCGATGTCGCAACGATGGTGTCGATGCCGCCGCCAGCCTTTTCCACGACCTTGGCCGCTTCGATATTGCTGACGATATATTTGTCGTCGCCCAGGCCACCGGCAAGCGTGCCGCTCTTGAACATCAGCAAATCGTTGCCGTTCGTGCCCTGGTTGACCGCGACGCGCCCGGTTTCGCCACCCTCTGCCCATTTCAGACCCGGTTCAACCGGCTTCGATGGCGCGGTCTGGGCCTCGCTCGGCACCTGGGGGACGACCGGCTTTTCCGGAACGCTGGGCGCTTCCGGTACGCTGGGCGCTTCCGGCACGCTGGGCGCTTCGACCTCCTTGGGCGTTTCCGGGGCGCTGGGCGCCGGGGCCGGGGCCGCGCCAGCCAATTTGTCCAGCACGTCCTGCAGGCTGCCCAAAACGCCGGTCGTCGCGGCGGTGATGGCCGCCACGGCATTGTCGGCGAAGGACACGGTGTCGCTGCCGGCTTCGATGAACAGCGTCTTGGTATCGCGCGTGATGAAATTGTCCGTCACGCTGATATTGTGGCTGGTGAAGGTGCCATATTTGGTGGCGGCCGAATTGCCCACCAGGACGGCGGTGTAATAGCCTTCCGCCGCTTCGAGATAATTGCCCGTCGCAACCGAATCGACCGCGCCGCGAAAGGCGAGGGGACGTTTGCCGACATCTTCCACACGGTTGCCGACCACGGTGACATCCGACGCCTGGAAGGCGTCATAGCCTTCTAGCATCTTGTAATTATAGGATGTCCACCCACCCACCGAGATGCCGTCAGCCGTCACGCCATGGACGTAATTGTTGGAAATCAGGATGTCCGACGATCCGCCCTTGGCAAAGATCGCCGCGCTGGTTCCGGTATTGCCGCTGACGTCATTGTGCGAAATCACGCCATGGATGATCGACATGAAGTCGATGCTTTCGTCGATGCCGCCGGTAATGACATTGTTGGTGACGACGACGTTGGAGCCGCCATTCGCCTTCACGCCATCCTGCACCACATTGTCGATCACGTTATTCTTGATAACGATGTTCTTGATGGGGTCGGTATAGTCGTTGCCGTTCTGGCTGAACTGAATGCCGTTCTTGCCGCCGGTGATGTGAAAGCCGTCGACGATGAAATTTTCGGTGCCCCCGCCGCCGATCGTCGCCATCGTGTCGCTCTTGGCCGTGATATGGGCGGCCTGTGGGCCGTCTGCCGAAATCAGCCAGATGGGCGCGCTGTCGGTTCCGCTGACATTGCGTGGGATCAGGACATTTTCGACATAGTCGCCGGCCTTGACCATGATGGCCGCGCCGGGCGTCGCTGCATCGACGGCTGCCTGAATCGTTGTGAAGGGTTTTTCCGCCGATCCGTTCGGCTTCCCCCGATAACTTGCATCCCCGTCGACCCATATTATTTTCGTGGGCGTGACGTCGCCCCAGAGATCTTCAGTCATGAAAAAATACTCCCGCTGCCCGATACGGATAGGCGAGAGCGACTGAACACCGTGTAATATGGTAGAGTTAACTTCAGATTAGGTATAAAAATATTTCGCGGTCATCCGTTATAGCTTTCTGGGCCGGATGACGTCCGAAAATCTACACTATATCCTGTGGCCACAGCCAGGAAAATTGCGCGGCCTACTTGGTGGGCGCTTTATCTTCTATCATGACCATGGGCGTCGATGCAACGGCATCAACGCCCGCGACTATGCGATCATAGAATGATATAGTCGGCGCTGCTGAGCGCAGTGACGTTCAGTATCTGAAAACTGTTCTGGATGCTGTTGTCCGCCGTCGCGATGGTCCACAACTGCGTGGCGTTATTATAGGTCAGTGTCGCACCCGGCCCATATCCTGAAAATTCCAGCCGGTCGCCGGTCGCTACCCCGGCCCCCTCGAAATCGGCGATTATGTCGCCCTGGACATGCCCGACCTTGAACTGGAACGTATCCTCGCCCAACCCGCCATAGAGCGTGTCAGCGCCGCCATCGCCCGAAATCTTGTCCCGTCCGCCGCCGCCATAGATGATATCGTCGTCGGCGCCGCCGGATATGACGTCATTGCCGTTGCCGCCGGACAATATGTCGAAGCCCTTGCCGCCGGTCAGCCGATCGGAACCGGCACCCAGCGTGATGATGTCGTCGCCCGATCCGGCCGAATAGTTGATGGTTTCAAAGCCGGTAATCTGCGTGCCGTCGGCCAGCGTGACGATCACCCCGGCCTGTTCCTGCAACGAAAGATCGACAATCTGCGCGTCGCTGAACTGCGACCGGTTGAGGGCCAGCGTATCCTTGCCCGCGCCGCCGATCAGCATCAGGTCGGGATCGTTGCTGGTCACGATGTCGTCGCCCGCGCCCGCATCGATCCAGTCGAACCCGCGGCTGCCATCAATCTTGTCGATGCCATTGCCGCCCTGGATGATGTCGTCGCCATTGCCGCCGTAGATCAGATCGTCGCCGTCCATGCCCTCGATCACATCATTGCCGTCGCCGCCCGAAATCTGGTCGGCATAGGCACCGCCGCGCAGCAAGTCCGACCCGCTGCCGCTCGCTATCTGCAAGGTTTCGATATTGACCAGGCGGGTACCGTCGAACAGTTCCAGGATCGGGCTGTTATTGGCGTTGAACGAACTTGTGTAGCTGATGTCGACGAAGATGTCGGCGGTTGCGGTCGACCGGTCGAGATAGATGGTATCGATATTGTGGCCGCCATCGATCAACCCGTCGGCGTCATAGCTGATCAAAAGATCCTTGCCGTCGCCGCCGCGCATGACGTCGCGGCCAGCGCCGCCATCCAATATATCGTCGCCCGCTTCCCCGGTCAGGCGGTCGTCGCCCACGCCACCATAGAGGCGGTCATGGTCTGCGCCGCCATCCAGTTCGTCATTGCCAGCGCCTCCGAACAGGTCGTCATCCCCGGCGCCACCGCGCAACTTGTCGTTGCCGATATTGCCATAGAGCCGGTTGCGGCCAGCGCTGCCGCTGATCGAGGTATCCTGATCACGCAGCGTATAGACGTCCTCGATCGAACTGGTGCCGACCTTGTACACCGACGCATTGCGGGTCAGGATGACCGCGTCATGGCCGCCACCCGCGGCTTCGATGGCCTGGTCGTTCCGGTCGTCGAACACATAGATGTCATCGCCCAGGCCGCCATACATCATGTCCGCGCCACGCTGGCCGCTGATATAATCCGCCGTCGCATGGCCCGACCGGTCGCCGTACAGCACATCGTCGCCCGACTTGCCGATGATCTGGTCGCGGGCCACCGCGATGCCACCGTCGACACCGCCGACAAATCCATATTGTTCCGGGTCATATGTGGCGAGCGGATCGAAGGCGGCGTTGCCGCCCAGATCATAGGTCGTGGCTCCGGGCGCATTGGTGAACAGCGCCTTGCCCTTGAAGATATTGTCGGCGAAGCTGATGTCGTCGGAAAAGCCGGTCAGCCCCCTGGGAATATATTGTTCCGCAACGCCGTAAAGGCTGGCTGTGACGCCCCGCGCGACATTGGAAATATTGGCCGTGTTGAACAGATTGTCGGTGACCAGCACGTCCTGCGCGCCTTGCAACAGCAGCGAAGTGGGATAGTCGGTCGCGATGTTGCCGCTCACCACGGCATGTTTCACTTCATAATTGACGAAATGCGCGCCGTCCCCGTCCGCGCCGACCTCGATCGGCAGATAGGCGATGCCGGTGGGGCTGCCGATCTTGATCGCGGGGCCTTCGGTCGAGCCGATCACATTGTTGCGGATTTCGACGAAAGTCGAACCGCCCTTCACCGTGATCGCGGAATCGCCGGTGTAATCGCGTCCGTCCAGCGCTTCCCATTCATCCTTGGACGTGATTTCGTCAATCACATTGCCCTGGATCAGCAATTTCGACGTGCCAACAAAATCGATGCCCTGTTCATGCGCGCCGATGATGCTGTTGTTGACGATCTGGATGCCAAAGCTCTGGGCGATGTGGATCGCGTCAATGCCCCAATCGGTGAAGACATTGTTGATCAGGAGGATATTTTCGACCTTGTCGCCCGCATAGCCTTCCTGAAAGGCGGCGTTCGCACCGAAATTGCGGCTGACCAGATTGACGCCATAGGTACCGATCGTGTCCGATCCCTGCACCGTGAACCCGTCTATCACCCAATTGGCGGTGCCCCGGCCAGATATGGCGCTTGTTTCGGCGACTGCGGGCGGCGCGATGACGGCCGCGCCCGCGCCATCGGCGGAAATCAGCCGAATGGGGGCGTCGGTCGTGCCCTCGACACTCAGGTTGAGCGCTTCATTATAGGTTCCGGCCCGCACCATGATGTCGGTGCCTGGGCCTGCATTGTCGATCGCATGCTGGATCGTGGCGAAGGGGGAATCGGCGCTGCCGGTCCCGGCCGCGTCATCGCCGGTCGTCGACACCCACAATATGGTGGTGGCTGGCGGCGCGTCGCTGAAGATGATCGTGTCGTGGGCGGCCTTGATCGTGATGTCGATCGATTTCTGAAAGGTGAAACCGGTCGAATCCTCGACCTGGACCACGACGGTGCGCTGCGTGCCTGCGCGAATGTCCAGCGCGCTGTTGACGACCAGCTGGTCGCCGACGACGGCGAAGGCGCCGCCAGCATCGTCCACCAGCGAATAGACATGAGTGTCGCCCTTGTCCGGATCATCCAAGAACAATTCGCCCACCGGAGTGCCGATGTCCGAAAATTCATTCACCCATGTGGTGTGCAGGCTAAGGTCCAGCGGCGCGTCGGGCGTGTCGTTGACGTCGACGCGGAAAATGATCTGGGCTCTGTTGGGGCCGTCTGTGGCAAAGACGGTCAGGTTGAACCAGTTGGAAAAATCCTGCGGCATCTGGCCCGAAAAGGTCATGGTCGCCGGATCGAAGCTGAGCCAGCTGTTGACGTCCGAACCGACGCTGCCGCCGAAGGTCAATATGCTGTCCGGATCCTCAAACAGGCCGGTCGCCGGAATCGTAACGGAAAAGAAACTATCCTCCTCGACCACCAGGTTGGGCAGGGTTCCAATGACGAAGGGCCGTTCCGACACGGTCAGGTCGAAGGCCAGCGTCGCGCTGTCGCTTTGATCGCTGGCGTTCAGGAATATCGTATAATCATGGTGCCCGTCGGTCGGGCCACGACCGCTGAACGTCAGCGTGTCGGGCGAGAAGGTCAGCCAGTCGGGCAGGGCGGACCCGTCGGACAAGGTGGCGCTGTAGGTCAGCGCGTCGCCATCGGGATCAATGAAGAATGTCGCGGGTATGACGAGAGAGTAGGGCGTGTTCTGACCCGTCAGCTGACCTTCGATCACGCCATTGACCTGCGGCGGGCTGTTCACCGGCGGGGGTGGCGGCGAATCGCCTTCCGGATCGCCCGTGCCGGTATCAGTGCCGGTATCAGTGCCTGTATCGGTACCGGTTTCGCCATCCTCTTCAGCGACATAGTCGGACGGGACAATATCAAATTCAAATAGCCCGTCTGTCGTCATGCCTGTCAATCCCATCTGGATGTCAAAAGGAATGAGACACAAGTGCCTCAAATCGCTTTATTTTCTTGCATGAGATGTCGTTTCCGGACGCCTGGAACGCGGTGACATTTGTCCTGCCCGAAAAGGCTAATCAAAGGTTAAGCACAACGCAAGCGCAGCAAAAATCTGTTCGTCGCAAAATCGTCATTATATTGTCCTGTATTGATACGGACTTGCGCCGAGTTTGCGGGGTTAACGCAGGCGCGAGGCATTATTCGATTGAATCTAAAATATTTTTTCAGCGAAGATGCGATGGTGGAGGCGCTTTGCGCGCGCTTATTTATACTTTGCACGCCCTGTTCGCCCTGAGCCTGCCTATCTGCGCAGTTGCCATGGTGCGCCGCGATAACTTATGGCAAGGGGTGGTGACGGCGCGCGGGGTCGGCCGGGTCGGGGCCTGCACGCGAAACCGGCGGGACGGTGGGGGCTATGATCAAATATCGCCAGGACATTGACGGGCTGCGTTCGCTGGCGATCTTGCCCGTGCTTTTCTTTCATCTTGGCGCGATCCGCCTGTTCCCCGGCGGCTTCGTTGGCGTGGACGTGTTTTTCGTGATCTCCGGCTATCTGATCACGAAGATCATCTATGACGACCTGTCCAATGAGCGATACAGTATCGCGCGTTTCTACGAACGCCGCATCAGGCGTATCGTCCCGGCGCTGATACCGGTCTATCTGTTCGTCTGCGTCGGCGCGCTGCTGCTATATTTTCCGAGCGAAGGGCGGGAGATCGGGCGAACGGTGGTCAGTTCGATCTTCTTCGTTTCGAACATCCTGTTCTACGCAAAGTCGGGCTATTTCGATGCCGGGGCCAAGACATCCCCGCTGCTGCACACCTGGTCGCTGTCGGTGGAGGAGCAATTCTACATCGTCCTGCCGCTGCTGCTGGTGCTGATCCTGCGCTTTGGCTTTGCCGTGCAGCGCTATGTGTTCGTGGCGCTGACGATCATCAGCTTCGTGGCATCCGTGGTGATGGTCCGGCTGCAACCCGAAGCGGCCTTCTACCTGCTGCCGTTCCGGGCGTGGGAGCTGATGCTTGGATCGTTGATCTCGATCGGCGTGGTGCCCGCCATCCGCAGCCGCCCGCTGGCCGAAATCGTTGCGGGTGGCGGACTGTTGCTGATCATCGGGTCGATCCTGCTCATTTCGGAAAAAATGCCCTTTCCCGGCCTGCTGGCGGCGCCCGCCTGCCTTGGCGCGGCGGCGCTCATCCATGCGGGCGCCGGTTTCCAGACGCTTTCGACCCGCCTTTTGTCGCTGGCGCCGGCGCGCTTTGTGGGCCTCATATCCTATTCGCTCTATATCTGGCATTGGCCGGTCATCGTATTTTATGCCTCGAGGACAGGCGAACTCGACAAGGCCGACAAGCTGATCCTGCTGGCTATCATCACGGCGCTTGCCATCCTGTCCTGGCGCTTTGTCGAACGGCCGTTCCGCAAACCCCATGGGGCCGATTCCCGCATGGGGCCGGTCTATGGCTGGGCGGTCGGCAGCTTCGTCGCGGTCACGGCGCTGGCCCTGCTGATCGCTCCGGCGCGCAAGGCGATATGGCCCGACTATGCCGTTCCCGAACAGATATTGGCGTTTCAGACGCCACCGCGCGCCGCCATGCGCAATGGCACCTGCTTCATCGCCAGCGGATCGGGCGCGCAGGATTATGACGCGGCCCAATGCCTGTCGTTGCGTGCCGGGGCGCGTAACGTCCTGCTGATCGGCGACAGTCATGCGGCGCATCTCTATGCCGGGCTGACCAAGGCGTTTCCCGATGTGCATTTCCTTCAGGCCAATGCTTCGGGCTGCATGCCGCTTGGCCGCTTTGCCGGGCCGGAGCGGTGCACGCAGGTCATCAGCAAGGCGTTCGATTTTGCCGCCGCCCATGGGAAGCAGCTCGACGGCGTGATCATTTCCGCGCGCTGGAAAAAAGGCGACGCCCGCCGCATCGGCGACACCATCGCGCGGATCGGATCGGCCGTGCCCGTCACCATCGTCGGCCCCAGCGTCGAATATCGACTGCCCTTGCCCAAAATATTGGCGCAGGCCTGGCCCGATCAAAGCGGCGGATCGTCCGCTTCTTTCCGGGGAGAACCGGGACCGGGTCTGGACAAGGCCATGCGGGTCGCGGTCGAGCGGGCGGGCGCGCGCTATATTTCGATGGAGGAGGCCATCTGTCCGGGGGGCACATGCCGCGTATGGGCAGGCCAGCATATTCCGCTCCAGTTTGACGAAGGCCATCTGACGACCCAGGCATCGCATCTGATCGTCGCGCAGATCGCGCCGCAGTTCCGATTCCGATGACCCATATGTCGCCGCAGGCCGGGCAGCTTGATCTGCCGGAAAAGGGCAGACCGGAAAAGGGCAGAAAGGTCATGGTCCTGACGACCATGACCCATGCGTCGGGCGCGCCGATCGCCGCGCTGCGGCTGGCCGCCGGACTGGAGGCGAGCGGCCATGAGGTCAAGGCCGTGTTCCTGTATCACCGCGAGCCGATGAACGGCACGGACTATCCGGCGCAAAAGCTGCTGGGCCATGTCCCCCGCACGCCCGTCGACATGATGCGGATCGTCGTGCGGCTATGGCGATGCCTGCGCGCGCACCGGCCCGACGTCATCATCATGTTCCTGCCGCTGGCATCGGTGGTCGGCGCAAATGTCGCGCGGCTGGCCGGAATTCGCCGCCGGATCATGTCCTTTCGCGTGCCGCGCGACACCTATTCGCCGGTCATGCGCGCCGCCGACCGCCTGTCCGCATGGCTGGGCAGCTATACCGACGTCGTGGGCGTGTCGCGCGCGATGCTGGCCGGATGCGCGGCCTATCCCCGCTGGCTGCGCGATCGGGCCGTCGTCATCCATAACGGGCTGAAGGACTGGCCACGCAGCACGCTGGACAAGGGCGCGGCGCGCGCGCTGTTCGGCCTGCCGACAGATGGGCGGCTGGTCGGCGCGCTGGGCCGGCTGGAGGAACAGAAGAACCCCGAACTGCTGGTCGAAGCGCTCGCCCAATGTCCCGCTCATGTCCATCTGGTGCTGGCGGGCAGCGGCAGCCTGCATGACCGGGTCGTGGCATTGGCCGACAGCCTGGGCGTTCAGGACCGGCTGCATCTGCTGGGCGATGTCCCGCGCGACAAAGTCCCGCACCTGCTGGCGGCGATCGACCTTTTCGCCCAGCCATCGCGGTTTGAAGGGCAAAGCAACGCCCTGCTGGAGGCGTTGCATGCGGGCCTGCCCTGCCTGGTCAGCGATATTGCGGAACAGGTGGAAACGCTCGTCGGGGACGATGGGCGCGCCGCCGGGCAGGTGCTGCCGCTCGATGATCCCGCCGCCTGGGCGCGGGCCATGGCGGAAGAGGGGCAGGGCGCTGATCTGGACGCCATCATTGCCGAGCGCGCGGCCCTGTTCACCTTCGCCGCCATGATGCGGTCCTATAATGCGTTGCTGCGTGCGCGATGATCGGGTGCCGACCAACCGCCTGCTGCACGGAATGCAGCCCTGCGCAGGATCAAATTCGCCGTAACGGAAGGAATGGCGATTGCATGGTGACGCCGCCTGCGTATAGCAGAGGCGTCGGGGATGCTGCACAGGCTTTTACGGCATTGCAGCGCTAGGAAATCAGGAGCGGCTTTATGAAACTGTTCGTCATTGGCTTTCCCAAGTCGGGTACGACTACGCTGCACAAGGCGCTGGAAGCCAGTGGCATGTCCACGCTTCATTGGCGGCAGGGCGACAAATTCTTGGGCAAGATGATCTATGACGCCTATATGGCGGGTGAAGATCCATTGCGTGACTTTGGCAACATTGATTGCATCACCCAGGCGGACGTGTGCCTGCCGCGGCACAAGCTGAATTACTGGCCGAACCTGGATTTCCAGATCATCGCGGCCATCCGGCGCTATCATCCCGATTGCCTGCTGGCGCTGAACTATCGTGATCCGGTCAAGGTGGTGTCGAGCATGAATCGCTGGCTGGACATGCGCAAACGCTTCATTGCGTCCGACATTCCCGGCCTGCCCAAGGGCTTTGGCGCCAAGGACAGCGAATTGCTGACCTGGATCGAGGGGCATTATGATGCCTGTCGCCGGTTGCTGGGGTCGGACCCCAAATTCTTCGAATATGATATTGAAGACCCCAAGGCGCCGCAGATATTGAGCGAACGGCTGGGGGTCGAGCTTGCCTGGTGGGGCAAGGCCAATGTGAACGAGGCCGCCTGAGGGGACAGGCGTGCGGCCAGCCCGCTCGACGGGTTGTCAATCGATCGGATGAACCGGCCCGTTGTGGGCGGTGTAGGGGTAGCAGGGGCACATCCGATGGCGACAGCGCGGCGACGGCAGATGCCATATTGGCTGGCGTCCATATTGACATATGGCTTCGTCAATGTGGTGACGCGCGGCGCAAGCGGCGTGCTGACGCTGCTCTACGCCTATCGCCTGACGCCCGGCGAACTGGGTTCCTACGCCATTTTGATCACCATCGCGGCGTTGATCGACGTCGTCACCAACCTGGGCGTGACCCAGGCCATCCTGCGGCAATATTTCGATTTCAAGCATGATGGCGACGCCGGGAAGGCCTTTCTGGCGCGGGTCATACGGCTGACCCGGCTGATCGGGCTGACGCTGGTCGTCGTGGCGGGCCTCATCTGCCTGTCGATGTGGGACCATCTGGTCAGCAATCATCTGCCCAGCTGGCCCTATCTGCCGCTGATGCTGGTCTATGCCTATGTCATGCGCAGCAGCAAGATTTTCGATATAGTCGCGCGCACGCTCGACAAGCCGGGCATGTTCGCCACCTATCGCCTGGTGCAGATGGCGGCGCTGATCCTGCTGTCGTTCCTGTTCGTGTTCCAGTTGCGCTGGGGCCTCCAGGGGGCTTTGCTGGCGACGGTCGGGTCGGCTGTTTTCGGTGCGGCGATCCGATCCTATCTGTTCCGCAACCAACTGCCTGCGTCCGGCCGGTCCGACCGATCGGAAATCACGGCGCTCTACAGCTACGGCCTGCCGCTCCTGCCGCGCGAACTGGCGGAATGGGGCCGCATCCCCGCCCAGCGGCTGATCGTCGCGAGCGTCATGTCGGTCGCCGATGTCGGCATGTTCTTCCTGGGCAGTTCGATGGTCGCCATGCTGACCATGCTCACCGATTCGATCGAAATGTGGCTCAACCCGCAATATATGCGGTTGCGGACCAGCACGGGCGCGGACGTCAAGGCGCGGCTGCACATGATCCGCCAGATGCTGCTGGGCGTGGTGACGCCGGTCTATATCGGGTCCATCCTGTTCCTGCCCGACATCATCCGGCTCGTCCTGCCGCCCGGCTATGCAGCGACGCTGCCGATTCTGGGGCCGCTGCTGCTGGCATCCTATGTCCAGATCCAGTCGCAGTTTCAGCAGCGCCAGCTCCTGTTTCTCAAACGCACCGTCTCGGTTTCGGTCGTGACCATCTCCACCTCCGCGGCCTCGCTGGCGGCGGCCTATGTCGCGGGCGGCCATTGGGGCGTGCAGGGGGTTGCCTGGGCGGTCGCTTTGGTCTCGACCGTCGGGCTGATGGCGGGTCGGGGCGTCGTGAGCCGCTATGAGGAGAATGAACTCACCCTGTCATCGTCCCTGTGCGGCCTCCTCATCGTATTCCTGCCGGCGCTGGTCATGTCGTTGCGCGCCGACATGGCGTTCGAATGGATATGGGAAGGGGTGAAGATGCTATATCTTCTCCTGGCCACCACGCTGGTCTTCCTGTTGTGGATGCGCGGCCATCTGGCCGAGCTTATGGGGGGCAAGGGCCAGAAAAAGAACAAAGGGATGGAGTCGGGCAAATGAGCGGCCCAGCGATTGAGGCATCCGCAGCGCCAGAGGCGGCAAGCGCGCCCCAGAGCGCGCCGGAGCGGCCACGGCTCGCCCATCTGGACGTGGGCCGCGGCATCGCGATCCTGCTCGTCGTGATCTTTCACGCCTATCGCGGCTTTCTCAATGCCGGGACGGCGGGGGCCGGGTCGATCTGGCCGTTGCTCGACTATAGCGTCTACATATTCCACATGGCCTTCTTCTTCATCGCGGCGGGCTATTGGGTGCCGCGCGCCTTGAAGAAGGGTAGAGGCCCTTATCTGAAGGACAAGCTGGCGACGACCTGGTGGCCGGCCGTGCTCTGGTCGCTCATCTATATCCTCATCAACAACGTCATGGCCTCCTATGTGAACAAGGCTGTTCCCATGGACGATCTGTGGCGGATCCTGTTCTTTCCCGCCCTGCACTTCTGGTTTCTGGGCGTGCTGTTCCTGTTCTTCCTGTGCATGGCGATCAGCCGGAACCTTTCCTTCTGGCTGCTGGTCGCGGTGGTCGCCTGCGGACTGGTCGATGTCTTTCCGATGCGGGAAACCTTCGCGCGCTATTGCCATTTCGGGATATTCTTCGTTGCCGGGGCCATATTGTCCACCAACCGGTCGCAGATGACGGGCAAATGGTGGCCGATCGCTCTGGTCGTGCTGGGCGCCACGATCTGGCTGGGGTTCGACAGGGGGATTGGTCTCTATTCGGGCTGGCTGGTCCCTGGCGGCTTTGCGGGGATCATCCTGCTGCTGGCGCTGGCCCAGGCGATCGCGGGTTATCGCGTGGGACAAGTGCTGGGGTGGATCGGCCAACGATCGATGCCGATCTACGTCCTGCACATTCTGCCCATGTCGGCGGCGCGAATCATCTTGCATCGCGTCGCGCCGGATTTGAATCTGGATCTGCGAATCCTGATCGTTTCCACCTCCGGCCTGATTTTTTCGCTGATTGGCTATGCACTTGCGGCTCGACTGAACCTGTTGACCCTTACCGGGCTGGGCAAGGACAAATCGCGCATTGCCGTGGCGAACTAGGACGTAAAATATAGATGACGGAACGCCGTTAAATTTTTTTTCATGCAAATTTCGCGCATGCGAGATGATGCGGAATGACTTGACAAAATCGTAACGATGGAATCCAAACGGCGGATACATCCCCGACCGCGACCACAGGCTCGCGGCGTTTCGCTTCTACATCCCCTGAAATCCGCCGTTTCAAGGCGTCATCGGTCGCATCGTCCCGCGCATGACTGTTGCTGTCGAGTCGATTGTTGCGGCGGCATGGACCCGCGGGGCCGGTTTGCGGGAAATATGACAATCTATGCTTACTGTCTCAAATAGAGGCAATCTCGCAATAGCGTAACGGCGAAGCATTGACGTGATATAGTTACCAAGTTACTAACGCCCCGCGGACAATGAGGCAGCAAACGTCTCTGGCTATAACCGCTTGAAGCAGTGAAATGAATTCGCGGGCGCAGCAGTTGAGCAACATTAACTAACAGGAGATGTCTTATGGCAGTCATTAAGGGTACGCCGGGCAACGGCAACACCGCAGACGATCTGACCGGCACCGATGCCGCAGACCAGATTGCGGGTGGCGACGGCAATGACCGGATTCGTGGCGGTTTGGGGGATGATTCCATCTCCGGCGGCGCTGGCGACGATGGCATCACCGGCAACCAGGGCGACGACCTGCTGTTCGGTGGCGACGGCAATGACGACCTCAATGGCGGCGCGGACTATGACACCGCCCAATATCGTGGCGCGCTGAGCGACTACACCATCTATCTGAACGATCGTGGCGAAGTCATCGTCATCGACAATGTCGGTAGCGATGGTCGCGACACGCTCAAGAACATCGAAGCTCTGAAGTTCTGGGAAAACGGCGCGTACAAGACCTACGCAATCGCCGACATTCTTCCCTGATCTAGCTGGGCTATTCGGCTGGCGCAGACCAACAGGGCTGCACCAGTCGATTTGCCTGCCTTCATCTTGTGAACAGTAAATTGCCGCTGACGCTGGGGATATGATCCACCAGAGTCAGCGGCAATTTGCTTTGGCGCTCCACAGCGTGCCTCTACGCCTTGCAGGCCTATCGCGACTTACGTATTTTCATCTTTGCCGCTGGCAAATCATCCCCTGGCGGATGGATTGCAAAGCCGTTGCATCCCTGCAAAGGCAGGAATGAGGGCAGGGGGCATCGGTCGCATGATTGGCGCCCCTGTAACGGATAGCCCTGTATCGGTTAGCTCTGTGTCGGATTGGTTCTGTGCCAGATTAACACGCGCTTGGTGACGGCAGGATGGATGTGTGGTGCGGGGCCGACTATCGGCAGGTGGCTGGCGCTAAATGCCTTTGGGGGGCGAGCAGATAGATGATCTACCGCAGGGATATCGACGGACTTCGTTCACTCGCGGTACTGCCCGTCGTGCTTTTCCACGCCCATGTGGCGGGGTTCGATGGTGGTTATGTCGGCGTCGATATATTTTTCGTCATATCGGGCTATCTGATCACCTCCATCCTGGCCAAGGACATTGATGCCGGGCGCTTTTCGCTGGTCACCTTTTACGAACGGCGCATCCGGCGCATCTTTCCCGCCCTGTTCGTGCTGTTGCTTGCCGTGCTGGTCGGCGGCGTTGCGATATTGCTGCCCAGTTTCCTGCGCGAACTGCCCGGCACGGTCATCGGCACCTTGCTGTTCGTGTCCAACATCATCTTCTGGATGAAGTCGGGATATTTCTCCGGCGATTCCGAACAAAAGCCGCTGCTGCACACATGGTCGCTGGGCGTCGAAGAGCAGTTTTACATCTTCTTTCCGGTCATCCTCTTCCTGCTCGCCCGTTATGCGCCGCGGTATCGTCTGCCGGTTGTCGCCGCCATGGCGGTCGCATCGCTGGTGGCCTGCATCGTCCTGACAAAGCCCTATCCCGATGCCAGCTTTTACCTGATTCATACCCGCGCCTGGGAATTGTTCGCCGGCTCCCTGCTTGCGCTGGGCGCCATGCCACAGATCCGATCGCCCATGGCGCGCGAAGTCGTGAGCCTGGCGGGGGCTGCCGCGATTCTGGTGGCGATATTCAGCTTCACCGATCAGACGCCGTTTCCCGGCTATGCCGCGCTGCTGCCCGTGCTGGGCAGCGTCGCCCTGTTGCACAGCGCGCCCGGCACCCTTGTCGGTCGGCTATTGTCGATGCGATTGCCCGTCGCGATCGGCCTGATCTCCTATTCGCTCTATCTGTGGCACTGGCCGATCGTCGTTTATGGCCGGTTCCTGGGCCTGTTCGCCCTGGGCGCGGCCGGGTCCGCCATCATTGTCGGCCTGTCTCTGGCGGCCGCGACCCTGTCCTATTTCTGGGTCGAGCAGCCATTTCGGAAAAAGGACCGTGTCGGCCGGGCCCGCCTGTTCATGCTGGCGGCGGTGGGCGCGCTGATTCTGGTGGCGGGCAGTGCGGCGCTGTGGGTCAAGCATGGCTGGCCGGAGCGTTTTGCCGCCTCGACGGTCGCCTATGACAATGGCCGTTATGATGTCAGCCCGCAGCGGGGACGGTGCCACCGCGACGAGGGCCATGACCGGCCGCTCGATCGATCCTGCGTGCTTGGCGCAGGCGCAAGCAAGGCCGTCCTGTGGGGCGACAGTCATGGCGTGGAACTGGCCAAGGCGCTGGCCGTCGGCGACCATGCGATTACCCAGATCACCTATTCCCATTGCCCCCCGGCGATCGGCTTTGATGATCCCTATCGTGCGGGGTGCAAGGCGCATAACCAAAGGGTGGCGGACTGGATTGCGGCGCAGCCGATCGACACGGTGGTGCTGGCCATGCGCTATCACACCTATCAGGACGCACCCGGCTTTTTCCAGGGGCTGGACCGGACGATTGCGATGCTTCGGCGCGCCGGAAAGACCGTGCGAATCATCGGTCCCGTGCCTTTCCCCGGTTTCGACGTCCCCACCCACCTCGCCAATGGCGGCACCCCGGCCATATCCCGCGCGGCGTGGGAAGCGGCGGACCGCGATACATTGAACTGGCTTGCCCGCAACGTGCCGTCGGATATAGCTGTGCTTCGGCCATCTGACACGCTATGCAACCGCACGTCATGCGCGCTCGCGCGGGATGGGCGTTCACTATATTTTGATGCCAATCATCTAACCCTGTTCGCCGCCGGATGGGTCACGCGGGAATTCTGGCAGAATTCCACGAACTCGCTTTCTCGTTCTGGCAAGAATATGTAGAACTCTGTTCATAAGACGCCAAGTCGGACGGGGCGGCTTGCGGCTTGATGCAGGACAAATTGATGCTGAAGGTATTTGATTCGGAATCGGAAATCGGTTCGGCGCTCCGTCGATTCCGCTTCGCCATAGGACAAATCAGCATAATCAGCGCGGTGCTGAACATTCTGATGCTGGGCGGCTCCTTTTTCATGCTGCTGGTCTATGACGAGGTATTGCCGAGTCGTAGCATCCCCACGCTTGTCGGCCTGTTGATCATCATCACTATTGTCTATTGCTTTCAGGGGGTGCTGGACCTGTTGCGGTCCAGGGCGATGATCCAGATCGGCGCATTGGTCGACCGGGAAATCACGCCGCGCGTCTTCGACGTCATCACCAAGATGGAGTTGCGGCGGCGCGAAATGCCCGAAGGGACGCAGGCCGCGCGCGATCTGGACGCGATCCGCTCCTATGTTTCGGGGTCGGGGCCGCTGGCCCTGCTCGATCTGCCATGGGTCTTTCTCTATCTGGCCGTCTTGTTCATGTTCCACTGGACGCTGGGCGTGCTCGCGTCGATCGGCGTTGTCGTGCTGGTCGCCATCATGCTGGCCGCCGACCGCATGACCAAATCGGCCACGATGAAGGCGACGCAGATCGGCTCCAGCCGATCGATGCTGATCGAAATGTGCCGGCGCAATGCCGAAGTCATCTATGCCCTGGGCATGCATCGCCGCGCCCGGCAATCGTGGGAAGATGCAACCGCCGCCTTCGTCCGGTCGACCGACCGGCTCGCCGATGTGGGCGGGCGGATGCAGGGGCTCAGCAAGACCTTCCGCATGTTGCTCCAATCCCTGATGCTGGCTGCGGGCGCTGCGCTGGTGATCGACAATCTGGCGTCGGGCGGCGTGATCATTGCCGGTTCGATCCTGAGCGCGCGGGCGCTCGCCCCGGTCGAATCGGTCATCAGCAACTGGAAGGGCATGACTGGCTGCGTCCAGGCGTGGCGGCGTCTCGACGCCATGCTCAAACAGGTGCCGGCGCCGATGCCGACCATGGAGTTGCCGCCGCCAAGCCAGCAATTGTCGGTGGAAGGGCTGACGCTTGGCCCGCCCGGCGCGAAGAAGGTGACCGTCAGCGATGTCACCTTCACCCTGAATGGCGGCGACGTGCTGGGGATTATCGGCGCGTCGGGGTCTGGCAAGTCCAGCCTTTTGCGCGGCCTTGTCGGGATATGGGAGCCTTTGCGCGGCGCGGTCAGGCTGGACGGCGCGTCGATCGACCAGTGGGACCCGGACATTTTGGGCGCGCATATCGGCTTCATGCCGCAGATGACGGACCTGTTCGATGGCACCATCGCGCAGAATATCGCGCGTTTCGACCCGGAAGCCCGGTCGGAAGACATTGTCGCCGCGGCCAAATCGGCCGATGTCCATGACATGATCGTCAAGCTGCCCAAGGGCTATAATCACCCCCTTGGCACCAATGGCGGCAATTTGTCCGCTGGCCAGCGTCAGCGCGTGGCATTGGCGCGGGCGCTTTATGGCGATCCCTTCCTGATCGCGCTGGACGAACCCAATTCCAATCTGGACGCCAATGGCGAAGATGCGCTGGGCGCGGCGATCCAGGCGGCGCGCGCGCGTAATGCGATTGCCATCATCGTTGCGCATCGCTCCAATATCCTGACCCATGTCACCCATCTGCTCGTGATGTCGAATGGCCAGATGCAGTTGTTCGGCGTGCGTGATAAGGTGATGGAGAAGATGAAGCTGCCTGCGCCCCGCCCGCCCCGCGTGGACGACAAGCCGGCGGCGATTTCGTCGGCCGGCGCCGCTTAGCAGTTCGACAGGGATTTCGGCATGTATTATCTGATCACCGACCAGCGCAGCGATCGTCCTGTCGAAATGACGCCAGCCGTCAAGCTGACGCGCAGCCTGCGCAACGCGATGCTGCTGGTGGGCATACTTGTTTTCGTGCTGGGCGGTCTGGCGGCCTTTTTGCCGATGGCCAGCGCCGTCATCGGGTCAGGGGAAGTGACGGTCGAAAGCCGCATCCGACAGATTGGTCATCCGACGGGCGGCGTGATCAAGGATTTGCCCGTGCGCGAAGGCCAGCATGTCAAGAAGGGGCAGTTGCTGATGGCCCTCGACAATCGGGTCAGTTCGGCATCGGCGGCGATGACCGGCGCGAATATCGACCAGCTCGAAGCGCGCGAAGCCCGGCTGATCGCGGAGCGGGACGGATTGCCGTCGATCATTTTCCCGGCATCGCTGCGCGCCCGTGCCAAGGATCCGGCAGTTGCGGAAATCATGCGGGTCGAACAGCGCGCCTTCGCGTTCCGCCGGGCATCGCGCGGGGGTCAGGAAGCGCAGGTGCAGGAAAGGATTCGCCAGACCCAGACGCAGATCGCCGGGTTCGACGATCAGGTCGTGTCGCTGCAAAAGCAGGCGGAACTGATGGACGATCAGCTGGCGGCCACCCGGATGCTTTGGGAAAAACGCTATACCACGCTCGACAAGCTGAGGTCGCTGGAACGGGCCGCCATCGCTGCGCACAGCAGCGTGGCCGATGCGCGGGTTCAGGCCGCGCAGGCGCGGGCGCGACTGTCGGAAATCAGCCAGCAGGGCATATCGATCACGTCCGATCTGAGCGGGCAGGCGGGGACTGATCTCGCCACCGTCCAGGCGCAGCTTATCGAACTGCGCCGCAACAATATCACCGCGATCACGGACGATGAACGCAATGCGATCCGCGCGCCATCCGATGGCGTCGTCGACAAGATCAAGTTCGCGACCATCGGCGGGATCGTGCCCGCGGGCGAAACGCTGATCGAACTGATCCCCGATGGCGACGATATGGAGGTGACGGCGCGCATCTCCATCGCCGATATCGATCAGGTCAGCCCCGGCCAGCCGGCCATGTTGCGCTTTTCCGCTTTCAACATGCGCACGACGCCTGAAATCGCCGGAACGGTCGTCTATGTGTCGGGCGATCGCCGCGCCGATGAGCGCAACGGCATGCCCTATTATGTCACGCGGGTTCAGGTGACGAAGGACGAGCTGAAAAAGCTGGACGGTTTGAAGCTGAAACCCGGCATGCCCGTGGAAACCTTCATCAAGACCGGCGAACGTTCGATGCTGAGCTATCTGGTCAAGCCGTTGAGAGACCAGCTCTACCGCGCGTTCCGGCACGACTAGCGCATTTTCCGGGCGGGCGGCAGGGTGCCGCTGGCCCGGAAAGGCTGGTGCGATTAGGTCGATGGACTGGCGCCCGCACAAACGCGCGGCGGCAGGCGTCGCTTACAGCGTCAGGACGATGCCCATGCTCACCCAGATGCCGTCGAAACTGTCGATCGGCGAATTGGTGTCTCGGCCATTATAGGAAACCCGCGATGTAACGGACCAGCGGCGATTGAGGCGATAGCGCCCAAGCAGGCTGCCGCCATATTCCGTCGCGTTGCCGGTCGTCACGCCGACCGGATTATAATGGACCGCATTCGCGCTGGCCGTGAACAGCAGGGCGGGCGTGGGCACATAGTCGACGGCCACCGTTCCGCGCGTGAACTGGTCGCCAGCCACCAGCGGCGACGCGGTTTCCTGAATATCGCGCAGGCCATTGACCCGCACCGTCAGATATTCGGTCGGGTTCCACAGCAGGTTGATATTGTAGGACAGGCTGCTGACATCGCGAAGCTGGGGTACCTGATCGCGATATTTGCGGGTCAGATAGCCGATCGTCGCGACGCCATAGAGGCGCTGGCTTATGTCAAAGCCCAGCCCGACTTCACCCTTTACGCGATAGGAGTTGCGATCGGGCGCCAGGCCCGAAGGAAAGCCAGGTTCCCCCGGCCCCAGGTCATAATAGAAACGGTCATAATCGACCTGCCCGATGACATCGATCCCCTCGCGCACCCGATAGCCAAGCCGGGCATTGCCGCCCAATTGGCTATAGTCGCGAAAATCCTGGTCGATGACGGTGCCGGTGCGGCTGATGGCGTCGGCAAAATCGACCCGCCTGCCGTGGACGCCAAAGCGATAGCTCAACCGGCCAGCGGAAAAGGCATAGGCCAGTTCGCCGTCGAACCGCCCATGATGGACGGGCGAGCGCGCCAGGGTGACATTGTTGCGCCCCGTGCGTTGATCCACTTCGCGCTGGGCGGATGCTTCGAATGTGATGTTCGCGCTGTCGACCGCGCCCCAGCGGTTGCGGGTCAGGACGCCGAATTCCGAAAAATTCTCATCCTTTGAATCGAAATGGAACCGGTTGGAATTGAACAGCTGGACGACATGGCTCGATTGCTGGCTGTTGCGGGCCATGGTGACACGGGGGGCCAGGGTGACATAGGCGTCGCCCCGGCGGTCTGCGTCCGATGCCACGACATTGTCGGTGCCGGTCAGGTCGTAGGTCAGTGCCGGATAGACAAAAACCGTGCCGATCCGGCCGCCGATGGGCTTATATTCGTCAGGGACACGGGCCGCCACGCCGACATCGTCGGGGATTTGCTGCGCATAACCCGTTACGGGGATGGATGTGACCGCGGCAGTCGCCGCGATCCAGAAGTAATGTTTCAATTGAAACCCCCAAGCGGCCTGACGTATCATGGTCACCGGCCTCTATACACCAGAGTCGATGCCTGTAAATCTCCGGTTAACCATCAAAATGCAGGGCGCGCATGGTCGCCCTTTTTGTACGAGAAGCGCCTGCCCAGGCAGGCATCACATAGGCTGCACACGCCGTTGGGCGATGGGAGAGGTGAGCGATGAACCATTTTGCGATTGCAGGGATCGTCCTGACCGCTGTTACCGGCCTGTACGTCGCGTCCGCCAGCAATCCCAATGTCGTGGGCGAACGCCTGCTCGCCCAGCAGCAGGATATTGCGGCGCTGCGCATGGATGCGGACGTCCTGCCAGCGCTGCCGCCGACCGGGCTAGACGCAGCGGTATTCCGCAAGGCAAAGCCGCAGCGCTTCGTCTGGGTATCGGCTGGCGCGCCCGCTCAGTCGGGGAATGGCAGCCGCGACCGTCCCTTCGCCCGGATCGGCGATGCGGTGATGATGGCCCGCCCCGGTACGGCCATTATGGTGAAGGCGGGCACCTATAATGAAAATGTCCTCTTTCCCAAAAGGACGAACGGCACGCCCGATGCGCCGATCTGGCTGGTGTCGGCGGACGGCCCGCAGGCGGCCCGGATCGTGGCCCCGCGCGAAGGCAAATGGGCCGCGATCGGGGGCGGAGGGACCGACAATGTCCTGGTGCAGGGATTTCATGTCACCGGGGGCCATAATGGCATCCAGTTCAGCCAGAACGGCTATGACTATCACGATACCGTCAACAATATCGCCGTCTATGGCAACGTCATCGACAATCCCAAGGAAGATGGTGTGAAGATCAACGGCGGCAGCAATGTGATCGTCGCGGACAATGTCATCACCAACTGCTATGACGAAGCCATCGACCTGCTGGGCATCGTCAATGGCCAGATTTCGCACAACAGCGTGTCGAAGGTGGACTCGCGGACCGGGGCGATATCGGTCAAGGGCGGCAGCGACCGGATACTGATCGACGCCAACAAGATCAGCGACATCACCTCCGATGGCGTGCTGGTGGGCGGCTGGACCAGCCCGCGCATGGCGTCGCGCCCCGGCTATGAGGGGTTTGAGGCGCGTAATGTCCGCGTGACCGGCAATCTGGTCCAGGGGGTGGGCAAGCGCGCGGTAAACATCATGGCCGCCCAGCGCGTCGACGTCAGCGGCAATTATCTGGATGTGTCCCCGACCTATGGCGCGGCGATCGAACTTGGCCGCAACCATCCCCGCGCGGCGGTCGCCCTCTATTCCTCCGATGTCGCGATCGCCAATAATCAGTTCAGCCGGAAGGCGGGCCGCATGCGCTCCATGGAGGGGACGGGCAAGGTCAGGTTCCTGAACAACCGGAACGGAGGGCGACCAGCCCTGTCCGTCGGCGCGCGCCCCGTACCGCTGCCCTTTTCCCGCTGACGGCGCGCGCGGCGCGTCGTCATCATCGCTTGAGGCGCCTGTCCCGGCGCTGATCCTGTCTGCCGCGCGTCGGACGGGTGGTTGACGACGCCTCCCGGCGCCACTTGCCTGACATTATCGAAGTTTTTTTATTGTTCGGACCTGAGCCGGGCCGGCGTCGGTTCGCGCGACGATAATGCCGATTTTTCAAATCAATAGCTGAGAGAATCGCCCGTTTTTCGGGGCAAATCGCCCGTGCCGGAGGGCCGCAATCCCTGCGGCGTTAAGGAAACTTTGTAAAGAAAAATCGTTGGGTAGCTGTACGAGAAAAAAACCTATGCTAAGGATAAAAGAAAACCATATTTTTGGAGAGGTCGTATGTTGAATTCTATGCCGCGCAGTTATGCGCCCCGTTTCTTGATCACCGCGAGTGTTTCTGCCGCGCTTTGGATCGGAATTGGCACTATTATATTCACGGGTTTGCAGTAAAACTGCCAATTATCAAATATTTGGGAATCTGCTCACGGGCAGTTCAGTGACGGCTGCGCCTATGCGTAGTCGGTATGCATGTTGGTCTGTGCCGATACAGGCGTCATGCTTGTCCGCTACTGCAAGCGCAGCCTTTTTTGTCGCGTAGCCGCGCGGACATCAAAAGCAAGTCGCAGGCAGTATATTTGCAATTATATTACAACATCGCCCTGTCGAATGTTCCAAAGATGCTTTTCCGCCGACCCCTCGATAGGCAGCGTTACTGGCACGGCTCGTCCCGCCCGCTCACCTGGCGGAAATCGTCCCTGATCGCCCCGCTCCAGCCTGTTACGCGGGCAGGCCGATCATCGACAATTGCCGCCCATAATCCGGCTCGTTGCGATGGCAGGACCGGCGATAGCTGAAAAAGCGGTCCGGCTGGCTGTACGTATCCTCATCCAGCAGATCGATCCGTCCGACCCCGGCCGCCGCCAGCCGGGAGGCGACATAGGCGGCAATGTCGAACTGCACATGCCCCAGCCGCCCCGCCGTGAAGAAGCGCGCATTATCGGCATCGTCCCGCTCGAACCGCTCGGCGAAATCCAGCGTCACCTCATAGGAGGAGCGCCCGATACAGGGACCGATCGCACAGCCGATCCGCTCCCGCTGCGCCCCCAGCGCCGTCATCGCCGCGATCGTCGCGTCGGTCACCCCGCCAATCGCCCCCTTCCATCCGGCATGGGCCGCGCCGACCACGCCCGCCGCCCGGTCGGCAAACAGCACAGGCACGCAGTCCGCGGTCAATATGCCCAGCAACAGGCCCGGCCGATCCGTCACCATCCCGTCGGCGGCGGGGCGCTCGGCGTCCGGCACCGCGGCGCTGACGGTCACGACATCGGGCGAATGGACCTGATGCACCGTCACCAGCGCCGCGCCGGGCATCACCGCGTCACGCGCCAGTTCGCGGTTGCGCAGCACCGCCGCGCGATCGTCCTGCGACCCCAGGCCGACATTGAGACCCGCATGAACACCCTCCGACACCCCGCCGCGCCGCCCGGCAAAGCCATGGGGCAGGTCATGCAGGCCGGGTGCTGTCAGCAGGTCGATCATCATCACTCCTCATCATTCGACCATGGATGGTCATGTCTTGGTCGCGCAACATACTTGCGCGCGCGCGATTAGGCGATAGTCTCCGATCCCATAGCAAAAGGGGGCGGGTGATCCGGCCGCCGGGGCAAGACATCGCAAGATAAAGGGTTTCCATTCATGATATTCGGGCGCGTAAAATCTCTCGACGCCATATTGGCGACGGCAGAGAAGAAATCGCTGCATCGTTCGCTGGGCGCATTCCAGCTCACCATGCTCGGCATCGGGGCCGTTATCGGCACCGGCATTTTCGTGCTGACGGCCGAAGCCGCGCAAAAGGCCGGGCCGGGCATGATGATCGCCTTCGTCATCGCTGGCTTCGTCTGCGCCGTGGCGGCGCTCTGCTACGCGGAAATGGCGGCGATGGTGCCCGTATCCGGCTCTGCCTATACCTATAGCTATGCGGTGATGGGCGAATTGATCGCCTGGATGGTCGGCTGGGCGCTGATCCTGGAATATGCGGTCGCGGCGGGTGCGGTGTCGGTCGGCTGGTCCGGCTATGTCGTGGGGTTGATCGAACATACATTCCACATGGACATTCCCGATCTGCTGACGCGGGGACCGTTCGATGGCGGCGTGGTCAACCTGCCCGCGATGCTGATCGCCGGTCTGGTCACCTGGCTGCTGGTCATCGGCACCAAGGAAAGCGCGTCGGTCAACGCCGTGCTGGTGCTGATCAAGGTCGCGGCGCTCACGCTGTTCATCGTGCTGGCGCTGCCGGTCATGAACATGGACAAGTTCACCCCCTTTGCCCCGCTCGGCTTTTCGGGCATTTCCGCTGCCGCCGCCTCGATCTTTTTCGCCTATGTTGGCTTCGACGCCGTGTCCACGGCCGCTGAAGAAACCAAGAACCCCCAACGCAACATGCCGATCGGCCTGATCGGTTCGCTCGGCATCTGCACCATCTTCTACATGCTGGTTGCCGCAGGCGTCATCGGCACCGTGGGCGCGCAGCCGGTGACCGAAGGCGGCATCCCGATTGCGCAGGGCGGCATTGCCCTGGCACCCGGATCGACCGCGCTGTCGCAACAATGCGCCGCGCTGGCCGCCGCCGGTACCGAAGCCGTTACCTGCTCGAAGGAAGCGCTGGCCTGGACCCTGCGTGAAATCGGCTGGCCCCAGATCGGCAATCTGCTCGGCCTGGCCGCTGGTCTCGCCCTGCCTTCGGTCATCCTGATGATGATGTTCGGCCAGACCCGCATCTTCTTCGTCATGAGCCGCGACGGCCTGTTGCCGGCGATGTTCTCCAAAGTCCATCCGACCTACAAGACGCCCTATGTCATCACCATCCTGACCGGCATCTTCGTCGCGCTGTTCGCCGCCTTCTTCCCCGTCGGCATCCTGGCGGACATCTCCAACTCCGGCACCCTGTTCGCCTTTGCCGCCGTGTCGATCGCGGTGCTGGTGCTGCGCCGCACCGACCCGGCGCGCAGGCGGCCCTTCCGCACCCCGGCGATCATGATCACCGCGCCGATCGCGATTCTGGGCTGCATGTATCTGTTCTGGAGCCTGGGCGTCGAAACCAAGCTGATGTTCGTGGGCTGGGCGGCGGTCGGCCTGATCGTCTATTTCGCCTATAGCCGCAGCCGCAGCCATGTGGGGCGCGGGGTGAGCGATCTGCCGGAGCATGATGAGGGCATCCCGCCCCAGCCGGTGCCGCCGCTGCCCGGCGCGCATACGCCGGGCGGAAAGGACGCCTGATCGAACATCGAACGGGGCGGGTAACACCGCCCCGTTTGTCGTTCAGTGGACCGTTTCAAACTCTACGTCGCGCAGCCCGCTATTGTTGGGCCGGGTGAACAGCCTGCCCCGCTCCGCCCAGATCACGATCAGGAAACTCAGGGAGCCGAACACCAGCAGCCCCATGGCCAGCGGCAAGGTGGTGCCATTGAACGCGCGGCCCACGATGCTGCCCAGCGTCGCGGACAGGGCAGTGGTCAGGAACGCCTGAAAGGAGGAAGCGACGCCCGCACCTTTCGAAAATGGCTCCATCGAGATCGCGCTGAAATTGGACGCGGTGAAGGCGACGGTCAGCATCGTTATCCCCTGCAACAGCATGAAGGTGACGATCGTCTCCCGCCCCGACAGGATGACGCTCACATGGACGATGGCGATCAGGATGAAGGCGATCAGCGCCGCCTGGCTCAGTCGTCGCGCGCCAAAGCGTGATACAAGCCGGCTGTTGACCAGGCTGCCGACCCCCATGCCGGCCGCCATCAGGGCGAAGGCGATCGGGAAAATTTCTTCCGCCTTGAACACGTCAAAGAATATCTGCTGCACCGACAGGATGAAGCCGATCAATCCGCCCATCACCACGCCGCTGGCCAGCATATGGCCGATCGAACTGCGCGTGCGCATGATCGTCCCGACCGTATGCAACAGCCCGCCGACCGTGATTCGCATCCGGTTTTCCGGTCGCAATGTTTCGGGCATCCGCGCCATCAGCCATAGCAGGATCAGGCTCGCCATTATCGCCAGCGCCCAGAAGATCCAGCGCCACGGCGCGATCCACAGGATCGCCTGCCCGAAACTGGGGGCCATCACCGGGATCAGCATGAACACCGCAAAGATCAGCGACATGACCCGCGCCATCGCATCGCCCCGGAAACGGTCGCGCACAATTCCCACGGTGATGACGCGGCTCGCTCCGGCGAAAAAGCCGGCGCAGGCGCGGCCGATCAGCATGACCGGGAAGCTTTGCGCCGCCGCGCAGGCCATGGAGGAGAGGATGAACAACAGCATCGCCCAGGCCAGCACCTTCTTGCGGCCATAACGGTCGGACAGGACGCCAAACAGCAGCGACCCGATGCCCAGCCCCAGAAAATAGACGCTGATGATCAACTGCCGGTCATTGGGCTGCGCGATCGCCAGATCGCGGCCGATGGCGGGCAGGGCAGGCAGCATGGGGTCGATCGACAGGGCGTTCATCGCCATGAGACAGGCGCATAGCAGCACGAATTCGCGAAACTGGATGTCCTTGCCTGCTGGCGGGGAAGGGGGATTTTGGGCCATGGGTCCGGCTATGGGGACTAAGATGCGCCGATGCCAGTCCTAAAATGCTACTATTCGCTGCCCGGCGCGGCACCCATTAACCTTGCCCGCCCCCGCAATCGCGCGAGTCCGGCCTGACAAACGGTCAAAGCCGTTAACCATTTTTTAGCGGCTGCCGGTCCAACCTGCTCTTCGTGGAAAAAGAACAAGGGTTGTCGACCATTGGGTTAGCGTTGGAAAAGGAAACAGGGTCATGGGCAATAGTATCAAGAGTGCGCAGTTTCTAATCGAGAGCCGCATGGCGCGGGCGGCCAGCGGATCGGCAGAGGCCTGTTTCGATCTGGGCGTCGCCTATAGCTGCGGCACCGGCGACATGCCGATCGACCTGATCGAAGCGCATAAATGGTTCAACCTGGCGGCCCTTGGCGGCAGCGAAGAAGGTCAGGCGATGCGTGCCGAAATTGCCGAAGAAATGACCGCCCGCGAAATCGCCGAGGCCCAGCGTCAGGCCCGCGCATGGATCGCCCTGACGCAGGCGCGCGCCGCCTAATCAGCCTTTCTGAACGGCGTCCGCCCGGCCAGCCATAGCCGGTCCTGCTGTACGCCTGCCCGCTCGGCGGTCAGGAAATCGGCCACTGCGCGCCGAAATCCGGCATCGGGAATATAATGCGCGGAAAAGGTCGGTTCCGGGGCATAGCCGCGCGCCAGCTTGTGTCCGCCCTGCGCGCCCGCTTCGACGCGAGCAAGGCCGCGCGCGATCGCGACGTCGATCGCCTGATAATAGCATAGCTCGAAATGGAGGTTCGGTACCTCCTCGTTACAGCCCCAATAGCGGCCATAGAGCGTATCCGCGCCGATCAGGTTGAGCGCCCCTGCAACCGCCCGTCCGTCGCGCAGCGCCAGCATCAACAGCACCCGGTCGGCCATCGTCTCGCCCAATAGCGAGAAGAAGGATCGCGTCAGATAGGGCGTTCCCCATTTGCGCGCGCCGGTATCCTGATAGAAATCCCAGAATATATCCCAATGCGCCTCGGTCAGATCCGGCCCGGTCAGGTGGACGATGTCCAGCCCTTCGACCGCCCGTGCGCGTTCCTTGCGGATATTCTTGCGCTTCGCGCTCGACAGGTCGGCCAGGAAATCATCGAAACTGCCATAACTGCGATTGGACCAGTGAAACTGGCTGTCCTCGCGAATCAGCCAGCCCGCCGCCTCGAAATCGCCGACCTGGTCCGGCGCCACGAAGGTCGCATGGGCGGACGACAGGTGGTTGCGCTCCACCAGCGTCTCGATCCCCGCGATCAACGCCGGGGCAAGGCTGCGGTCGCGCAGCAGCAGTCGGGGACCGGGCACGGGAGAGAAAGGCGCGGCGATCTGGATCTTGGGATAATAGCGCCCGCCCGCCCGTTCCCAGGCATCGGCCCAGCCATGGTCGAACACATATTCGCCCTGGCTGTGGCTCTTGGCATAGAGCGGCGCGGCGGCGGCGATGCGCCCGTCCGCCCCGTCGATCATCAGCGGCAGGGGTTGCCAGCCGGTCCCTTCGCCCACACTGCCCGACCGCTCCAGCGCGCTCAGGAAATCCCAGCTGACGAACGGATTGTCGGCCCCTGCGCAGGCATCCCACTGCGCACGCGGCAGCTCCGCCACGCCGGCCGCGATACGCGCCACCACATCAGTCATCGGCGTGCCTTCACGCGATCGGGTCTGGCTGCTTCAATCACAGCCGGGGACATTGTGTCGCCCCGGCTGTTGCGCAAGGTCCGCCGCGTCAGTCAGCGGCGCGGACGAGCACGATGGCGTCGATTTCCACGACCGCGCCCAGCGGCAGCACCGGCACGCCCACGGCGCTGCGGGTGTGCTTGCCTGCCTCGCCAAACACTTCGACCATCAGTTCGGACGCGCCATTGGCGACCTTGGGCTGGTCCGTGAAGGATGGCGCGCTGGCGATGAACGCGCCCAGCTTCACCACCCGCTCGACCCGGTCGAGGCTGCCGAGCGCCGCCTTCATCTGCGCGATCAGGTTGAGGCCGCAGATGCGGGCGGCGGCGACGCCATAATCCAGTTCCCTGTCCTCGCCCAGACGTCCGGTCATCAGACCGTCGGGGGCCAGCGAAATCTGCCCGGAAATATGCAGCAGGCCGTTGGCCTCCACGCTCGACACATAGGCGGCGACCGGGGCGGCGGCCTGGGGCAGGGTGATGCCGAGTTCGGCAAGGCGGGCGTCGATGCTCATGATAAGGCTCCGTCAGTGTAGGATGTTTCGATTGGTGCCGGTCCGGTGGCCAGCTTGTCCATGATCCAGCGTTCAGCCGCTGCCCAATTGTCGATCCGCGCATGGGCGTGCGGCGCGGCAGGCACGGTTATGGCGATCTCCGGCTCGCCGACCATGTGCAGCCGCCACACGTCGGGCGCATGGCGTGCGACGGACGTGTGATGTTCGGCCAGATCGTCGATGAACAGCGCGACGCTGGCATCACGCGCGGCGACGATCGCGGCCAGCGGTTCGCCCTTCGGCCCGTGATTCCACTGGACCGGGAAGTCGAGGCCAAACGCCGCCAGCTGCTCGACCCGCAACTGGTGATGGCGTTCGCCGATATTGGTCAGCACGACGATGTCCGCGACCTGCGCCAGCCGCCCCAGCGCGGCGACCGCGCCCGCGATCGGCGTCTGCCGGTGCATTTCGGTATCGAAAAATGCGACCAGCAACCCCCATACCAGTTCGCGCTCGACGACCTGCCCGCTATCCTTGTGCCGCAGTGCCTCTGCAAAGCCGCGATCATGCATGTCGAAATGCACATTATGCGTTTCGTCCAGCCAGTCGCGGAACGGCACGACCATGTGCAACAGCACCTCGTCGCAATCGGTGATGATCAGCGGGCGGTTCATCGGCTCAGTCTCTCCTGCGCGGCGATCAAAATGTCGGGCGATGTGTCGATCGCCTCGGCACAGGCGATCAGGTCCGGCTCATGATCCGCCAGAAAGGCCAGCACCGCGCCCAATATCGCCGGATTGTCGATCCCCGCGCGCAGCGTGTCGCTGTCCAGGCCGGTCAGCGCCAGCAGCCGGTCGGCCCGCTGCCCGTCGGCCAGAATCCAGCCCAGCGCCATCAGCGCCAGCGTCGCGGGGTCTGCGCCGCTATCTCGCTTGCCATTATGGGTGTCGGGTCGCATGATCGGGTCTCGGCGGGGGTGCGGCCAGGATGTGGCGCGCTTCGGGGCTGCTTGGAAATTATGGGTGACTGGTGGCAAAGCGCGTGCTTGTTGTCGAGGACAACGAACTCAATCTGAAACTTTTTTGCGATTTGCTGCGTGCGCATGGCCATGAAGTGTTGCCGATGCGTGACGGTCGCGACGTGCTGGCGCAGGCGCGCGACTTTCTGCCCGACCTTGTCATCACGGACATTCACCTGCCCCATGTCAGCGGGCTGGACCTCATCATTTCCCTGAAGGCCGACGATCGGCTGTCCAGCGTGCCGATCATGGCGGTCACCGCCTATGCCGGGAAGGGGGACGAGGAACGGATTCGCGCCGCCGGGGCGCAGGCCTATGTTTCCAAGCCCATTTCGGTGCTGCGCTTTGTCGAACAGGTGAACGGCCTGCTGTAACAAGCCTGTCATACCGCTTTCATCACCCTGACCCGGTGCCGCCGTCCGCCTGTCATCCCTGACTGGCACTGCCCGACGGCCACAGGGGCGCGGCGCTCTGCCGACGGCCCGGAACCGCAATAAGGGTAATCATCATGTCCCATCTGACCGACGAAGCGCGCGCGCCCTATCGCGATGCGCAGCCGACCATTTCCATGGGCGACAACAGCCTGGAAGCCATCGTCGCGGCCAATCCGGCGCGCCGCACGATCCTGAAGAACGGCCTGCTGGGCCTGTCGATCCTGCCGATGCTGGGCACGCTGGCCGCGTGCGACGATGATGATGACGGCACGCCCACCCCGACGCCCACACCCACGCCGACCCCGACGCCGACCGACAGCTACACCGTCAGCTTCGCCCCCGTCGCCGCCAATATGAACGACACCGTCACCGTGCCGACCGGCTACACCGTCGACGTGCTGCTGAAGGCTGGCGATTCGGTGGAAACCGGCACCCCCTATTCGGGCAGCTTCCCCACCCCGGCCGATGCTGAAAAATGGGCGGGCGGCAACCATGACGGCATGGAATATTTCGACCTGTCGGGCGTGGACGCCAATAATGGCGGCCTGCTGGCGCTCAACTTCGAATATCCCGACTTCAACATCCTGATGTCCGGTTCCTACGATCCGGCCACCGCCACCGCCGACCAGAAGAAGATCGCCCTGTCGGCCGTCGGCATCGGTGTGGTCGAAATCGCCAAGGGCAGCGACGGCAAATGGGCAGTCAAGGCGGGTTCGCGCTTCAACAAGCGCTATACCGGCAACAGCCTCTATCGCGCCGGTGGTCCGGCTGCTGGCCTGCTGTCGGCGTCGATCAAGGGCATGCTCAACAATTGCTCGTCGGGCCGCACCCCCTGGGGCACCTACCTCACCTGCGAGGAAACGACCGACAATTATCTCGATCCGGTCCAGCCTGAAAATGACTATGGCTGGGTGGTCGAAATCGACCCCTATCAGGAACTCGCCGCCCCGACCAAGCGCACCGCCATGGGCCGCTTCAGCCATGAAAATGTCGCCTATATGGCCAATGCCGACCGCCGCGTCGCCTTCTACATGGGTGACGATTCGACGCCGGGCTGCATCTATAAATTCATCCCCGACCGCGCTTTCTCCACCGCGAACCGGGCGGCCAATATCGACCTGCTCGACTATGGCACGCTCTATGTCGCCCGCTTCAACGGCGATGGCACGGGCGAATGGCGCGCGCTGGTACAGGGCCAGAACGGCCTGATCGTCGGCGCGTCCGATCCTGGTGATGTCAGCCAGTCCACCACGCCGCCTGCCCCCGCAACGGTCAATTTCGCCAATCAGGCCGACGTGCTGATCAAATGCCAGTCGGCGGCGCGCGTTGCTGGCGGGACCATCATGGACCGTCCCGAATGGATCACGGTCGCGCCCGACAACAGCGCCGTGTTCGTGACGCTCACCAACAATAGCGGCCGCCGCGTCACCGATCCGGCCAACCCGCGCGTCACCAACCGTCACGGCCACATCATCAAGTTCAAGGAAGAGGGCAATTCGCCGCTCGCCACCAAGTTCAGCTGGGAAATCTTCCTGCTGGCGGGCGATCCGGCGCTGGCGTCGGGCGGCGCCAATCTGGTCGGCGACATCAAGGGCGACACTTTCTCCAGCCCCGACGGCATCCGTATCGACCCCAAGGGTCGCCTGTGGGTCCAAACCGACCATAGCATTCCGGGCACGTCCGGCGTGACCGGCAAGTCGATCGAGGATATTTTCGGCCAGAACGCCATGTTCTACATCGACCAGACGACCAAGCAGTCCAAGCGCTTCCTGGTCGGGCCGAAGGGGTGCGAGATTACCGGCCTTGCCTATACGCCGGACCTCAAGACCTTCTTCGTCAACATCCAGCATCCCACCGGCAACTGGCCGGTATCGGGTCAGCAGCCGCGCTCCTCGACCATCGTGGTTCGCCGCACGGACAGCCAGCCGGTCGGTAACTGATCGCTGATCCTGTTCCACCGTCATTCCGGCTTTTGCCGGAATGACGGTGGACAATCCTGGCAAACAGCAAAAGGCCCGTTCCAGCATTGGAACGGGCCTTTTACAATTCCGGCATAGCGCCTGGAACCCTGGATCCCGGCGCAAGGCCGGGATGACGACCGGCGGCTAACGCCGCCTTGCCGTCACTTGATCTTGGCTTCCTTGAACTCGACATGCTTGCGCACGACCGGGTCATACTTCTTGAAGCTGAACTTTTCGGTTTGGGTGCGCGGATTCTTCTTGGTGACGTAGAAGAAGCCGGTGTCAGCGGTGCTGACGAGGCGAATCTTGACAGTTGCTGGCTTGGCCATGGCCTTGTGTCCCCGGTCGTGAACTATAAAAAAAGTAAGAGCGGCCCGCCAAATGTCAGGACCGCCCCGTTTCAGCGGTGGCCCATGGGGCAGATTCGCCGCGCTGTCAAGGTTGGCACGCCGGTTTTGGCCGGTTTACCCGGTCTTAACCAGACAGGCGCATCATGCCCATGGGGACGACAGGACAGGGAAGGGGCTTTCCCATGCGACATGATCCGATGCTGGCGATATTGGCCGACCTGATGCGCCGGGTCGACGGGCTGGCGGGCCAGCGCGGTCATCTGTCGGTCGTCCGGCTGCACGATGAAGTCGACCAGATTCGCCACATCGCCCGCGCCTTCCACCTCGATGTGGTCGAAGGACTGGCCGGGACGCTCGAATCGGCGCTCTCGCTTCATGGCCTTGGTCCGGTGGTCCTGTCCTATCTCGATCTGATGCGCGACGCGATCAGCAGCGACATGCGCGCGGCCGACATCGTGCCGATCATCGCGCAGCGCTCACCCGCCCCCATCGCCACCCTGCGCGCCTGAACCAGCGCCGCCGATGGACGCCCTGCTGCTTGCCCTGCTCGGCTGTCTGCTTGGCGAAATCGGCGACAAGAGCCAGTTGCTCGTCCTTGCGCTGGCGACCCGCTTTCAGCGCAATGGCGCAGTGATCGCGGGCATCATCGTCGCCGCCATCGCCAATGCGGCGCTGTCCGCCACCGCCGGGGCCTGGATCGGCCCGATGCTGGGTTCGGACCCGCGCCTGCTCTTCCTCTCGCTTTCCGTCCTGTTTCTGGGGATCGGCCTGTTATGGCCGGTCACATCGCCCGATCCGCTGGCCAGCTGGCCGACCGGCGCATTCGTCACCACGATGCTGGGCCTGTTCATCCTGGGCTTTGGCGATGGCCCGCAATTTCTGATTCTGGGGATCACCACCCATAGCGGCAATCCGGTGCTGGCGGCGATGGGCGGCGCGATCGGCGTGATCGCGGCCTCCGTGCCCGTCGTGCTGCTGCGGGACCGGATTTTCGCCATCCTGCCCATTCGCGCGATCCGGCTGGGCGGCGCCGCGCTGTTACTGCTGGTGGGCGCGATGCTGGCGCTGTCGGCGCTGGCGCTGGTCTGATCGCTTTCTTCCATCAGGCTGATCGCGTTTTTCCGTGGCACCATATCGGCCTTTAATCATTATATGTCCGAAACCAATTCGCACTGCCCAGGAGGACATATGACCGCCGCCGATCTCAAGACCCCCACCGACCTTAAAAACAACGCTACCAAGACCGTGGCGCAGGCGCTCAACGGCGTACTGGCGGACAGCTATGCGCTGTATCTCAAGACCAAGAATTTTCACTGGCACGTTTCCGGCCCGCATTTCCGCGACTATCATCTGATGTTCGATGAACAGGCCGCCGAAATCCTGGCCACCACGGACCTGATCGCCGAGCGCGTGCGCAAGACCGGCAATGTCACCCTGCGCTCGATCGGCGATATTTCGCGTCACCAGAGCCTGACCGACAATGACGCCGAATTTGTCAGCCCCGCCGACATGCTGATGGAATTGCGCAACGACAATCTGGCGCTGGTCGAATCCTTCCGCGCGGTGAAGGCTGCCGCGACCGAAGCGGGCGACAACGCCACCGAAGGCATTGTCGACGACTGGACCGACCAGGCCGAACAGCGCGCCTGGTTCCTGTTCGAAGCGGGGCGCGGCGCGTAAGCCGTCGCGCATTACACGCAGTTGTTCCCCGGCGAAGGCCGGGGTCCAGTCCTGAGCGAGGAACTGGACCCCGGCCTTCGCCGGGGTACGCCATTACTATTGTTCGTCGATTAAAGTGATCGCCACGATCTCCACAGCATCGGGCTTGCCCGCGAAATCGACCGTCTCGCCGACCGTCGCATCCATCATCGCGCGCGCCAGCGGGGCGGAGAAGCTGATCCGCCCTTCCGCCGGATCGGCCTCATCATCGCCGACAAGTCCGACCGTCTTGTCCCGTCCATTGATCCGATAGGTCACCCGGCATCCGAACGCCACGGCGTCGCCCGTCGCGGTCGGGCGCAGTTCCGCCGTCGCCAGCCGCGTGCGCCAATAGCGCAGCACGCGGCCATGCTTCTTGGCATCCTCCTCGGCCATGCCGCTCAGGTCCACCGCCTCCAGCGCCTCGACCTTCTCCCGCGTCAGCCGCAATCCGCGCGCTGTCACCCAATTGGGTCCCGGCGGGATCGGCAGTTCGAACTTGGGCTCCATATGCTCATCATCGCCCTCGCGACGAAAGGCGACACTCATGACGCTCTCCTAGACATTATTATCCGTTCGCCCTGAGCGACGTCGAAGGTGAAGAGACGGACAAGGCTTCGACGGTCGCTCAGCCCCAACGATATTGAGGGTCAATCCTCATCGAACAAGCCGGCCAGCTGCTCCACCATCGTCCCGCCCAGTTGCTCGGCGTCCATGATGGTCACCGCGCGCTTGTAATAGCGGGTCACGTCATGGCCGATGCCGATCGCGACCAGCTGCACCGGCGATCGATTCTCGATCCAGTCGATCACCTGCCGCAAATGGCGTTCCAGATAGGTGCCGCTATTGACCGACAAAGTGCTGTCATCCACCGGCGCGCCGTCCGAAATCACCATCAATATGCGCCGCTCTTCATTGCGGGCGATCAACCGGCCATGCGCCCAAAGCAGCGCTTCGCCGTCGATATTTTCCTTCAGCAGCCCTTCGCGCATCATCAGGCCCAAATTCTTGCGCGCCCGCCGCCATGGCTCGTCGGCCTTCTTATAGACGATATGGCGCAGGTCGTTAAGCCGCCCCGGCATCGGCGGGCGTCCGGCGGCCAGCCATTCCTCGCGCGCCTGCCCGCCCTTCCACGCCCGCGTGGTAAAGCCCAATATCTCGGTCTTGACCCCGCACCGCTCCAGCGTGCGCGCCATGATGTCGGCGCTGATCGCCGCGATGCTGATCGGCCGCCCGCGCATTGAGCCGCTATTGTCGATCAGCAGCGTCACCACCGTATCGCGAAACTCGGTATCGCGTTCGATCTTGTAGGTCAGCGACCGGGTCGGATCGATGATGACGCGCGCCAGCCGCGCGGCATCCAGCATCCCTTCATCCTGGTCAAAATCCCAGGACCGCGACTGCTGCGCCATCAACCGCCGTTGCAGCCGGTTGGCCAGCTTGGTCACCGCCCCCTGCAAGCTGACGAGTTGCTGGTCGAGGAAGCCGCGCAGCCGGATCAGTTCATCCTCGTCGCACAATTCCTCGGCAGTGACGATCTCGTCATGCTTGAGCGTATAGGCCTTGTAATCGAAGCCGGGCGGCAGGTCGGACGTCGGCCGGTTGGGGCGGACCGGCATCATGCCTTCCTCGCCCATATCGTCCGCGCCCGCTTCGCTGTCTGCGTCGAATTCGTCGCTATATTCGGTTTCGCCGTCCTCGGTATCGCCGCCCTGATCCTCGGCGCGGGCCTCGGCATTCACATCGCTGTCGCCCGACTCGTCCTGCCCCGAATCGCCGTCCTCGGATTGATCCTCTTCATCGTCGCCCTCATCCTGGGCTTCGGGCTCTTCGGTATCGGGCGGCACGTCGGCGTCGATCAGCGCGAGATGCTCCAGCATCGCGGTGGTCAGCTTCTGGAAGGCGCGCTGGTCGTCGATCGCCAGCGCCAGCGCGTCCAGGTCAGACCCGGCCTTTTCCTCGATCCATTCCTCCACCAGCGCCACGCCCGCCGCGACGTCCCTGGGGATCGCCTGGCCCGTCAGCCGCTCGCGCACCTTGAGCGCCAGCGCGGTGGACAGCGGCACCTCGTCCGCAGACCGCGCCCGGCGGATCGCGTCGGACTTCAACCGCATGTCGAGCGCATGGTTGAGGTTGGCACGCACCCCCTCCATCTGCCTGGAGCCGATCGCCTCGACCCGCGCCTGCTCGACCGCGTCGAACACCGCCCGCGCCACGGCCTCGCCCGGCGCGGAGGTGGCATGGATTTTCGCACTGTGATGCCGCAATTTCAGCGCATTAGCATCGGCAAAGCCCCGCGCCAGCGCCACCTGATCGGCGGGCAAAGTGCGCGCAGGCGTCGGCACCTTGATCGCCTTGCCCGCCAGATGCGGCGCGTCGGCGGTAAAGCCCACTTCCACTTCCATGTCGCGCGCCATCGACCGCGCCGTCCCCGACAGCACGTCCTTGAAAGCGTCGAGGGGGGAGCGTTCGGTCATGGCAGATCCTTCAGCGCTGCAAGGCAGGCCGCGCGCAAAACAGGCAGGCTGTCGGTCATCGTGGCGAAAATGATCCTCAAATTCAGCGCATCATAATGGTGCCGCAACATATTTCCCAATCCCCGGACGGCGTCGGCCGGAATGGATGGGGCAATTGCCGCCATCCGGTCCTTGCCGATCTTGATCACCGCTTCGGTGATCCGCTCCAAACAGCGTTCCGACGCGTCGATGGTTTTGCGATCGGCGGCGAAACGCGCATAGTCCATCCCGTCGATATAGACTGCAATCGCATCGCAATTTTCCACGATGTCCAGCAACCGATGCTGTTCCCGACTAGAAGACACGCACCCGATCCTTGTCGATTTCCGCCTGGAAGCGCGGCTTTCGCGCCGGTTCGCTGACCAGATCGACCCGAACGTCCAGCCAGTCTCCCAGCCAGCTCGACATGGCCGCAAAGCGGAACAGGTCCATGCGGGCGGCATCGTCGATGGTCACGGCGACATCCACGTCCGAATCCGACCGCGCATCCCCGCGCGCGGTCGATCCGAACAGCGACAGGCTGACGACGCCCATGGCCCGCAATTCTGCTTCATGGGCTTTCAGGCGGGCAATGGCTGTCTGCTTGTCCATGACACTCCTGCGGCTTTTACCCCGCTTTCCCGACCACGCTTTCCGGCAGATCCTTGCCGAACACGCGCTGATAATATTCGGCCACCAGCGCCCGTTCCGCCTCGTCGCACTTGTTGAGGAAGGACAGGCGGAAGGCGAAGCCGACATTTTTGAAGATCAGCGCATTCTGCGCCCAGCTGATCACGGTGCGCGGCGACATGACGGTCGAAATATCGCCGTTGATGAAGCCCTGCCGCGTCAGTTCGGCGACCTTGATCATATTTTCGACTTCCTTGCAGCCGCCCTCATGATCATATTCGCCCGACTTGGCCAGCACCACCTGCGCCTCGGTCGCGGCGGGCAGATAGTTGAGCGCCACCACCAGATTCCATCGGTCCATCTGGCCCTGGTTGATCTGCTGCGTGCCATGATACAGGCCGGTCGTATCGCCCAGACCGACGGTATTGGCGGTCGCGAACAGCCGGAAATAGGGATTGGGGCGGATCACCCGATTCTGGTCGAGCAGCGTCATCTTGCCGTCGGTTTCCAGCACGCGCTGAATGACGAACATCACGTCGGGGCGGCCGGCATCATATTCGTCGAACACCAGCGCGACCGGGCGTTGCAACGACCAGGGGAGCAGGCCTTCCTTGAATTCGGTGACCTGCTGGCCATCCTTCAGGACGATGGCGTCGCGCCCGACCAGATCGATACGGCTGATATGCGCGTCCAGATTGATGCGGATGCACGGCCATTTCAGGCGCGCGGCGACCTGCTCGATATGGCTCGACTTGCCGGTGCCATGATAGCCCTGCACCATGACGCGCCGGTTGAACGCAAAGCCCGCCAGGATCGCCAGCGTGGTGTCCGGGTCGAACACATAGGCGGGATCAAGGTCGGGCACCCGCTCGTCGGCTTCGCTGAAAGCGGGAATCTGCATGTCGATGTCGATGCCGAACACATCGCGGGCGTCCACGAACCGGTCGGGGGCATCCATCAGCGTTTCGGCGCGCGTATCGGGCTGAACGTTGGAAATATCAGTCATCGGGTCTTCATCTTCCTGCGAGTCACGCCTGCCGTAGCCGATCCATCAACGGCGTGTCGATAGAGTGGGGGCAAGGGCGCGTCGGATCAAGCGGCCCATTGGGCCAGATTGGCCTCCTGCCCGATCAGGGCCAGCCCGTGCGCGATAGATGTCAGTTCGCCCCCGGTCGCGATCCGCTCCGCCCCGAAGCGCGCGTCGAATATGCCGCGGATCGCCGGAATCAGCGACGATCCGCCGGTCAGGAACACCCGGTCGATCGCGTGCGGCGCCACCCCGGCGGTCGCCAGCGCCTTGTCCACGCATCCCTCGATCCGGGCGATGTCGGGCGCGATCCAGCGCTCGAAATCGGCGCGGCGCACCTGCGTCTCGATCTCCAGCCCGCCACCGGCAAAGCGGAAATCCGCTTTGTCCTGTGTCGACAGCGCCCGCTTCAGGCTGCCCACCGCATCATAGAGCGGATAGCCCAGTTCCTTTTCGATCACCGTCATCATCCGCCTGATCGCGGCGGGATCGTCAGCCGATTTCTGCAACCGCGTCAGCTCGTCCATCGTCCGCCGGTTGCGCATCAGCGCAAGGCGCGACCAGTCGGCAAAGTCGGCGAAATAGCTGCGCGGTATTTCCAGCGTCTTGCCGAACGACTGGTAACTGCCGCCCTTGCCCAGCATCGGCAGCACCAGATGGTCCATGATCCGATAGTCGAAACGGTCGCCTGCAATGCCGATGCCCGCCGATCCCAGCGGCGTCGCCCGCCGCGTCGCGCCCACCGTCTGGTTGGGCGCTTCCACCCGCACGATCGAAAAATCGCTGGTGCCGCCGCCAAAGTCCGCGACCAGGATCGTCGCAGCCTGGGTCAGGCGGCTGGCATAGCTGAATGCCGCGCCCAGCGGCTCATAGACATAATGAATGTCCACGCCGAAATCGGCGAACATCGCGTCATATCGCTTGCGCGCCAGCGCCTCGTCAGGCCGCGACCCGGCATAGGTCACGGGCCGCCCGACGACGATCCGCTCCGGCCTCTGGTCCAATGCCCCGCCCGCATGGCCAACCATATGCGCCAGGAACATCGCCCCCAGTTCCTCGAAGCGGTAGCGCTTTTCGAATATGTTGGCGCTCTCGAAAATCGGGCTGGCGGCGACCGACTTGAACGACTGGAGGAAGCGGCTGTCTTCGGGATATTCCATATATTCCGCGATCGCCCACGGCCCGGCCTCATGCGCCAGGCCGCCCTTGACGCCGTCCTCATGCCAGAAACAGAGCGCGGAACGGAACACCGCCCCGGTCGCCTGGCTACCGGCAAATTCGACCAGATCGGATTGCTGGCCGTTGGCAATCGCAACGACGCTGTTGGTCGTGCCGAAATCCAGGCCCAGCGCGCGCGGCACATCCTGCATGCTTTTGTCTCCGGGGAAGGGGGGCCGCGCCCTATGGCATCGCCATCGCATCGGGACAAGGCTGTCCTACACGCGACTATGCTGCCATGCTCGGCCACGGCTCTTTCCGATCGTCGATCTTGCGAAAAACTTGCCATGCGCAACATGGGCGAAGTTTGCGAACTTCCGCGCGCGAAACCTGGCTGAATCTCGGCAATCATGAAGGCTGCAAATTCGCTACCAAATTCCTCCCCCTGTGGGGGAGGGGGACCGCCGCGAAGCGGTGGTGGAGGGGTATCACCCTCTCGACAGGGCGTGCATCCTGGTCAGGTCTGCGCCCCTGCCACTCCGCTAGCATGGTTCAACCCACCAATATTGGGTTTGCAAAGGACAGTATGGCCTGAATTTCAGGCGAAAACCGCTGCCTTCTTCAAATGGCCATAGGCCTCGATCACCGCCTGCAATGCGCGTTCATGGCTACGGTCGCCGCCATTATGATCGGGGTGATAGCGGCGCAGCAGCGCGGTGTAGCGCATCCGCAAAGCCTTGCGATCCGCGTCAATGTCCAGTTCCATGACGCGCAGCGCCTTGCGGTCCTCCGCCGACAGAAACTGGCCGTCCTGCCGCATCTGCGCATCGGCCCGCGCCTTGGCCACCCGTTCCTTGAACTTCGCGCCGATGGCGTCGAGCGGGTCGGAGAAGTCGGACCATTTGGGCGGCGGGCTGTGGGCGTTGGACGAAAAGGCGCGCGTCTCCCGCTCCCACCCGGCAAAGGGGCGCTGGGCGGCGGCGATTTCCTCCGGCGACATGCCGGTGAAGAAATTATAGCCCTGATTGAATTCGCGCACATGGTCCAGGCACAGCCAGCGCCAGCGCGGCCCTTCATCGCCGGGACGGGCGCTGCCCTCCAGCGGCGGCGCGCGGAACTCGCCCGGTTCGGGGCAGCCACTCACCCAGCAGGGGCGGTCGCCCTCCACCCGGCCATGGAAGCGGTTGAAGCGGCGGGTCGAGAAAGGGTCGGTCGACAAAGTTGTCCTGATGCAAGTCGCGGCAAAGCGACTATATAGGCGGCATGACCCAGATTCTGAAAGGCCCAGTGGCCACCGAAATCGAAACGCGGCTGCAAAATGCCCTGGCGCCGCAACAGCTCGCCGTGATCGACGACAGCGAAAAACATCGCGGCCATGCGGGGCATGACGGCTCTGGCGAAAGCCATTTCACCGTCGACATCGTGTCGGATCGCTTCACCGGCCAGAGCCGCGTCGCCCGCCAGCGCATGGTCAACGCAGCGCTCGCCGACCTGCTGCGCGACAAGGTCCACGCCCTTGCGATCAAGGCCCGCGCACCCGGAGAAGCCTGATGACCCTCGATGATCTCGTCATCCAGACGATCAGCCCGACCACCCATGATCTGGGCGATTTCAAGGTCCACCGTTCGCTCCCTGCCAAGGGGCGTACGATGGTCGGTCCGTTCATCTTCTTCGATCAGGCCGGGCCAGCCAAGATAGGAGCGGGGCAGGGGATTGATGTCCGCCCCCATCCGCACATCAACCTCGCCACCGTGACCTATATGTATGAAGGCGCTTTCTTCCACCGCGATTCGCTGGGCACGGAACAGATTGTCGAGGCGGGCGCGGTCAATCTGATGACCGCGGGCAAGGGGATCGTCCATAGTGAGCGTTCCCCCGACGAAGAACGCGCCAAGCTCTCCAAACTCTCCGCCATCCAGACCTGGCTCGCCTTGCCCGACCGCCAAGAGGAAATGGACCCGGCGTTCGAGCATGTCGGCGAAGGCGGCCTGCCGGTGATCGAGGCGCATGGGGTGCGCGCCCGTGTCATCATGGGGTCGCTCTGGGGCGAACGCTCGCCCGTCACCACCTATGCCGACACCATCTATGCCGACATCCAGCTGTCGCCCGGCGGCCGCGTACCGATCGACCCGTCAGCCGACGAGCGCGCGATCTATGTGTCGGGCGGTGATGCCGCGCTCGACGGGATGATGCTCGCGCCCCAGACGCTTTACGTCCTGCGCCCCGGCACCAGCGCCACGCTGATGAGCGTCGATGGCGGCCGGGTCGTCCTGTGCGGCGGCGAAGCCTTCAAAACGCCGCGCCATGTCTGGTGGAACTTCGTGTCCTCCCGCCAGGACCGGCTGATGCAGGCGCGCGAGGATTGGGACGCCCTCCGCTTCCCGCTGATCCCCGGCGACGATCAGGAGTTCATCCCCATCCCGCAGGGCCGACCCAAGACGGTCAGCTATCCGTAATTCCTCCCCATTTCGGGGAGGGGAATTGCATATGACTTTTCGTTATCCCACGACGTCATCCTGAACTTATTTCAGGATCCATAATGCCCAAAAGTCGTGGCTGGAGACGCGAAATGGATGCTGAAACAAGTTCAGCATGATGATGAAGGAGGGGTGGGGGAGGCTGGACGCGCCCTTGCCTACTGCACGAAGGCCAGCGACAGATTCTCGGCATTTTTGGGAATGTCGATCCGGCTTTCGTTGATCGACGCTTCCTCGCCCGGCTTCAGGCGGTTCTTGTCCGCCTTCGTCGTCCAGCTGAACACCAGCCGGTTCTGCCGGTCGCGCAACTGCACCAGCACCGGCGGCACTGGCAGCGCCTGCGTCCCGCTGTTCACGATCCGCGCGCCAAAGGCGAAATATTCCTCGCCAGTCGGCAGCTTGCGCCGCTCTGCGGGTTTGGACAGGTAGAAGAGCAGGTCAGGATCGCCTTCTTCGGCGACCAGTCCCAGGCTGACCGCCCATCCGGGCGGGCCGAAATAGTAAAAGGCTCCGCCCGCCGCCGCCACGACCAGGGCAAAGACGAACGCGGCATAGGTCCATAGCTTGATCGGATTGCGGCGCGGCTTGAACGGCGGCGCGGGCGCGAACTGGCTGTCCTGTGCCGGATCGACCGGCGCACCGGCATAAATGTCGTCAATACGGTTGTCCGCAGGCGCAGCGATCGGCGGCGCGACGGGGGCCGCTTCCTCCGGCACGACGGTTTCAGCCGGGGGGGCTTCCGGTGCGGGGGCAGGTACGGGTTCAGGCGCGGGCGCGGCGACCGTTTCGACCGGCTCTGCGACCGGCGGCGGCGGAGTGGGAGCCTGGACCGGCGGCGGAGCAGGCACCTCGTCCGGCCCGCTTTCGCGCGGTGGCAGGGCGGCAGGCTGCTGGAACCAGCTATGCTTGCACGCGGCGCAGCGGACCTGGCGGCCGGCCGGACCGACGGCGCTGTCCGGCACGACATAGCGCGTCGCGCAATTGGGGCACACCAGTATCATGTCGCTTCATAGGCATGGCATGGACTCGCGCGCAAGCGGTCAACTTATGTTGACGTCATTCCGTCGCGACTCGCGGTCGGATGCGGGCCGGGCTTTACGGCTGCCTGCCCACTGTGCCATGGCTGTCACTCCGGGGAAGCAGGGAGCGCGCGAGCGCCATATTTCAAGACATGTCGGCCATCGTCCAGTTCGAGAATGTCGGTCTGCGCTATGGTCTGGACAGCGAGACCCTGTCCGACGTCAGCTTCACACTGGCAGGCGGAGGCTTTTATTTCCTGACCGGCGCGTCGGGCGCGGGCAAGACATCGCTGCTCAAACTGCTCTATCTGGCCCAGCGTCCCAGTCGCGGCGTCATACGGCTGTTCGGCGAGGATGTGGTGACCCTGCCGCGCAAGCGCCTGCCGGGTTTCCGCCGTCGCATCGGCGTCGTGTTTCAGGACTTTCGCCTGGTCCCCCATCTGTCCGCCTATGACAATATCGCCCTGCCGCTTCGCGTCGCGGGCATGGAGGAGGGGGAGGTTGACGCCCCCGTCACTGAAATGCTCGGCTGGGTGGGGCTTGGCGATCGCGGGCAGGCGCGGCCCGCGACCCTGTCGGGCGGGGAGCAGCAGCGCGTCGCCATCGCCCGTGCGGTCATCGGGCGACCCGAAATATTGGTGGCGGACGAACCGACCGGCAACGTCGACGCGGACATGGCCCGTCGCCTCATGACCCTGTTCGAAGCGCTCAATCGCCTGGGCACCACCATCGTCGTCGCCACCCACGATCTGCCGCTGATCGCGCAGGTATCGGGCGCGCAGATGATGCGGCTGGACAAGGGGCGGCTGGCTGACCCGACCGGATCGCTACGCTATCCGCCGCGCCCGCAGGGCGGCGAGTGATGGCGTCGCGCACCGACCGCCGCGCCGCCGCCGCTGCGCGGCATCGCCTGTTGCCGGGCGGGCGGGTCGCGGGGCCGATGCTGTGGATCATCGCGATCATGATGTTCCTGACCGTGCTGGCCGCCGCTGCTGGCCTTGGCCTGGGCGCTGCCGTCCGCTCCATGAGCGCGGATCTGGCCGGACGCGCCAGCGTGCAGGTGGTCGAGGCGAACCCGCAACTGCGCGACCAACTGGCGGCGCGAGCGCTGACCGCGTTGCGCGGCGCGGACGGGGTGCAGGCCGCCGCGCCCGTCGATCCTGCACTGCTCGCCGATCAGGTCCGCCCCTGGCTGGGCGAGGAGGCGACGAGCGGCGACCTGCCGCTGCCCGCGCTGATCGACGTGACGCTGACGCCGGGCGATGCTGATGCGAAGGTCGCGCGCTTGCGCCGCCTGCTAGGGGGATTGTCGCCCGCCCTGCGGATCGAACCTCACGCCGCCTTCCTGCTGCCGCTTGCCGGATTGCTCTCCGCCCTGGGCTGGCTGGCTGCCGGTGTCGTGCTGCTGATGGCGCTGGCGACGGGCGCGGTCGTGGTGCTGGCGGCGCGAGGCGCGCATGACAGCCATCGCGGCACGATAGAGGTGCTGCACCTGATGGGAGCCACCGACGTCCAGATCGCCCGTCTGTTCCAGCGCCGCATCGGCCTTGACGCGATGCTGGGCAGCGCGCTGGGCTTTGCTTTCGCCGCGTTCGTCATCCTGCTGATCGGCCTGCGGCTGGGTGCGACCGGGTCGGAACTGCTGGGCGCGGTGCGCCTGCCGCCTGCCAGTTGGGCGGTGCTTGGGCTGCTGCCGGTGGCGGGCGTCCTGCTGGCGACGCTGGCGGCGCGCTGGACAGTGTTGCGCGCCTTGGGGCGGGCGCTGTGATCGTCCGGCTGTTCGCCGTCTCGATACTGGGCTGGATGCTGGGCTTTGCATGGTTTGCGATCTTCCTGCCCCAGCCGCTCGACGGTCGGCAGACCGACGCGATCGTCGTGCTGACCGGCGGCGCGGGGCGGATCGACCGGGGCATCGCTTTGCTGGAGGGCGGCGCGGCCAAGCGGATGCTGATTTCCGGCGTCGACCGGTCGGTCCGTCCGGTCGAACTGGCGGCGCAATATCAGGCGCCCGAAACATTATTCGCCTGCTGCATCACATTGGGCCGCGAAGCGATCGATACACGATCCAACGCCATCGAAACCGCCCGCTGGCTGGAACGGCGCGATTACAAGACAGTGCGGCTGATCACGACGGACTGGCATATGCGCCGCGCCGCGCTGGAATTGCGGCAGGCGCTGCCCGGCCGGGTCGCGATCGTCTATGACGCGGTGCCCAGCCGCCCCAGCCTGACGATGCTGGCGCGGGAATATAATAAATATCTGCTGCGCCGCGCCGCTGCACTTCTTGGCATTTGATGGCATAGCGCCCCGATGATCACCTTGCTGCGCTCCACCCTCTTTTCCCTCATTTTCTATCCCGGCAGCTTGCTGCTGGTGCTGATCGCCCTGATCGTCGGCCAGTTTTCGCCGCCCGCGCTGCGATGGGTGTCGACCCTGTGGGGCTGGTTCCATCGCTATTGCGCCCGCTGGCTGCTGGGGCAGAAGGTGGTGATAGAGGGCGATCTGCCGCTTGGTCCCTATCTCTATATCGTCAAGCATGAATCGATGTTCGAGACGATCGACATGCTGTGCGTGTTCGACCGGCCCGTCATCGCCGCCAAGCGGGAACTGTTCGATATTCCGCTGTGGGGAACCATTGCCGACCGTTATGGCCTGATCCCGATCGAACGCACCGCCGGGGCGAGCGCGATGCGGACGTTGCGGACCCAGGCCAAGGCGGCGAACGCCGCCGGAAGGGCGGTCTGCATCTTTCCCGAAGGCACCCGCGTTCCCCATGGCGAAGCGCCGCCATTACGGGCTGGCTTTGCCGGATTATATACGCTGCTGGGGCTGCCGGTGGTGCCGATTGCGCTCAACAGCGGGCTGGTGTCGCCAAAGGGCAGCTTCCTCAAGAAAGCGGGCGTCATCACCTATAAGGTCGGTGAGGTCGTGCCCGCCGGGCTGGACCGGCGGGAGGCCGAAGCGCGGGTCCATGCCGCGATCAACGCGCTGAACCCGCTCTCTGCGCTGGCTTAATGCGCCCGGCCGAAGTCGGGCTTGGCGTCGTCCTGACCCTGTTCGATGATCGACCGGCGGATGGCGCGGGTATGGGTGAACAGGTTGAACAGCGTGTCGCCGTCATTCCAGCGGATCGCCCGTTGCAGTGCTGACAGATCCTCCGAAAAGCGCTGGAGCATTTCCAGCACCGCGTCCTTGTTGGCCAGGAACACGTCGCGCCACATGGTCGGGTCCGACGCGGCGATCCGGGTGAAATCGCGAAAGCCGCCAGCGGAATATTTGATGACTTCCGACTGGGTGACATTTTCCAGATCGCTGGCCGTGCCGACGATGGTGTAGGCGATCAGATGCGGCAAATGGCTGGTCACCGCCAGCACCAGATCATGATGCGCCGGGTCCATCGTCTCGACGTCCGCGCCGACCCGCCGCCACAGTTCGGCGACGCGCTCGACCGCCACGGGGTCAGCGTCAGCGGGCGGGGTGACGATGCACCAGCGCCCCTTGAACAGGGTGGCGAAACCCGCTTCCGGTCCGCTATTTTCGGTGCCTGCGACGGGATGCGCCGGAATGATCGTCCGCCCCGGCAGGGCGGCGACCAGCTGCGCCAGCACGTCCGCCTTGCACGATCCCACATCGCTTATGATCGCGTCGGCGGGCAGATCGTCGGCCAGCTCCGCCGCCGCCGCGCCCATGGCGCGGACCGGCACGCACAGCACCACCAGATCCGCGTCGGTGACCGAAGCCCCCGCCGTGTCGGTGATGTCGTCGCACAGGTCTATCCGCCGTGCGGTTTCGCGCACTGCCGGATCGGCATCATGGCCAGTGACGCGCGCCGTGGGCATCTCCGCCCGGATGGCGCGGGCAAGCGATGAGCCGATCAGGCCAAGGCCGATGATGGTGATCCGGGCGAAAGGCAGCATCGCGTCAGGCCGATTCCGCCATGGCGCGCAATGTGTCGGCCACGACGCGGACCTGCGCTTCGGTGCCGATGGTGATGCGCAGGCCGTTGGGCAGATCCTGGCCCGGCAGCCAGCGGGTGGCGTAACCGGCCTCCCACAATCCCTTCATCGCGGCCTCGGCGGTCAGCTTGCCATCGAACAGGATCAGCAGGAAATTGGTCTTGCTGGGTACGACGCGCAGGCCGTGATTGGACAGCGCGCCGATTTCGTTGCTCAGCCATTCGCGCCAGCGCGCATTATGGGCGCGGCTCGATTCGATCCAGGCACTGTCGTTGATCGCGGCGATGGCCGCGGCCTGGCCCGCGGTCGTGACATTGAACGGCGCGCGGATGCGGTGGAGAATCTCGATCACCTCCGCACTGGCATAGCCCCAGCCGATCCGTTCGGCCGCCAGCCCGTGAATCTTGGAGAAGGTGCGGGTGACGAAAATATTGCCGGCGGTCCTGGCCAGTTCCAGGCCGCCATCATCCTCGCCTTCGTCCAGATATTCGGCATAGGCCTGATCCAGCACGAACAAGATGTCGGGGCGCAGGCCCGCATGCAGCCGGGCAATCTCTTCGCGGCTGGTCATCGTGCCCGTCGGGTTGTTGGGGTTGGCCAGGAACACGACCTTCGTCTTCTCGGTCACGGCTGCCAGCAGCGCGTCGACGTCGGTGGCATAATCCTTGTCCGGCGCGATCACCGGGGTCGCGCCGACGCGGCGGGCGGCGATGTCATAGACCGCAAAGCCATAGCGCACATACAGCACTTCATCGCCCGGCCCGGCATAGGCGCTGGCGGCGATGTGGAGCAGTTCGTCCGACCCGGTGCCATAGATGATCCGCGCCGGGTCCAGCCCATGCACCGCGCCGATCGCTTCACGCAGCTTCGTCGCGCTCGGATCGGGATAGGTGGCAAGATCGGCGGTGGCGGCCACCAGCGCGGCGCGCGCGGCGTCGCCCGTCCCCAGCGGGTTTTCATTGGCCGACAGCTTGATCAGCGGGCGGCCATCATCGGCCGCTGCCTTGCCCGGCACATAGGGCGAAATGCCAAGAATCCAGTCCTTGGGCGATGGCTTTGTCAGGGTGTTTGCAAGTGTCTCTGTCATGGCGACGGGCTTTAGCGGCTTCCGCGCCAAAGGCAAAGCGCCCGTCCAGATTGACAGCGCTCCGCCGTGGTCCTAGCCCGGCGCGACCATGGCCAGCCTTTCAATGACAGATGATAGTCGTTTCGGCCTGCGCCGACAGGTTCGGCTTGCCGGGCCATTGTCGCTGGACAGCGGCGCGGCGCTGGGGCCGGTCGACATCGCCTATGAAACCTACGGCACGCTGAACCCGGACCGATCCAATGCGATCCTGATCTGCCATGCCCTGACCGGCGACCAATATGTCGCGTCCGATCATCCCGTGACGGGCAAGCCCGGCTGGTGGTGGCGGCTGGTGGGAGAGGGGAAGCCGGTCGATCCGGCACGCCATTTCATCATCTGCGCCAATGTCGTCGGCAGTTGCATGGGGTCGAGCGGCCCGGCCAGCCTGGATGTGGCTACCGGCCTGCCCTTCGCCATGCGCTTTCCCGTTCTGACCATTGCCGACATGGTGCGGGCGCAGGCGATGCTGCTCGACCATCTGGGCGTCGACCGGCTCTATGCCGTGATCGGCGGGTCGATGGGCGGCATGCAGGCGCTGACCTGGCCGACCTTGTTCGCCGACCGGGTGGAACGCTGCATCGTCATCGCCTCGACCGCGCGGCACAGCGCGCAGAATATCGCCTTTCATGAAGTCGGGCGGCAGGCGATCATGGCCGATCCCAACTGGCGCGGGGGCGATTATTATGCCGACGGGCAGGTGCCGAGCGCGGGTCTGGCCGTTGCGCGGATGGCGGCGCATATCACCTATCTGTCCGAAGCGGGGCTGACCGAGAAGTTCGGACGGCGCCTTCAGGGCCGCGATGCCAAGACCTTCGGCTTCGATGCGGATTTTCAGGTGGAAAGCTATTTGCGCCATCAGGGGCTGAGCTTTGTCGAGCGGTTCGACGCCAACTCCTATCTCTACATCACCCGCGCCATGGACTATTATGACATTGCAGAGGATCATGGCGGGTCGCTGGCCATGGCCTTCACGGCCAGCAAGGCGCGTTTCTGCCTTGTCAGTTTCGATACCGACTGGCTCTATCCTACGGCGGAATCGCGGATCATTGTCCATGCGCTGAACGCAGGCGGGGCGCAGGCCAGTTTCGTCGAACTGTCCAGCCCGTTCGGGCATGACGCCTTTCTTCTGGAATGTCCCGAACTCAACCGGGTGGTAGATGGCTTCCTGAAGGGCGGCCGGGCGTGAGCGATCAGTTGCGCCCCGATCTGGCGCTGATCGCGCGCACCGTGCGGCAGGGCGCGCGGGTGCTCGACGTCGGCTGTGGCGACGGCGCGCTGATGGCGGCGCTGCGCGACAATGCCGGGGTCGACGCGCGCGGGCTGGAGCTTGACGGGTCGAACGTCGCCGATGCGGTCGGGCGCGGCCTGTCGGTGGTGCAGGGGGATGCCGACACGGACTTGCGCTATTATCCCGACGCCAGTTTCGACTATGCGATATTGAGCCAGACGCTCCAGACGACCCGGCGGCCCGATCTGGTGGTGGAGGAATTGCTGCGGATCGCTGCCCAGGCTTTCGTATCCTTCCCCAATTTCGCCCATTGGCGCGGGCGGATTTCGCTGCTGTGGGGCGGGCGGATGCCGGTGACGCGGCTATTGCCCGACACATGGTATGACACGCTCAACATCCATCATGTGACCGTGGACGATTTCCGCGCGCTGGTGAAGGATCGCGGCTGGACCATCGACGGGCAATGGTTTCTGAAGGGCGACAGGGAAACCACCCATGCCAACGCCAATCTGTTTGCCGAACATGCGGTGTTTCTGCTGCGGAAATAGGCCGGGTTAGATATTGCCCTGTTCCTCGATCGGCACATCGTCCTGGGGCCGGTAATAGAGGCTGGCGCAAAGCTGCGCCTCGCATCCCCCTTCCAGCACAAGATCGTCGCGCCACGCGTCGCGTACGAAATCCATCGTGTCGAGATGGCGGTCCTCGAAATACATGCGATGCACATCGTCCCGGCCCGCGCCGTAAACGATCCGGCCAACCTTCGCCCAGATCGACGCCATGGTGCACATGCCGCATGGCTGGAGCGTGGAATAAAGCGTGGCGCCGCGCAGGTCCATGTCGCCATGAACTGGCCCTGCGGCGCGGATCGCCATGATCTCCGCATGCGCGGTGGCGTCCTTATGCTCCTCCGTCTGGTTGACCTGTTCCGCCAGGACGCGGCCGTCGATCACGATGATCGCGGCGATCGGCGTGTCGGCAGGGGTACTGCCCTTGCTGCGTGCCAAGGCAATGGCGCGCTGCATCCACTGGCGGTCGGTCGGTGTGATCATGGCGGCAATGCTCCGGTGGGTGAACCGCCACAAAGCGCCAGCGCCGGTTTTGCTCCGCTTATTGCGGGCGGCCAATGCCCTTTTCGATCAGCGCATTGGCGATGGCGGCAATCTCCTCCGCTGGGCGGCTGTCGTCCCAGACGCCGTAGCGCAGCCCCAGAAAGACATTCATGCCCATGATCGCCCAGGCATGCACCTCCTCCACGTCCGGGCGCACGTCGCCGCGCTCTGCTGCCCTGGCCAGTCGTGTCGCCATGCGGGCCGCGGTATTTTCATAATGGGCGCGATAGGCGGCGGCATCGACAAATTCCGATTCGTCGATGATGCGATAGAGTTCCTTGTGCGACCGGGCGAACTCCAGAAAGCTGAGCAGCCCGATTCGTTCGGCGTCGATGCCGTCGCGCGCCTGCGCGATCCGGGGTGACACATAGTCACGCACCTGCCCCGACATATCGGCCACCAGCGCGCGGAAAATATCGTCCTTGCTGTCGAAATAGGTGTAGAAACTGCCCAGCGCACAGCCCGCGCGGCGGGTGATTCCGCTGATTGATCCTTCGTGAAATCCCTTTTCGCCAAATTCCTGCGCGGCGGCCGCCAGCAGGCCGCGGCGGGTGCGTTCCCCGCGCGCCGTGCGGGGCGTCTTGTCGTCCCTGCCTGGCCCCTGGTCGGTCATAGTCTCTCCCCCGTCGCTGTGTTCTTTTTAGCGCAATCTGGTCGCATCGATAGCCTGCTCCATATTTGAAGTTGAAAGCTGGTTCAACTTTCATTATCGAATCGGTCAAGACACATGGCGACCCGCCAAACGGGCGCATCATTCAGGAGAGGTTCCGCTCATGAAGGCTCATCACAGCATCCGCGCTCTCGCCCTTGCCTCCGCCGCCTGGACCGGGGCGCTGGCCCTGCCCGCGCTCGCGCAGGACGCGCCGCAGGCCGCCGTGGACGACAGCGAAGGCGCGATCGTCGTCACCGCCCGCCGCCGCGAGGAAACGCTGGTCAGCGTGCCGATCGCGGTCAGCGCCTTTTCCGGGGAGAAGCTGGAAAGCCAGGGCGCGATCGACATTACCGATCTCGCCAACTTCACGCCCAACACCACGCTGGAAGCATCGCGCGGCACCAATTCGACGCTGACCGCCTTCATCCGCGGCGTGGGTCAGCAGGACCCCGTGTCCGGCTTTGAACAGGGCGTCGGCATCTATCTGGACGATGTCTACCTGAACCGGCCGCAGGGCGCGATCCTCGACATTTATGATGTCGATCGGATCGAGGTGCTGCGCGGGCCGCAGGGGACGCTCTATGGCCGCAACACGATCGGCGGCGCGGTCAAATATGTGACCAAGATGCTGCCGCAGGACTTCGCGCTCAAGATCAAGGGCAGCTACGGCACCTATGATCAGGCCGATGGCATCATCAGCGTGTCGGCCCCGGTCGGCGACATGATCCGGGTCGGCGGTGCACTCGCCCGCCTGTCGCGCGGCGGCTTTGGCAAGAATCTGACCACCGGCGAAGATAATTACAACAAGGATGTCTGGGCCGCGCGCGGCACGTTCGAAATGGGCGGCTATGGCCAGCCCGTGCTGATGCGGATCACCGGCGACTATACCAAGGATAACAGCAATGCGCGCGGCGGCCACCGCCTGATTCCCGGCCAGCTGTCGGGCGCGCCGGTACTGGACGACGTGTTCGACACGCGCGGCGGCCTTGCCGACCCCAAGCAATATGTGAAGTCCTACGGGCTATCGATGAACATCACGGCTGAACTGTCCGACGCGGTGACGCTGCGGTCGATCAGCGCGTGGCGCAAGGATGACAGCGCATCGCCGATCGATTTCGACGCGCTGCCCGCCGTCGATGTCGACGTACCGGCCTTCTACTTCAACGAGCAGCTGAGCCAGGAATTCCAGCTTCTTTATGACAGCGGCCCGCTGCATGGCATGCTTGGCTTCTACTATCTGGATGCCAAGGCCGATACCGCGTTCGACGTGCGGCTGTTCACGACCGTTGCTGGCCTGACCGCCTTTACCCAGGCCGATGTCGACACGGAAACCTATGCCGTGTTCGGCGACTTCACCTTCGACATTTCGCAGCAGCTGAGCATTTCGGCGGGCGGTCGCTATACCTGGGACAAGCGCCGCGCCGACATTTTGCGGCAAAACTATCTGGGTGGCGGATCGCCCGTCTTTGGCGGCGCAGGCGTGGCGTTCGGCGCGCCCAGCACCGATTTCAACGGCCAGCGCGAATATAAGAAGTTCACGCCCCGTGTCTCGATCAGCTACAAGCCGACGCCCGATCACAATATCTATGCCAGCTATGCGCAGGGCTTCAAGGGCGGCGGCTTCGATCCGCGCGGGGTGGGCACCAATGCGCCCGACCTCAACGGCAACGGCATTCGCGAAGATAGCGAGATCGCGTCCTTCCTGAGCTTCCGTCCCGAAAGCGTCAAAAGCTATGAAGTGGGCTATAAGGGCAACTTCATGAACGGCGCGCTCTATGTCGCGGTCGCGGGCTTCTATGCCGACTATAACGACGTGCAGATCCCCGGCTCGGTCGCCTGCACCGTCAGCGTCGGCGGCGTACCGACGCCGTCCTTCTGCGGTGTCGTGTCCAACGCGGGCAAGGCGCGGTTCAAGGGTCTGGAATTTGAAAGCAACGCGCGGCTGGCGCAGGATTTCCTGACGGGTGGTGACCGTTTGAGCCTGTCCACGGCGGTCGGCTATATCGACGCCGAATATCGCGAATATGTGACCAATATCGGCGGGGTACCGACCGATGTGGCCGCGTTCCGCAAGGTGCAGAATACCCCCAAATGGACGGCCAGCGGCACGCTCGGCTACACCACGCCGGTCGGCGACGGCAGCCTCTATGCGGGCAGCACCCTTTCATGGCGCAGCAAGACCTATCAGTTTGAAATCCCCAACCCCTATATCGACCAGAAGGGCTATGCCCTGTGGGATGCCAGCATCGTCTACACCGCGCCGGACGACCGCTGGACGCTGGGGCTGCATGGCAAGAACCTGCTGGACAAGGAATATAAGACGTCGGGCTATACCTTCGTCGCGGCCAATGCGACGACCGGCGCGATCATCAACAATGCCGCTGGCTTCCCGACCCCTTCACTGGGCCGCGAAGGCACGCTGACCGCGTTCTACGGCAATCCGCGGCAGGTGTTCGTGACCGGAACGGTGAAGTTCTAGGTTCGGTATTCCCGCGCAGACGGGAATCCGGTTCCAGGGACGGGACCGGGTTCCCGCCTGCGCGGGAACACGCTTTTGCTGTGCGGCAAGGGGCGTAAGGAGCATATATGACAGACCGAACGGTTCCCTCCGCCTCTCCCCCCGTTTCCCCCGCCTATCGCGGTGTCGTGCTGGCGATGCTGCTGCTCGTCTACACTTTCAACTTCCTCGACCGGCAGATTCTGGGCATCCTCGCCGGGCCGATCAAGGCGGAACTGGGCCTCACCGACGGGCAATTGGGCGCGCTGGGCGGGATCGCCTTTGCGCTGCTCTATTCGACGCTGGCGATTCCGCTGGCATTGCTGGCCGACCGGACCAGCCGGACCTGGGTGATCACCGTCAGCCTTGCGGTATGGAGCGGCTTTACCGCGCTGTGCGGCATGGCGGGCAGCTTCTGGCAGATGTTCGCTTTTCGCGTCGGCGTGGGTGTGGGGGAGGCAGGCGGCGTCGCGCCATCCTATGCCGTGATCTCCGACTATTTCCCGACGCACCAGCGCGCGCGGGCGCTGTCCATCTATTCGCTGGGCATCCCCCTGGGATCGGCGGGTGGCGTGCTGCTGGGCGGTTATATCGCGCAGGCGGTCGAGTGGCGCACCGCTTTCATCGCGGTCGGCGTGGCTGGCCTGCTGATCGCGCCCCTGTTCCGGCTGGTGGTGCGCGAACCAGCACGGCCGGTACTGGCGAACGATGCGGTGCCGGTCAGCGCCGTGTTCGGCATATTGGCGGCCAAGCGCAGCTTCTGGCTGCTGGCGCTGGGCGCGGCGTGCAGTTCGATGTGCGGCTATGGTGTCGCCTTCTGGCTGCCCAGCCTGCTGATGCGCAGCTTTGGCCTGGACCTGTTGGGCGCGGGGCAGTTTCTGGGGGCGCTGCTGCTGATCGGCGGCGTGGCGGGCGTGCTGCTGGGCGGCTGGCTGGGCGATGCCATGGGTAACAGGGACAAGGCCTATTATGCCTGGGTACCCGCGATCAGCTATGTCGTGGGAATGCCCCTGTTCGTGGTCGGCGTGCTGTCCGACAATGTGGGCTTTGCCTTTGCGCTGTTCCTGATCCCGCAGGCCTTGGTCTATGTCTGGCTCGGCCCGGTGCTGACCGCCGTGCAGCATCTCGTTCCCGCCCATATGCGCGCCAGCGCGGCGGCGAGTTTCCTGCTGATCAACAATCTGGTCGGGCTGGGACTGGGCAGCTGGAGCGTGGGGGCATTGTCGGATGCGCTGACGCCTGCTTATGGCGTGGAGGCGCTGCGCTATGCCATCGTCGCGGCGCTGGGCTTCTATCTATTGGCCGGTCTGTTCATGGCATTGGCGGGCCGGGCGCTGCGCAAGGATTGGGTTGCAGCGTAGCATGCACCCCGTTCGCTTCGAGCGAAGTCGAGAAGCAGCAAGCGCTGTGCCAGCGTTTCTCGACTTCGCTCGAAACGAACGGAGGAGGGGGTTACCGCTCCTTGGTCGCGCTGAACTTCAGTTTGGGGTGGCGTTCCTGCTGATAGCCGATGTCCCATGCGCTGCGCGCCATGAATACCAGCGCGCCGTCGCGGTCCTTGGCCATGTTGGCCGCGTTGAAGCCGACGAAATCCTTGATCGCACCCTCATCGCCACTGATCCAGCGGGCTGTATCGAAGGGTGAAGGCTCCAGCGCGGCGGCGACCTTATATTCCGCGTCCAGCCGGGAAATCAGCACTTCCAGCTGCAATTGCCCCACCACGCCGACGACCCAATTGCTGCCGATTTCCGGGTAGAATACCTGGATCACGCCCTCTTCGGACAGATCATCGAGCGCCTTGCGCAGCTGCTTGGTCTTGGTCGGGTCTTTCAACTGGACCCGGCGCAATATTTCCGGCGCGAAATTGGGCAGGCCGGTAAAGCGCAGCCCCGGTTTTTCGCTCAGCGTATCGCCCACGCGCAGCGCGCCATGGTTGGGAATGCCGATAATGTCGCCGGGATAGGCCTCATCCGCCAGTTCGCGGTCCTGCGCGAAGAACAGGATCGGCGAATGGACCGCCAGCGCCTTGCCCGACCCGCTGGGCGTCAGCTTCATGCCGCGCCGGAACTTGCCCGACACCAGCCGCATGAAGGCGATGCGGTCGCGGTGCATCGGGTCCATATTGGCCTGCACCTTGAAGATGAAGCCGGTGACTTCGCTGCCCTCCGGTTCGACGGCGGCGGGTTCTGCGGGCTGCGCGCGCGGCGGCGGGGCGTGGGCCGCCAGCGCGTCGATCAACTCGGTAACGCCGAACAATTTGAGCGCGGAGCCGAAATAAACCGGCGTCAGGTCTCCCTGACGATAGCGGGCAAGGTCGAATTCGGCATAGCCGCCCTGCGACAATTCGGCCTCCTCGCGCAATTTCTCCAGCCCGTCGGGCGACAGGAAATCGGCGAGTTTCGGATCGTCCAGCCCGGTAAACTGGTGCCGGGTGCCGTCAAATTCGCGGCTTGGCCCGCTGGGCTGCATCAGCCGGTTGGTGGCGAAGTCATATATGCCCTCAAACTCGCCGCCCATGCCGACCGGCCAGCTCATCGGGCAGACGTCCAGCTGCAACTGGTCCGCCACCTCGTCGAGCAGGCCGAACGTCTCGCGGCCTTCGCGGTCCACCTTGTTGACGAAGGTGATGATGGGCAGGTTGCGCAGGCGGCACACCTCGAACAGCTTGCGCGTCTGCGGCTCGATACCCTTGGCCGCGTCGATCACCATCACGGCGGAATCGACGGCAGTCAGGGTGCGGTAGGTGTCCTCGCTGAAATCTTCGTGACCCGGCGTATCGAGCAGGTTGAACGTGATCGTCTCGCCATCGCGCGTCCGCTCGAACGTCATGACCGATGATGTTACGGAAATGCCGCGCTGCTGCTCGATCTTCATCCAGTCCGACCGCGCACGCCGGTTCGCGCCACGTGCCTTGACCTCACCGGCGAGGTGGATCGCGCCACCCTCCAGCAGCAGCTTCTCGGTCAGCGTGGTCTTGCCCGCGTCAGGATGGGAAATAATCGCGAAGGTGCGGCGGGATGGAATGGTCATGATGATTTTCTGGGTCGGGAGTAATAAAGCCGTTCGCTCAGCCCGAACGGAATCTAGGTTGCGCCGTTACACGTCCACAAGGCTGACGTCCATGCGGAAGGCGCGGCTCTCGCCCGGTGGCAGCGCGATGATGCCCTGCTTTGCCCACACATCCCCTTCGAACCCGACCAGATCGGCCATCCCCGCCCAGGGTTCGACGCACAGATAATGGGCGCCCGGCTTCTGCCAGAGGCCCAGCCATGGCGTATCGGGAAAGTCGATCTTCAGGCGCGGCTGGCCCGGCACGCCCCAGAGCAAGGAGCGGCTGGCGAGATCGTCCCAGATGAGCGCATCCCCTTCGAACATGGCATGGCTGGGGACCAGCGTGTCGCCATCGACCGGGGACGCCACCGCTTCCCGCGCGATCAGGCCGGGTTCCGCGCCCACCTTGCGGATCGGCGCGGGTTCGGGCTGTTCAAAGACGACGCGGTGATCCTCCAGCGCGCCGCCATAGGGCAGGGGCCAGGCGAAGGCGGGGTGATAGCCAAAGGAAAAGGGCATGACAGCCTCCCCCCGGTTGGTCACGGTCGCGGTCATGCACAGGCGCGCGCCCTCGATCGCGAAACCCATGTCGAGCCGGAAGGCGAAGGGATAGACAAGCAGGCTCGCCGCATCCGCTTCCAGCCGGAAGGTCGCGGCGCTGTCGCTGCGCTCGACCAGCGCAAAAGTGCTGCGGCGGGCAAAGCCGTGCTGGGGCATGGCATAATCGCGCCCGTTCAGCCGATAGGCGTCGCCACGCGACCGCCCGACAAAGGGGAAGAGCAAGGGGGCATGGCCCGTCCACCAGCGCGGGTCGGCGTCGGTCATCAACTCGCGCCCCTGCGCATCGCGCAGCGACCAGAGTTCCGCGCCCTGGGCGGATATGGTGGCGCCAAGCTGGTCCGAAGCGATGCCGATCGGTGCGTCTGTCACGTCCTGCTGTCCTCCTGTTGAAGCGGGCCTGCCTTAACGCCGATGCCGTCGCCTGTCTCGCCCCGACACGCGCTCGTTTCGCAAGGGAACCGAAAGATTGCGTCGCTGGTTTTGTCGGGCGGGAGACATGATCATGAAACTATACGCAATGGCCGCGCTACTATTCTGGTCGACATCGGCGCTGGCGCAGGAAGCGGAAAAGCCAAAGGATGAGACGTTCAAGAAGGCGGGCAATATCGCCAGCCAGCCGGTGCGCGACATTGGCCTGGACAAGGACGAAATACCGCCGGTGCTGGCGAAGGCAGTGGAAAATCCCTATGCGCCGCCTCCATCGCGCAGCTGCAAGGGGCTGAAAGCATCGCTGGGTGAACTGAACGCGGTGCTGGGGGAGGATTTCACCGTCGGTGCCAAGGCGAACGAGAATCGCGCAGGCAAGATTGCCGAGGCGGTCGGCAAGACGATCGTCAATTCGCTCATCCCGTTCCGCGGGCTGGTGCGGGAAATCAGCGGCGCCGCGCCGCAGGAACGGCGTTTGCAGGCGGCGATCACGGCGGGGATCGCCAGGCGCGGCTATCTGCGCGGCATGGCGACGAGCAAGGGCTGCAAGATCACAAGCTGAGCATATTCCTCGCCATAACCCCGTGGGGGTATGCGGGCATCCCACCGGCTGCATAGAGACGATGGAAGGTGGTCTGACTGCCTGCCGATGGCTGGATCATTTGCGACCCATGGTCTGGTCATCGGCCCTTGGTTCGCAAGGGTCAGGCCGGTGCGGCAACCGGAATGGCTCTTTCGCGCATTTCAAGACAGACGCTCGTCAGTCACGTCCCGCCTTCGCTTCACCATGCTTTCATGCTAGGTCGCCGTCCATATAGTGGCGAGACCCATGATGAACGACCTGACCCAGACTCCTGAAATGCTGATCGCGACGATGGGCGCGCGCGCGCGTCGCGCGGCGCACATCCTCGCGCAGGCAAGCGACGAGCAAAAGGCCGATGCGCTGCGCCGCGCGGCACAGGCGTTGCGGGACCAGGCACCGGCGATCATCGCCGCCAATGCGCGCGACATGGACAATGCCGCCGCCAATGGCCTGTCGCCCGCCATGCTCGACCGGCTCAAGCTGGATGCGGGCCGGGTCGCCGCCACCGCCGACGGCGTGGAACAGGTCGCGGGCCTGCCCAATCCGCTGGGCAGCGTGATCGACAGGAGCGTGCGCCCCAACGGGCTGGAACTCAGCCGCGTGCGCGTGCCGCTGGGCGTGATCGGCATCATCTATGAAAGCCGCCCCAATGTGACGGCGGATGCCGCGGCGCTCTGCCTGCGCGCGGGCAATGCCGTCATCCTGCGCGGCGGCAGCGAAGCCAAGGAAAGCAACCGCGCGATCCTGAGCGCGATGGCAGAGGGGATCGTGGCCGCTGGCCTGCCCGCCGATGTCGTGCAACTCATTCCCACGACCGACCGCGCCGTCGTGGGCGCGCTGCTGCGGGCCAGCGAATTTATCGATCTGATCGTGCCGCGCGGGGGCAAGAGCCTGGTCGCACGGGTGCAGGAAGAAGCGCGGGTGCCGGTGCTGGCCCATCTGGACGGCATCAACCACAGCTATGTCGACGGCGCGGCCAACCCGGCGATGGCACGGCAGCTGGTCGTGAATGCCAAGATGCGCCGGACGGGCGTGTGCGGCGCGACCGAAACGGTGCTGATCGACCGCGCCTATGGCGACGCGCCCGCGCTGGTGAAGGCGCTGCTAGACGCCAGATGCGAAGTGCGCGGCGACGAAGCGGTCCAGGCGATGGACGCGCGCGTCATCGCGGCGAGCGAGCAGGATTGGGACACCGAATATCTCGAAGCGATCGTGTCGATCCGGCTGGTCGATGGCGTCGACGGCGCGATCGACCATATCGCCGCCCACGCCAGCCATCATACCGATGCGATCATCACCGAAGATGCCGAAACCGCGGCGCGCTTCCTGAACGCGGTCGACAGCGCGATCGTGATGTGGAACGCCTCCACCCAATTTGCCGATGGCGGCGAATTCGGGCTGGGTGCGGAAATCGGCATCTCCACCGGCCGCCTCCACGCCCGCGGCCCGGTCGCGCTGGAGGGACTGACGACCTACAAATGGATCGTGCGCGGGACGGGACAGGTTCGACCGTAAAGGGTGGGTAGGGGAATGTCGGCTTTACGGGAGCAAGCATCGTAAAGGAGACATGAATCTCACCGTCACCCCAGCGAAGGCTGGGGTCTCAGGCGTAGATGCGCTACAGTCCGCTCTGGCGCGGGGCGGCTACACCTATGTGATGACCAATAAGTCAAGGGCGTTCTCTATATCGGCCGCACAGCCGACATCGCTGCGGGCACTGAAAAAAATCGAAACGACACTGGCTCCAGCATGTGGAAGAAGCCAATCCAGATTGGTGGGATATGTCAGACGTTATCTTCTGACGCCTGAGACCCCAGCCTTCGCTGGGGTGACGATGAAGAAAATGGCCGATTCCAAGTCAGGGTGCAGCATATTCCAGTGGCAATTTCTTGATCGTTCATTGCCCCTCCCTTTTCGTCATGCCGGGCTTGACCCGGCATCCCGCTTTTCTTCGCGCAGATAGCGGGGCCACATAAGCCTTTCCTGCCCCCGCCCAACGGTCCGGGCCGACGGTCAGGCTTACCCCTTCACCACTGCATCGATCGCCTTTAGCTTCGCCAGCATCGGCGCGACCCAGTCGAGCGGGAGCATGACCGGCCCGTCGGACGGGGCATTGTCCGGGTCCTGATGCGCTTCGGCGAAGATCGCGGCGACGCCCGCCGCCACCGCGCTGCGCGCCAGCACCGGCGCGAACTCGCGCTGGCCGCCCGATGCTGAACCCAGGCCGCCGGGCTGCTGGACCGAATGGGTGGCGTCGAATATCACCGGATAGCCGGTCTCACCCATCACCGGCAGCGCACGCATGTCGCTGACCAGCGTGTTGTAGCCGAAACTCGCGCCGCGTTCGGTCAGCAGGATGCGGTCATTGCCGGTCGAGGCGACCTTTTGCGCCACCGCCGCCATGTCCCATGGGGCCATGAACTGCCCCTTCTTGACGTTGATCACCGCGCCGGTGTGGCCGGCGGCGAGCAGCAGGTCGGTCTGGCGGCACAGGAATGCGGGGATCTGGAGGATGTCGACCGCCTGCGCAGCGGCCTCGACCTGTCCCGCATCATGCACGTCGGTCAGCACCGGGCAGCCCAGCGTCGCCTTCACCTCCGTCAATATCGCCAGCCCCGCGTCGATGCCGACGCCGCGCTGGCCCGACACCGATGTCCGGTTCGCCTTGTCGAACGAGGATTTGAAGATGAACGGTACGCCCGCCTGCCCCGCGATCCGCGCCAGCGCATCGGCCATGAACAGCGCATGGTCGCGGCTTTCGATCTGGCAGGGGCCGGAAATGAGGACGAAGGGCAGGTCGTTGCCGATGGTGATCGGGCCGACCTTCACATGGTGGGGAACAGTCATGCCGGTCACTTGGGCGCTTTGGCAAAGCGCCGCAAGAGCTGGCCGCGCCACAGCCCCTTGCCCGGATGATAATTCCAGCAGAACCAGCCGAAGCACAGGCAGGCGATCAGCGAAGGCAGCGCCATCGGATCGCCATTGGCCTTCATATGGCGGTAAAAGGCCATGTCCGCGCGCCACCGGTCCCGCTCGCTGCCGCCCCCGTTGATGCCATAGACATTGTCATGCTTCCTACAGCCGATGTTTCGGTTGTATTTACGGTGGTCTATGAAATAGCAGTAGTCGCGTTCGGGTGTGCTCATGACCCGATTAGGGCCGGGGCAGTGCAAAAATTCAAGCGTAAAGTCTTTTATCTTGGCGGTTTTGATCCGCGCGGCGTGCGTTTTTACCACCAGCTCTATCGCGACCAGGCCGGTCGGTATGACCGGCTGACGGGCGAGGGCGTGACCGTGGGCGGACGCCGCGCCGGGCCTGCGGGATCAGTCGTCTCGACAATCTGGTCGGTCGACAATGAACAGGCCGGGGTCGAGACCGACTATGAATTTCTCCGCTGGGAGGATCTGGTCGGCAAGGTGTGGATTCGCAACCCGCTCACGCTCGCCTTCCGCTCCATCGCCACCTATGTCGGCCATGGCCGTTTCATGCAGTTCAAGCGGATGAAGGCGCTGCGCCCCGGTCCGGTGCTGACCATCTGTTATCCACCCTTTCTGGCAGTGATGATCCCGCTGCTGTTCGCGCTGCTCCCCGCTTTGTTGCTGTGGAGCGTGCTGCCATTCTGGGCGGCGGCGCTGGCGGGGATCGGCATCAGCGCCATGGCGTCGGGCAAATGGCTCAACAAGCTGGTCGTGCCATGGCTGCTGCGCTTTACCTATTATCACCACACGCTCGCCGCTGGCGGACCGGGCGACGCGCTGGACGCGCGGCTCGATGCCTTTGCCCGGCGCATGGCCGAGGAACTGGATGAACCGTGGGACGAGGTGCTGTTCCTCACCCATAGCGCGGGTACGATCCTGGGCATGTCGGTGATGCGGCGCCTGTTCGACCTGCGCGGCATAGCGCTGCCGGATCATTTCGCGATGGTGGGCATGGGGCAGGTGGTGCCGGTCGTGGCGTTGCGGACGGACGCCCGCTGGTATCACGCTGATTTGCGCGCGCTGGCGGACAAGCATTTCCGCTATGTGGATCTCAGCTTCCCGCCCGACGGCGCGGCCTATTTCAACGTCAATCCGCTGCTGCTGGAAAGCGACACGCATGCCGCGCGGGTCGACATGCTCTCGCCGCGCTTCCACCTGTTCTACGATCCTGAAAATTATCATGGCGGCTGGTCGAACAAATATGAGGCGCATTTCGACTATCTGCGGGTAGGCGATCGCCTGTCGCCGGTCGATTTTCTCAGCCTCACCGCGGGCCGCCGCACCCTGGACGATGCCATCGCCGCTTTCCGGACGATTCCATGACAGAACCGCTCTTCACCCCGCCTTTTCCGCAGCCCACGCGCAACAAGCGCACGATGCTGCGGCGCTTCTTCATCGGCTGGCACAGCTGGATTCATGTGCTGTTCGAAAAAAGCTATACGATGAAGATGGGCGAGGTGCGCGGGCGCGGGCAGCTCATGTATATCGCCAACGAATTGCCGCTGGTGAACCGTATCCTGAAGGGCGGGACCGAATTTCCCAAACATGCCGAACTGGTCAAGGGGCTGTCGCCGCTGATCGGCAACAGCGTCTTTTCCGCCAATGGCGTGGACTGGGAAAATCAGCGGGCGATGATCAATCCCGCCTTCGCCCATACCGCGATGAACAAGACGATGCCGCTGATGGTGGAGGCGGTCGCAGCGTTCCTGGCGCGGATCGACGGGATGGACCGCCGCAAGGCGATCAACATCGACGCGATGATGACCCATGTGGCCGCCGACATCATCTTTCGCACGCTCTTTTCCCAGACGCTGGATACCAGGCGCTCCTTCATCATCCATCAGGCGTTCGGGCGGTTCCAGCGCTATTCCCATTCCGCGTCCATGCTGGGCCTATACGGCTTCCCAAACCGCTGGTTCGAACGCTGGTCGGAACGGCCCGCCAACGCCATTCGCGGCGTGTTCGCGCCGATCGTGGCGGAACGGTTCAACGCCTTCCATGCCGGACAGCCCGCGCCGCACAAGGACATACTCCAGTCGCTGATCGAGGCGCGGCATCCGCAGACGGGCGCGCATTTCACCTTGAAGGAGGTGATGGATCAGGTTGCGACCATCTTCCTGGCGGGCCATGAAACCTCCGCCAGCACCATGACCTGGGCGCTCTACCTCCTGTCGGAATGCGCCCATGTTCAGGAACGCGCACGGGCCGAAGTGATGGCGGTGGCGGGCGACGCGCCACTGACCCCGGCAATGCTCAAGGACATGGGCGTGGTGCGCAACGTGTTCAGGGAAACGCTGCGCCTCTATCCCCCGCTCGCCTTCTTTCCGCGCGAAGTGCCCTGCCCGATGCAGATGCGCGACAAGAATCTCGTCCCCGGCGCGATGCTGGTCGTCGCCCCCTGGCTGACCCAGCGCAACAAGGATAACTGGGCCTGCCCGCACAGTTTCAATCCCGATCGGTTCGACGATCCGGCCAATGCCGACATGATCAAGCAGGCCTGGCTACCTTTCAGCCGCGGCCCGCGCGTGTGCGTGGGGGCCGGCTTTGCCCAGCAGGAGGTGATGACCGTGATCGCCGACGTGCTGCGCCATTATCGCCTGTCGGTGCGGCCCGGCTACAAGCCCGAACCGATTAGCCGCCTGACCGTGCGCCCGCGCAAGGGGATGATGCTGATGTTCGAGAAGATTGGCGTTTGACCCCACCCCCGTTGGTCGTCACGCCATCTCTTCCTCCGGCACGACATCGACCATCGCCTGGATGCTCTGCCCCCCGCCGCCCACGAACAGGCCGTCCATCGGCGCAACATCGGCATAGTCGCGGCCCATCGCGACGAAAATATGGCCGTTGCCGGTGATGCAGCCATTGGTGGGATCAAAGCCAATCCAGCCGCGCGTCGGCCCGCACCACAGCATGACCCAGGCATGCATCGCGTCCGCGCCGATCAGCCGCGGGCGGCCGGGCGGCGGATCGGTGCGCAGATAGCCGCTGACATAGGCGGCGGGCAGCCCCGCCAGCCGCAGCGCGACCACCATGACATGGGCGAAATCCTGGCACACGCCATGGCGCGCGGCAAAGGCGTCGGCGACCGGCGTGCTGGCGTCGGTCGCGCCGGGATCATAGGCGAACTCCGCCCGGATGCGCAGCGCCAGCGCCAGCGCGGCGGCGACCACTGGCCGGTCCGGGTCCAGCCCGTCGCCGACCCAGTCGCCAATGTCCGCCAGCAACGGCGCGCGGGTGGAGGCGTAGAGATAGAGGGCCGGGGCCGACGCGCTCATGTCGCGATCGGCCAGCGCGGCGTTCGCTACCGCGCCGATGGCGGGGTCATCGGGCTGGGGTTCGGGCGGGGCGCTGTCAGCCACGCCGACGCGAAAACGGCTCTCGATCGTCAACTGGCGGATCGGGCTTTCGATCACCAGCCGGGCGACATGAACCGGCCAGGCGCCGGGCCGCGATTCGATGGTGGAGGGGGCGGGATCGACCGTCAGCGCATAGTCGGACGTCCATTGCCCGGCCCAGGGCGCGGGGCGCAGGCGCAGGTTGAACCGGGCCAGCCGCATCGGCGCGGCATAGCGCAATATGGTCTGGTGGCGGACATGGTAGATCATGACAGCAGGTCCGCTCCATCGGCCTTTTCCGCCTTGCGCACTTGCAGGAAATAGCGCTGGCCGATGGCGTCGGACAGGGCCAGCAGGCGGTTTTCGACGTCGTTGATGTCGGCGATGGTCAGCATGTCGCCGGTCAGCGGGCTGAGCCGGGCGACCAGTGCATCGGCCAGGCGTCTGGGTTCCTCCGGCATCCCGTCCGCGCGCAGCGTCGGCAGGGCGGCGACATGATCGGCCAGACGCTGCGCCTGATAGACGACGGCGCGCGGATTATAAGGCTCCAGCGCGACAAGATCGCGCACCGGCGGCAGCGCCGGGCCGGTCAGATAGCGGGTGCGATAGCTGATCTGGCTATCATTAAGGTCCAGCAGGACGGTCAGGTCGTCCGCGCTCGCGCCTTCGCCGCCGAACAGGCCAAGCAGGCGGCAGCCATTGATCGCCCGCTCCATCCGTCGGCCCATATCGTGAAAGCGCCAGCCATCGCTCCGGCCCATATTCTCCGCCGCCAGCCCCGACAGCGCCGAAATCCGCTCGATCATGCGCGACGATGCGTCGAGCAGGGTTTCGGTCACCGCGCCGTCAAATGTCGGCAGCGGCAGGCGCACCAGCCGCCAGAAGTCGCTTGCCAGCCGGTCGCGCAGCCCTTCGCCGATATTGCCGACGCTGGCCATCAGCGCCCGGACGCTACCCGATTGGCGCGCATCGCCCAGCGCGGTCGCACAGATCGGGCCGATGGGGCCGCCGCCATCGCGGGCGATCGCGCCCCACAGCACCAGTTGCCCGACCAGCCGGTTCATCGTCGGCGATGCGACCGACGGGCCAAGGTCGGCCTCTATCGATCCGCCGACGATGGCGCGGATCAGCCGCAGCGTCATTTCCGTCCGCTCGATATAGCGGCCCAGCCAATAGAGATTGTCCGCCGCCTTGGCCGGCAACATCCCGCCGATCCGCCGGATCGCGGGCGCGCCGGCGCCCAACAGGGTGTCGGGCGGCACGGCCACGCTATCGACCACGCACATGTCGGCGGACATGTCGCCCTTGCCCATCAGCGCGGCGCGGATGTCGCCATGGCCCGCCAGCCGCGCAAAGGCGCCGGGCATCACCCGCCACTGGCCCTGCGCGTCGCGCGCCACGAACACGCGCAGGGTGAAGGGCAGGGGGGTGAGGCGCCCGTCGACCACCGCCGGGGTGGTCGACAGCTTCACCAGTTCCTGTCCCACATAATCCATCGGCCGTCGCGCCATCGCTTCGGCCAGCATGGCGCGTTGCTTCGCGTCTAGCGCCGATCCGGGGGTAAAGCGCGCATCGGGCAGGCCCGCCACATCCTGATCGAAGGCCGATCCGACGACCAGTTGATCCAGCCGGTCGCGCACATAGGTGCGCTCCCCGCTCTGCCCGCACCACCAGGTTGCGATATTGGGCAGGATCAGGTCCGCGCCCAGCAGCGCCTTGCTCAGTTGCGGCAGGAAGGCGGCGAAGGCGCGCGATTCGATCACGCCCGCGCCCGGCCAGTTGCTCAGCACCAATCCGCCGCGCGCGCAGGCGTCGAACAGGTCTGGCAAGCCGATGCGCGACTTGCTGTCGAAGGCCAGCGGGTCCATGAAGCGGCTGTCCATCCAGCGCCACAAACCGTCGATGCGCTTCAACCCCTGAATGGTGCGGACGAACAACTGCCCGTCCGTGACGATCAGATCGTCGCCTTCGACCAATAACAGGCCCAGATACCGGGCCAGATGCGCCTGTTCGGCATAGCTCTGGTTGAAACGACCCGGCGTCAGCAGGCCGATGCGCGGGTCCGATCGTTCGCAATCGGCGGCCAGTCCTCGGCGCAGATCGTCGAAAAAGGGGGCCAGCCGCCGCGTGTTCATCGCGCCCAGCAGGTCGCCGGTCGCGCGCGACCAGGCCAGGCGGTTTTCCAGCGCATAGCCAACGCCCACCGGCGTCCGTACCCGGTCGGCCAGCACGCGCCATTCGCCCGCCGGGCCGCGCCCGATGTCAGCGGCATAGAAATGCAGATGATGGCCGCGCGGGGGCGGGGTGCTGTTCATCACCCGCCAATAATGCGGGCTGCCGGTGATCACGCTGGCGGGCAGCTTGCCATCGCGCACCAGCGACTGGCTCCCATAAATATCGCCGATCACCTGTTCCAGCAATTCGGCGCGCTGGGCCAGGCCCCGCTCGATATGCGCCCACTCCGCCGCATCGATCAGCATCGGGATCGGCCCCAAGGGCCAGGATCGTTCCTGTTCGTCCCCGGTCAGGCGGAACGCCATGCCCAGGTCGATCGCCTGCCGCGCGACATTGTCCGCCAGCATGGCCGGGTCGCCCTGCGCCTGCGCCGACAGCCGGTCCAGCATCGTGCGCCAGCGTGTCTGCATGGCGGGCGATGCACCGGCGAACAGGTCGCCCGCCGGTGCATTGGCCAGATAGGCGTCGGCCCAGTTCGCATATATGGCGGTTTCCACCCGGTCGCCCTTACGCGCCCGGATGCCTGAAGCGCAGGTCCAGCGTCATCGGAAATTCACCGGCCGGTTCGGCGGCGGGCATATCGACCGGGCCGGGGGTGTGGCCATGGTCCTGAAAACGCGCCTTGCGCCGCGCTTCGGCTTCATAGCCGTTGATCGGCAGCGTGTCGTAATTGCGTCCGCCCGGATGCGCGACATGATAGACGCAGCCGCCCAGCGACCGGCCGCTCCAACTGTCCAGCACGTCAAAGGTCAGCGGCGCGTTGACGGGCAGGTTGGGGTGCATGCAATTGGCGGGTGCCCATGCCTTGTAGCGGACACCGCCAACCCCTTCGCCCGGCACCGACGTCGCCGTCATCGGCACCTGCCGCCCGTTGCACGCGACGATATGCCGCCCCGCGACCAGGCCGGTGGCGCGGACCTGCAACCGTTCGGTCGAACTGTCGACATAGCGCACGGTGCCGCCGATCGCCCCGGTTTCGCCCAGCACGTTCCACGGTTCGAGCGCATGGCTGATTTCCAGCCCCACGCCGCCCGCGTCGACACTGCCGTGGATGGGGAAGCGGAACTGCCGCTGCGCCTCGAACCAGTTGGGATCGAAATCATAACCCGCCGCCCGCAGGTCGGACAGGATTTCCAGAAAATCGGCCCAGACGAAATGGGGCAGCATGAAACGGTCGTGCAGCGTCGTGCCCCAGCGCACCAGATTGCCCTGCTGCGGCTGCCGCCAGAACCACGCCGCCAGCGCCCGGATCAGCAATTGCTGCGCCAGGCTCATCCGCGCTTCGGGCGGCATCTCAAAACCGCGAAACTCCAGCAGTCCCAATCGCCCGGTCGGCCCATCGGGCGAGAACATCTTGTCAATGCAGATTTCGGTGCGGTGGGTGTTGCCCGTCACATCGACCAGCAGGTTGCGGAACAGCCGATCGACCAGCCATGGAGGGGGAGATGCGCCCTCGCCCGCGAACGGGTTGGGCACCTGCGCCAGCGCGATCTCCAGTTCATACAGGCCATCATGCCGCGCCTCGTCGATGCGCGGCGCCTGGCTCGTCGGCCCGATGCACAGGCCCGAAAACAGGTAGGAAAGCGAAGGGTGCCGCTGCCAGTAGAGGACGAAGCTCTTGAGCAGGTCGGGCCGCCGGATGAATGGCGAATCGTTGAGCGTCGGCCCGCCCAGCACGATATGATTGCCCCCGCCGGTGCCGACCGACCGGCCATCCACCATGAACTTGTCGGCGGTCAGGTCGCATTCGCGGGCATAGGCATATAGCTGTTCGGTGATCGCGACCGTTTCGTCCCAACTGGATGCGGGATGGACATTCACCTCGATCACGCCGGGGTCGGGCGTGGCTTTCAGCACCGCGATGCGCGGATCGGGCGGGGGCGAATAGCCCTCGATCCGCACCGGAATCCGCAGCGCTTCGGCTGCCGCCTCGACCTCCGCGATCAGTTCCAGATAATCTTCCAGCGCCTGCACCGGCGGCAGGAATACCGACAGATAATGGCCGCGCGGCTCCACCGTCACGGCGGTACGGACCGCCCCTTCGATAATGACCTGTTCCACCCGGTCCTGCGCAGCGGCGCCGCCCTCCGGCCCGGCGACCCGCTGCGATTGCTGCGCGCGCACGTCCTCGACATCGGCCTGCTGCATCACCTGCGCCCGGAAATCGGGCAGCGGCTCGCGCGGCTCGCTGGTGTCGCGGGGGTGGATATAGGGATAGTCCGACGGCGGCACATAAGGCAGGGAGCCGAGCGGCAGGCGATACCCCAGCGCCGAATCCCCCGGCACCGCGAACAGCTTGCCGCGCCGCAATTGCCAGATTTCGCTCTGCCAGCGCGGCGTGCTTGCCTGCGACTGCCAGCGTTGCACCGGCAGGACATAGCCGACCGGCTGGTCCAGGCCACGCTCGAACGTCTTGACCATCCGCGCGCGCGCTTCGGGATCGCTGATCTTGGGATCGTCGGTGGTGGCGTTGATCGGCAGTTCCGATTCCTTGATCGACCAGACCGCCGGATCTTCAAAGACCGCATGGGTATAGTCGTCGGAAAAGCCCATATGGGCCGCCATATGGCTCAGGAAAGCGCGGGCGTCGTCGGGCGTCACGCTGCGCGCGCCGTCGGGCGCATCATCGGGCGCGATCAGGCTTTCATCGTGCCAGATCGGCGTGCCGTCCGTCCGCCAATAGACGGCATAGGCCCAACGCGGCAGGCTTTCGCCCGGATACCATTTGCCCTGTCCATGATGCAGCAGGCCGCCCGGCGCGAACTGGCCGCGCAGCTTGCGGATCAGTCGGTCGGCATAGGCCGCCTTGGTCGGGCCGACCGCATCGCCATTCCATTCGCCCGCATCGCCGCCATCCACCGCCACGAAGGTCGGCTCGCCACCGATCGTCAGCCGCATGTCCTGCGCCTGCAAATCCGCGTCGACCTTCGCCCCCAGCGCCATCACCGCGTCCCATCGCTTGTCGGTGAAAGGCTTGGTGATCCGCACCGCTTCGGCAATGCGGCTGACGGTCATCGCGAAATCGAAATTGACCTCCGCCGGTTCGGCCATGCCGCTGATCGGCGCGGCGGACTTGTAGTGCGGCGTCGCGCAGAGCGGGATATGCCCTTCGCCCGCAAACATGCCGCTGGTCGCGTCCAGCGCCACCCAGCCAGCGCCCGGCACATAGGCTTCCGCCCAGGCGTGCAGGTCGACGACATCCTGGCTGACCCCCTTTGGCCCCTCGATCGGCTCGACGTCCGCGACCAGCTGGATCGAGTATCCCGACACGAACCGCGCGGCAAAGCCCAGTCGGCGCAGCAATTGCACCAGCAGCCAGGCGGAATCGCGGCATGACCCGGTGCCGATTTCCAGCGTCTCCTCCGGCGTCTGGACGCCCGCTTCCATGCGGATGACATAGCCGACCTGCTGTTGCAGGCGGCGGTTCACCTCGACCAGGAAATCGACGGTGCGGCTTTCATGCCCGGCATATTGGTCCACCATCTTTTCGAACAGCGGCCCTTGCGGCTCGACATCGAAATAGGCGGCCAGATCGGTTTTCAGCTGCTCGTCATAGGCGAACGGATAATTTTCCGCGTACGGCTCCACGAAGAAATCGAACGGGTTGATGATGTCCAGATCGGCCAGCAGGTCGACCTCTATCGTGAAATGATCGACTGGCTCTGGAAAGACGATGCGCGCCAGCCAGTTGCCGTGCGGGTCCTGCTGCCAGTTCAGGAAATGCCCCGCCGGTTCGATTTTCAGCGCATAATTGGGCACTTTGGTCCGGCTGTGCGGCGCGGGGCGCAGGCGGATGACCTGAGGACCAAGCCGGATCGGGCGGCTGTAGCGATAGGCAGTGCGGTGGTGGAGCGCGGCTTTGAGCATGGCGGGATCAAACGCTACCCCCTGTTGCAATGCAATATGCAAATGGTTCGGGGGGCAAAGAATCTGCGCGGCTCCGGCCCGCCCCGGCGATGCAGCGACAAGTCACTGGACCCCGCCCGCCAAACCCATTACCCTTGCCGCCATCCCCGGGGGACCGTCCGCAGACGGTTGAGAGGCGGCTTTGTGGCCGCGACCCGCTGAACCTGATCCGGCTAACACCGGCGTAGGGAGGGTCAAGCGCGCACTCACACCGCCCGCATTCTCTCTCTTTCGCTGCAAGGAGAGTGACTTATGGCAGACGTCCCCGCCCGTACAGAGATGCCCGAACCCGAAGGCTTCATCCGCCGGCAGGCGGCAATGAACGTTACCACTGGCGCTATCCGTGGATCGAAGAAAATCCATGTCGGCCCGCTCAAGGTCGCGATGCGCGAAATCACGCTGGAACCGGGCAGCGGCGAGCCGCCGGTGCGGGTCTATGACACGTCCGGCCCCTATACCGATCCCAATGCGCAGATCGACATCATGGCAGGCCTGCCGCAATTGCGCCGCGACTGGATCATGGCGCGCGGCGATGTGGAGGATTATGACCCGCGCGCGGTAAAGCCCGAAGATAACGGCCTCAAAGGCCCGGATCGGTCGGGCGGCGTCGCCCAATTCCCCGGCCAGGATCGTCGCCCCCTGCGCGCGCGGCCCGGCATGAATGTCAGCCAGATGCATTATGCCCGTCGCGGCATCATCACCCCGGAAATGGAATATGTCGCGGAACGCGAAAATCTGGGCCGCGCGCGCCTCGCCGAATATATCCGCGACGGGCAGGATTGGGGCGCGGCCATCCCCGATTATGTGACGCCCGAATTCGTCCGTGACGAAGTGGCGCGCGGCCGGGCGATTATCCCCAGCAACATCAACCACCCCGAATCCGAACCGATGGCGATCGGCCGCAATTTCCTGGTCAAGATCAACGCCAATATCGGCAACTCGGCCGTCGCCAGCGACGTCGCGTCCGAAGTCGACAAGCTGGTCTGGTCGATCCGCTGGGGCGCTGACACGGTGATGGACCTGTCCACGGGTCGCAACATCCATGACACGCGCGAATGGATCATCCGCAACTCGCCCGTGCCGATCGGCACCGTCCCCATCTATCAGGCGCTCGAAAAGGTTGGCGGCGTGGCCGAGGAACTGACCTGGGACATTTTCCGCGACACGCTGATCGAGCAGGCCGAACAGGGGGTCGATTATTTCACCATCCATGCGGGCGTCCGCCTCGCCTATATCCCGATGACGGCGAAGCGCGTCACCGGCATCGTCTCGCGCGGCGGCTCGATCATGGCGAAATGGTGCCTCAGCCATCACAAGGAAAGCTTCCTCTACGAACATTTCGACGAGATCACCGAAATCTGCAAAGCCTATGACATTGCCTACAGCCTGGGCGACGGCCTGCGCCCCGGCTCGATCGCCGACGCCAATGACGAAGCGCAGTTTTCCGAACTCTACACGCTGGGCGAACTCACCAAACGCGCCTGGGCGCAGGATGTGCAGGTGATGATCGAGGGGCCGGGCCATGTCCCCATGCACAAGATCAAGCAGAATATGGACAAGCAGCTCGAAGCCTGCGGCGAAGCCCCCTTCTACACGCTGGGGCCGCTCACCACCGACATCGCGCCGGGATACGATCATATCACCAGCGGCATCGGCGCGGCCATGATTGGCTGGTACGGCACGGCGATGCTCTGTTATGTCACGCCCAAGGAGCATCTGGGCCTGCCAGACCGCGACGATGTGAAGGTCGGCGTCGTCACCTACAAACTGGCCGCCCACGCTGCCGACCTCGCCAAGGGCCACCCGGCGGCCAAGGTCCGCGACGACGCACTGAGCCGCGCCCGCTTCGAATTCCGCTGGCGCGACCAGTTCAACTTGAGCCTCGATCCCGACACGGCGGAACAATATCACGACCAGACGCTCCCCGCCGAAGGCGCGAAGTCAGCCCATTTCTGCTCGATGTGCGGCCCCAAATTCTGCTCGATGAAAATCACGCAGGAGGTCCGCGATTTCGCCGCCAAGCAAAATCAGAACGCCGACACCTTCATCGCCGCCAATCCTCCCCGGCACGGGGAGGGGGACCGTTCGGCGCAGCCGAACGGTGGAGGGCGCGCACCGCTGGACGCCGCCACTGCCGAACAGGGCATGGCGGAAATGAGCCGGGTGTTCAGGGAAACCGGCAGCGAGCTATATATGGGCGCTGGGGATAGGGAGCGGGATTGAGGGGTAGGATGATCCGGTATTGGCTGAACGATTTTTGGGACGATCGGCCCGGCAACCGTTGGCTGTAGCTAATCACTCTCCGTTGCCGCCGCATCCAGCCAATGTGCCGGGCACATTCTATGTTGAGGATGGTTGCTGCATATCCTGTGGCGTTTGGGAAGATGTGGCCCCCGATCTGCTGGCTTGGGTACCCGATGGAGAAACGCCACATTGCTATGTTTCCCATCAACCAGAAACCGAGGATGAGTTTGGTCGGATGATGGACGCAATGCACGTTGGTGAAGTGGATTGTATCAGAGCGCGGAATTGCCGCCCCGATTGGGCGGAGCGTTTAAGAAGGGCAGGACTGGGCGATCAGATCGATTCCGACTAAATTGGCAATCGCGACATATTGCGTTATAACTCCCGTATGAACGCGCCCCTCAAAATCACGAAGATCGGTAACAGCGCCGGGGTCATCCTGCCCAAGGAGTTGCTGGCCCATCTGCACGCCAGTGCCGGAGACAGCCTCTCGGTCGTACTTACCCCGCGCGGGATCGAACTGTCTGCCGCCGAACCGGATTTCGATGCGCAGATGGCGGCGGCGCGCGATGTCATGGCGCGGCGCAAGCGGGCGCTGCGTGAACTCGCCAAATAATGGCGGGCCGGGACTGGGTGTGGGTCACGCCTGCCGTGGCGGAGGCGGCCCATGCCGAACAGATTGCCGAACATGGCGGCGGGGGCGACGGGCTGCGGGATCGCGGCCTGTTTGAAAGCGCCATGGCGCGCCCGCACAATCAGGTGCTCTATGGCGATCCTGACGCGGCGGCGCTGGCGGCGGCCTATGCCTATGGTCTCGCGCGCAATCATGCCTTTATCGACGGCAACAAGCGGATCGCGGCGGTGGTCAGCGAAACCTTCCTGCTGCTCAACGACTATCGACTGACCGCGACCGACGCCGAACTGGTCGTTGCCTTCCTTGAACTCGCCGCCGGTAATCTCACCGAAACCGATCTGGCCGACTGGTTCCGCCAGCATATCGCCGCCGCCTGAAGCCCGCGCCTGAAGCCTGCTTCTGTCCTACGGCGCTGGTTGCTGCTAATCTGCGCCCCGGCTCCTTCCCACCGTCTGCCTTCCCTGCCCCGACAGCGCACCCTCGCGTTGTTCGCCTGCTGACTTTGGGCAAAATTTCCATGCGCGACATGGGCGAAGTTTGCGAACTTCCGCGCCGATTACATCTTGCGACAATTCCCGCTGGCCATTGCCAATATTTTGCGACAACTGCCCGCTAGAGGAGAGGCAAGAGATATTGTCCGGGGGTAAATGCGTGCGCCGATCCACTTCGTTCGTCCTGTTGTCGCTGATGCTGGGGGTCGCGCCCGGCGCGCTGAGGGCGCAAGGCGCGCCGCAGGCCGATCCGCAAATGGACGATGGCGAGGAAATTGTCGTCACCGGCCAGCCGCAGCGCGGCGCGGTACCGGGCAAGATCGAGCCGGAGCAACAGCTTAGCGGCGCGGATGTGCGGGCGCTGGGCGTGACCTCCATTTCCGAACTGCTCACCGAATTGTCGCCCCAGACCAATGGATCGCCCGTCATTCTGCTTAACGGCAAGCGGATTTCCAGCTTTTCGGAAATTTCCGACCTGCCCTCCGAAGCGGTCGCGCGGGTCGACATATTGCCCGAACAGGTCGCGCTCTCATACGGCTATGCCGCGACGCAAAAGGTCGTCAATATCGTCCTGCGTCAGCGTTTTCGCGCCGAAACCGTCGATCTGCGCGGCGGCACCACCACCGATGGCGGGCGCGACAATGGCCAGGCGGAGGGCGGCTTCCTGCGCATCCGGGGCGATAATCGCTTCACCCTGAACGTCAAATATCGCCGCGCCGCGCAATTGCTGGAAAGCGAGCGCGACATTCTCAACACCGGCGCGTCCCGCCTCACCGCGATCACGCGCGGCGCGGAAATCGACCCGGCGCTCTCTGCGCTGGCAGGCGCGATCGTCACCCAGACCGGCGTCCCCGCCAGCGCCGCTACGGACCTGCCGACGCTGGCCAGTTTCGTGCCGGGCGCAACGACAAGCGACGCGGTCGACCTCACCCCCTATCGCACGCTCAGCCCCGCGACCGAAAATTTCAGCGCCAATGCGACCCTGGCCCGCGCCTGGGCGGCGTGTCGGCGACGATCAACGGGCGGCTGGAACTGTTCGACAGCGATTCGCTGCAAGGCCTGTCGCGGGCCGCGCTGACCCTGCCTGCGGCCAGTCCCTTCTCCCCCTTTGCCAATGACGTCGCGCTCTCCCGCTATCTGGTTCGACCCGGCGCGCTGGGGCAGCAGGTGCGCGGCACGACGGCGCATGTCGGCGTCACGCTGAACGGGCGGCTGGCGGGCAGCTGGCAATGGTCCTTCACCGGCAATGGCGACCTGTCGATCACCCGCACCCGCACCGACAGGGGCGTGGCGACCGGCGCGATCCAGGCGGCGCTCGATGCAGGGGATGCCAGCGTCAATCCCTATGCCAGCTTCGCGCCGGACCTGCTCGCCACCCGCCTGACCGACCGCGCACGGGCGAAGTCGCAGGCGGTGCAGGGCGATCTGCTGCTTAGCGGAACATTGTTCGATCTGCCCGCCGGGCAGGCGATGACGTCCGTACGTATCGGTGCATCGGCCAACGGCTTTGAAAGCCGCTCCACCCGCGCCGGAATAGAAAGCCGGTCCGACTATAACCGTGAAATCGGCAGCGGGCAGGTCAGCATCGACCTGCCGCTCACCAGCCGGTCTAGGCATGTGCTGGGCGGCATCGGCGATATTGGCGTGAACCTCAACCTCGCCGCGCAGCAGGTTTCCGACTTCGGCACCCTTTCGACGCTCGGCTATGGTCTGCGCTGGCAGCCGGTCAAGGCGGTGCAGCTTTTGATGTCCGCCAATCAGGATCGCGCCGCACCGACCGGCACGCAGATCACCGACCCGCTGGTCGCGACCCCCAATGTCACGGTGTTCGACTATGCGACCGGGCAAAGCGTGTTCGTCACCCAATTGTCGGGCGGCAATGCGAACCTGCGCGAAAGCGTGCGAGACCAGTTCCGCCTCAGCGCCAATATCAAGCCGTTCGACAAGCCCAATCTGACGCTGACCGCCACCTATCTCAACAGCCGGACCAGCAATCCGATCGCAGCCTTCCCTTCGCCCACCCCGGCGATCGAGGCGGCCTTCCCCCAGCGCTTCCTGCGTGACGCGGACGGCAATCTGCTTCAGATCGACACCCGCCCGACCAACTTCCTGGCGGCGCAAAGCGAGCAATTGCGTTGGGGTTTCGATCTGTCGATCCCGATCAAGTCGCATATCCAGAAGGTCGTCGAAGCCTGGCGCGCGGCAGGCGCCAAGCCGGAAGACCGTCCGCCCGAATTGCAGGGCCTGTTTGGCAATCGCCAACCCCGGCCCGAAGGCGCCCGCCCGCCGGGCGAAGGCGGCGACCGGCCACGCGGCGAGGGTGGCACGGGTGCAGGCGCTGGACGTTCCGGCGGCCGCGGTTCTGGTGGCTTTGGCGGTTCGCGTGGCCCCGGCGGCGGCAGCGGGCGGCTGAGCTTCAGCCTCTATCACACCTGGCATCTGACCGAGAGCATCACCATTGCGCCCGGCGTGCCGCAACTCAACCTGCTGGATGGCGACGCGACCGGATCGTCAGGCGGCCAGCCGCGTCATGAGTTGGAAGGGCGGATCGGTTATATGAATAACGGCATCGGCGCGCGGCTGGGCCTGGACTGGGAAAGCGGCACCCATGTCGATGGCGCGCTTGGCGGCAGCTCGCGGCTCGATTTTGGCAGTCTGGCGACGGTCAATCTGCGTCTGTTCGCCAATCTGGGCCAGATGCCGCAACTGGTGAAATCCGTGCCGTTCCTGCGCGGCGCGCGATTGTCGATCGGTATCGACAATATCTTCAACCAGCGTCGCGAGGTCACCGACGCGAGCGGAATGACGCCGCTGCGCTACCAGCAGGATTATCTGGATCCGCTGGGCCGCGCGGTCACCATCAGCTTCCGCAAGCTCTTCTTCCCCAATTTTGCCGCCAATAATGGACCACGTAGTTAAATGGGTGTTAGCCACGTCTAAAGCATGGTCCGCCCCGGTCGTTATGATGCTCATAAACGGTTCGGGGAGACGGCAGATGAAGCCTATTAGAATTGTGGTGGTCGACGATTCGCTCACCATCCGCGCGATGATCGAAACGCTGCTCGAACGCGACCGCCGGGTTGAGGTGGTCGGCATCGCGCGCGACGGGGTGGAAGCGATAGAGATGATCCGGGCCGAAAAGCCCGATGTGGTGACGCTGGACATCGCCATGCCAGGCAAGGACGGCATGACGATATTGGACGAGATCATGGACATGGAACCATGCCCGGTGATCATGCTGTCCAGCCTGATGCGCGACGGCGCGCCGATCGTCGCCGAAGCGATGGACCGGGGCGCTGCGGCCTGCTTCAACAAGGCGATGATCGTGCGGGAAGCCACCCGCTTCGTGACCCTGATCAAGAGCGTGGCGCGCGGCCTGATCGAGGCGGAAGCGGAACCGGTCGCGATCGCCGCCTGACCAGATATGGACAAGAAAAAGGGGGGCAGAAGCATATCGCTTCCGCCCCCCTTTTCCTGTGCCCATCAGTCTGGGCTGGATGAATTGGAACTGGCCAACGCCATTGCCTGCGCCGTCCCGCTGGCGGGTTTTATAGTCGTGTGATTGTTGGACAGGATATAGGCGCTCAGCGTCGCAATGCCTAAAAACAGTGCCGCGCCAATAACCGCCAGGCCGTTATGCCCGCTGCTGCTGGTCCGCTTCTGTCCATCACGATCATCCCTATAACGCATCGGCAGTCTCCATTGAGTTGGTGTGCCGATGATAATCTCCGCTCAGATGTGCAGTTCCAGCCTGATTTCGTGATATTTTATTGCTGAAACCGACAGTTGCGACGCCGTCAGGATGCCAATGCCTTGGGCGCGTTGCGCAGCGCTCCAAGGTCCACCGCTCCGGCAAACTCTACGCCCATGCGGTCGTCCTTCGACCAGCGGGCTGTGGCGTTGACGAACTGGCCTTCGCTCAGTTCGATCGCGAACAATGTGCCCAGCGGCACGTTCCACAACCCTTCGATCAGGGCGCCGGTTGACGATATGTTGCGGACCCGTCCGGTATAGACATGGCCGTCATGATGCACGGCTATCGTGCGCAACATGGTCTTGCGCGCGGGACGACTGGACTGGAAGCCGTCCGCCGCCGCCGCCGAACCATTGACGCGCTGACTTGCCAGAACGTCGGCGGCGGGCATCGGGCGGCCATAGATATAGCCCTGAATATGGCTGCACCCCAATTGCCGGATCAACGCCAGTTCATCCTGCGTCTCCGCGCCTTCGGCCGTCGTATCCATGCCCAGCGCTTCGGCCAGGCTGACGATAGCCTTGATGATCGCGCTGTTGCGGCTGCCCTTGGTCGCGGCTCCGCGCACGAAGCTCTGGTCGATCTTGATCTTGTCGAAGGGCGCCTTTTTGAGATAGCCGAGCGAGGAGTAGCCGGTGCCAAAATCATCGAGTGCCAGCCGCACGCCCAACGCCTTGAGCCGCGCAAACATGGCGTCAGTGCCGTCATCGTCGTTCAGGAATACGCTTTCGGTGATCTCCAGCTCCAGCCGTTCCGGCGCCAATTGCGCGCTGGCCAGGGCATTCATGACGGTGGACGGAAAACCGGGATTGGCAAATTGTGTCGGCGACACATTCACCGCAACGCGGATGTCATCGAGCCACTGGACGGCGTCTCGGCAGGCGGTGCGCAGCACCCATTCGCCGATTTGCGCGATCAGGCCGGTATCCTCCGCGATCGGGATGAACAGGGCGGGGGAAATCGGCCCCCGCACCGGATGTTCCCAGCGCAGCAACGCTTCATAGCCGGCAATCTGCTCCGTCTTGGACGACACCACCGGCTGGTAGACCAGATGTAGCCCGTCGGCGGCCAGCGCGTGGCGCAGATCCTCCTCCAGCTGGCGGCGATCTTCGGCATCGGCATGCATGTCCGACGAATAGAAACGGTGGACGCCGCGGCCATTGCCCTTGGCCGCATAGAGCGCCAGGTCGGCGTTGCGGATCAGCGCATCGGCTGTCACCCCGTCCTGCGGACAAGATGAAATGCCGATCGACACGCCGATGACGACCGCCGTTCCCTCGATCGAATAGGGTTGCGACACGGTGGCGATGATGTTCTGCGCCAGTTGCGCCAGTTGCGCCTGATCCTGGCGACCCGGCAGCAGTATCTTGAATTCATCACCGCCCTGACGCCCGACCAGTCCCCGGTCGCCGACGACCCGCTGCAATCGCTGGCTCACCTGCCGCAGCAGCGCGTCACCTGCCGGATGGCCCAGCGTATCGTTGACGCTCTTGAACCGGTCCAGGTCCAGCATCATCAGCGTGCAATCGCCCGCCTTGCCATGCCGGTCGGCCACAGCCTGCTCCAACGAACGCAGCATCTGGATGCGGTTGGCGAGGCCGGTCAGCGAATCGAACTGGGCCAGCCGCGTGACTTCCGCCTGGCTGCGACGCATTTCGGTCAGGTCGGTGCCTGATCCGCGAAAACCGTGGAACTGGCCATATTCATTGAATACCGGCTGGCCGGAAATCGACCACCAGCGCTCCTCCTTCGCCATGGCGGCGCGGACGGAAATGTCGGAAAAGCCAGTGCGCGCCGACAGGTGAAAACCCAGCGTGCGCTCCCCATCGCCCTGCTGCTTGTCGCCGGGACGGATCATTTCAGTGATCGGCCGGCCGATCAGCCCGCCCTTGGGCGCGTCCAATGTGCGCACGAGCGTATCGGAAATATAAGTTAGGCAACCCTGCCGGTCGGTTTCCCAGAACCAGCCGCGCCCGGTGCGCTCATGCTCCTGCAAAAGCCGGTCAGATCGCTGCGCACGCAAGTCCTGCCGCTGGCGTTCGATGGCCCGCTCGCGGTCCGCCGTCGCCTGTCGCAGCGTGGCGACAGCCATGACGATGATACAACTCACCAGCAGGCCGATCTGCGCCGGGCCCGCCTTTGCCGCCACCGACACAAGCAGCGCACCCAGAAAATAGCTGATCCCCAACAAACGGCGGTCGCCCACGATGCATACCGCCAGCAGCGCGACCGCCAGTTCGGGCACAGCGGCCAGGAACAGCGAGTCCGACACCGTTTTCGGATCATGCTTTAACCACAGGCTGAAGCTGAGGCCGGACAGGAACAGCATTGGCAGCATCAGCCAATTCTGGACGTGGGGCATCCGCTCCTGAAACACGGGCCAGCGCGGCACCAGCATCAACGCGCCGTCCACCAGCAGCATCACGAGCAGGACGCCGAATTGCTGCGCATCATCGGGACGGAAGAGTGGAATGCCCAGCAGGCTTATCACGCACAGCTTGGACAGCAGGATCAGCGGCCATAGCCGGGCGATCTGGACGAAAGCGCCTGAAATCCAGGACGCGGCCACCTCGGTCCCGCTCTCTGCCAGCCCCAGCGCGACCATGAGGGACATGGAGCGGGAGGGAGTATCGGACAGGGACGCGCGCAATCGAGACATGCGCGTTGTTTAACGCCCGTTCCTTTACATAGAATTACTTCAAATAAGGGGACTTTTGCATGTTTAACGACACTAAACGCGCTCGTTAGACATGGCTTTGGTCACACCCGCATCGGCATCAATACATAGAGCGCCGGGCTGCGGTCATTCTCGCGGATCAGCGTAGGTGCGGCGGCATCGGCCAGATGCAGTTCCACTGTTTCGCTGTCGATCTGCCCCAATATGTCGAGCAGGTAGCGCGCGTTGAAGCCGATGTCGAAACCCTCGCCCTGAAACACACCGGACACTTCTTCGGCGGCGGTGCCATTTTCGGGGCTGGTGACCGACAGGGTGATCTTGTCGCGGTCCAGGCTCATCTTGACCGCGCGGGTCTTTTCGGTCGCGATGGTCGCAACGCGATCAACCCCTTCCTCGAAGCTGCGCGGGTCGATCTTGAGCAGCTTGTCGTTGGCGGTCGGGATGACGCGGCTATAGTCGGGGAAGGTGCCGTCGATCAGCTTGCTGGTCAGGATCGCGCTGCCCAGGCCAAAGCGGATCTTGCTGGCGGACAGCGAAATCTGCACCGACCCTTCGACCTCGTCGAGCAATTTGCGCAGTTCGCCGATACATTTGCGCGGGACGATGATACCGGGCATCCCGTCCGCGCCATCGGGACGAGGCACGGTGACGCGTGCCAGGCGATGTCCGTCGGTCGCCGCGGCTTTCAGCACTGGCTGGCCATCATCGGACACATGGAAATAAATCCCGTTCAGATAATAGCGCGTTTCTTCGGTCGAAATGGCAAAGCGCGTCTTGTCGATGATCTGCTTCAATGTTTCGGCGGGCAGTTCGAAGCTGGTCGGCAGGTCGCCCTCGGCGATCACCGGGAAATCGTCGCGGGGCAGGGTGGACAGGTTGAAGCGCGCGCGCCCCGCCTGAATCAGCATCTTGCCATCGGCCGCCGCCAGCGACACCTGGCTACCTTCGGGCAGCTTGCGCGCAATGTCGAACAAAGTGTGGGCGGATATGGTGGTCGCGCCAGCCTGCTCCACCTGCGCCGAAATACTTTCGACCACCTGCAGGTCCAGATCGGTCGCCATCAGCTTGATAGCGCCATCCGCCGACGCTTCGATCAGCACGTTGGACAGGATCGGAATCGTGTTGCGCCGCTCGACCACCGACTGGACGTGGCTCAGGCTCTTCAACAGCGTCGCGCGTTCGATGGTGGCCTTCATGTCCCTGTTCTGTCCGTTTCTTTTTCTGCAAGTGCCCGGATGCAGTCGAATCCGGGTGACTATGATGGATGGTTCTTCATAACCGCTGTTGCGGCATGGGCAAGCACTCGCTCGCGCTTTCGCGCAGCAGCACCCTTGCAAAACGGGACAGGGTGCGCTCTGCCTTGGCAGATGAGCCGCATCGCCGCCTGTCTGATGATCTTGCTGCTGGTCGCATCGCCTGCGTTCGCGCGCGATTCGCTGGGCATGTTCGAAACCTGGGGGGCGTTCCGGGATCCCGCCACGCCGCGCTGCTATGCCATTGCCCGCCCCGTCAAGCGCGCCGGGCGGGTCAGTCCGGGCTTCGCAGCGGTCGGCACCTGGCCACGGCAGAGGGTGCGCGGCCAGGTCCATTTCCGCCTGAGCCGCAACCGTGCGGACAAGGCGCCAGTGACGCTGACCGTCGGCGAACGCCGCTTCACCCTGGTCGCGGGGCGCAGCGACGCCTGGGCCGCCGACGCCCGCGGCGACGCCACGATCATCGCCGCCATGCGATCCGCCAGCAGCATGAGCATACAGACCAAAGACGCGCAGGGCCGCGCCTTTGCCGACGCCTACGCCTTGCGCGGCGCTGCGACCGCGATCGACGCGGCCGCGCTGGGGTGCGCGCGGCTGCGGTAAAGCGGCAACGCTTTAATCGTCGGCGAAAATCGACTATGGGCGCGATCATGCAATCAGCCGCCAACCCCATCATGCCGATTCCCGGCCTTGTAGACCCTGTGCCCGTGCCGCGCGCCGTGACGCCGCGCGCCGATGGCCGCACCGACCTGCTCGGCCTGTCGCGCCCGCAGATCAAGTCCGTGCTGGAGGAAGCGGGGCTGGACGCAAAAGCCGCCAAGCTGCGCTCCAAACAGCTGTTCCACTGGCTCTATCATCGCGGCGAGACGGACTTTGAAGCGATGACCGACCTTGCCAAGCCGATGCGCGGCTGGATGGCCGAGCGCTTTGTCGTCGGTCGCCCGCAGGTGGTGGAGGCGCAGGTTTCGAACGATGGCACGCGCAAATGGCTGCTCCGGTCGGACGACGGGCAGGATTATGAAATGGTGTTCATCCCCGATGCCGATCGCGGCACGCTGTGCGTGTCGAGCCAGGTGGGCTGCACCCTCAACTGCCGCTTCTGCCACACCGGCACGATGCGACTGGTCCGCAACCTGACGCCCGGCGAAATCGTGGGTCAGGTCATGCTGGCGCGCGATGCGCTGGGCGAATGGCCCAAGGGGAATATGGGCAGCGCCGCCGCGGTGCCGGACGATGAGGATGAGGACGCCCCCCAATATTCGCCCGACGGGCGGATGCTGACCAATATCGTCATGATGGGCATGGGCGAACCGCTTTATAATTTCGAGCATGTCCGCGATGCGTTGAAAGTCGTCATGGACGGCGATGGCCTTGCCCTCTCGCGCCGCCGCATCACCCTGTCGACCAGCGGCGTCATTCCGATGATGGCGCGCGCCAGCGAGGAAATCGGCGTCAATCTGGCCGTCTCGCTGCATGCCGTGACCAAGGAAGTGCGCGACGAACTGGTCCCGATCAACAGGAAATATGGGATAGAGGAACTGCTCCAGGCCTGCGCTGACTATCCCAAGGCCAGCAATGCGCGCCGCATCACCTTTGAATATGTGATGATCAAGGACAAGAATGACAGCGATGAGGATGCGCGGGAACTGGTCCGCCTGATCCGTAAGTATAAGTTGCCGGCCAAGGTCAACCTGATCCCGTTCAACCCCTGGCCCGGCACGGACTATGAATGTTCGACGCCCGACCGGATTCGCGCGTTCAGCAGCATCGTGTTCGAAGGCGGCATTTCGGCCCCGGTCCGCACCCCCCGCGGGCGCGACATCATGGCGGCCTGCGGACAACTCAAATCGGCCAGCGAAAAGAAAAGTCGCGCCGAACTCGACCGGCTGGCCGAGGAAAAGCAGGCGGCGCTCGGCTGACCGTCGCCCCACGGCGACAGGATGCAGCAAGCCCCGCCCGCAACGGCGGGGCTTTTCATTGTGGGGGACTGATGATGACCGATGAAGAGATTGAGTGGCTGGTGACAGGCTTTTGCGCCTGCACCCTGCCCAAGGCGGCCTGGACCCACGGCGCGCATTTTGCGACCGCCCTTTGGCTGATCCTCCAACGTCCCGACATTGTCCCGGAACGCGATATGCCCGACATGATCCGCCGCTATAATGAGAGTGTGGGCGGGGTGAACAGCGACATGGGCGGCTATCATGAAACCATCACCCAGGCATCGTTGCACATGACCCGCATGACACTCGCCGCCCTGCCGCCGGACTCAACGCCCGCCAGCGCCTTCGCTGCGCTGATGGCGTCGCCGCTGGGGAACAAGGACTGGCTGTTCGCTTACTGGTCGCGCGCGACGCTGATGTCGGTTGCGGCGCGCAGGGGCTGGGTCGCACCGGACCTTCGGCCCTTGCCTGCATAGAAAAAGGGCGGCCCAACGGACCGCCCTTTCCCTTATTCCAAACTGATCGACAAGGATCAGAAACGGAAGCCGACGCCAACCATCGCGGCGTCACGACCGCCGATATTCTGCTCATATTCGGTGCGCTGATATTCAGCCGAGATATAAGTGTTGGGGGTCGCGGCAAATTCCAGACCGCCGCCGAAACGGACGCCCTCGAACGCCGCGCCAACGCCCAGCGTTTCGATGCGGGTGGTGGCATAGCCGACCTTGCCGAACGCCAGGACGCGCGGGGTGGCCGCGAAGCCGAGGCGCAGCGACGCGGCGAGATCACGGCTGATTTCCACGCCGGAATCGCCGACAGTGGTGTCGCCCAGGCTGACTTCGACGCCGCCGGTGATGCGCGGTGCGAGCGCCAGGTCATAGCCGGCGGTCACGCCATAGGCAAAGCCGTCCTCGTCACCCGCATTGTCATAGCCCAGCGTCACGCCCGCGCGCGGCCCGGTGAAGGGCGCAGCATCCTGAGCGAAAGCAGGGGCCGAAACACAGGCAGCAGCGATCGCTGCGAAAATCACAGTTTTCATAAAGTCCTCAATATATATTCATGGCCGAATGGCTAATTCATCCGGCGTTCAGGTTCGATGCAAAGAAATAGCGATAAAAATAACATGGTTCCTCTTGCCCATATATCCACCTTGTCAGTGGCTTATATGGTGGCGATCGGCATCGGCGTCGCGCAGTCGCCATCTAGGTTGGCTCTTTTCGTTTGCAAAGGGGCAAGGTCTTTATTTCAAATGATTTCAACTGTCTGTTGCAAAAGTGTAACAACATGATGGAATGGCAGGCGGCGCGCCATTGCGAACAGCCGTGGACTGGGCCGCGCGATCGGTTAGGATAGGGACCATGGACAGCCAGACCCCCAAGAAGGCAACCGGCACAGTCAAGCGGCACCGCCTGTCGACGCGGCTGTGGCACTGGCTGAACGCAGCCCTGCTCTACACGCTGTTCACCAGCGGGCTGGGCATCTTCAACGCCCATCCTCGTCTCTATTGGGGGCAATATGGTGCGAATTTCGATGCCGCCTGGCTCGAACTGGATCGCTTCCCCGGATGGCTTACGCTGCCTGCGCTTTATAATCTGGCCATGTCGCGCCACTGGCACCTGACCGCCGCGCCGATCTTTGCTTTTGCGCTGCTCTTCTACATGCTCTGGAGCCTCGCCAACCGGCACATCGTGCGCGATCTCGCCTTCCGTCGCGATGATCTCGCCCCGCGTCACATCTGGCAGGACATCAAGGACCACGCGCGGCTGCGCTTTCCCACCGGCGACGCGGCATTGCGCTACAATGTGCTGCAAAAGGCCAGCTATATCGGCGTCATCTTCATTCTGTTGCCGCTGATCATCCTGACCGGGCTGACCATGGCGCCGGGCATGAATGCGGCGTGGCCATGGCTGGTCGATCTGTTCGGCGGACGGCAATCGGCGCGCTCGCTCCACTTTATCGCCGCCTTCGCGCTGGTCGCCTTTTTCCTCGTCCATATCCTGATGGTGCTTCTTGCCGGGCCGGTGAACGAGGTGCGATCGATGATCACGGGCCGCTATCTCGTGCCGGAGGAACGCCCATGATTCTCACCCGCCGCCATTTGCTGTTGGGCGCCACAGCGACGCTGGCGGGATGCGACCGGCTTGGCCGTAACGAGGCCGTGCGGGAGGCCCTTTTCTCGGCCGAAAATTTCCATCGCTGGGCGCAGCGCAGCCTGATGGCGCGCGACGCGCTGGCGCAGGAATTCCGGCCCGATCAGATCTCGCCTATCTTCCGCGCCAACGGTACGGCCAATCCCAATACGCCCGCCTATAAGGCATTATGGCGCAGCGGCTTTGCCGATTGGCGGCTGCCTGTGACCGGACTGGTGGCGCGCCCGCTGTCGCTGTCTTTGGCCCAGTTGCAGGCGATGCCTCACCGCACCCAGATCACCCGCCATGATTGCGTCGAAGGCTGGAGCGCGATCGGCAAATGGCGCGGCGTTCCGCTCAAATCGATATTGGAGGCTGCGGGACTGAGTGACCGCGCGCGTTATCTCGTCTTTCGCTGTGCCGACGATATGGGCGGGGGGCGGTCTTATTATGAAAGTATCGATCGGCTCGATGCCTTTCATCCCCAGACGATCCTTGCCTATGCGCTTAACGATCGCCCGCTGACGGTCGCCAACGGCGCCCCGCTCCGGCTGCGCGTCGAGCGGCAATTGGGGTATAAGCAGGCCAAATATCTGATGGGGATCGAGGCCGTCGCGACCCTGGACGGCATCGGCAAGGGCAAGGGCGGCTTTTGGGAGGATTATGCCGGTTATGATTGGTATGCGGGGATTTGATCTGCGTTCCTGTGAGTGACAAGGTATCGTCATGACACTGTTCGAGCGAATATTGCGACGGTTGGTCACCCGTGGCCAATTGACCATTTTTACCCCAGATGGCGCGCATTTCACCGTCGGAAAAGCCGATCCGGCCTTTCCCGATCTGGCGTTGCGGTTGCAGGATAAAAGGGTCGTCTTCGACATTGTGCGCGATCCGCGACTGGGCATGGCCGAAGCCTATATCGACGGGCGGGTGACGATCGAGGGTGGCGGCATCATGGAGTTCCTCTCCATGGTCCGCGCCAATAATCCATGGGAAAGCGGCCGTTCCATCGACGCAAAGAATGTGCTGGCGCGCGGCCTTGGCACCGTCCGGCAAAAATTGTGGCGCGCCAATCACAAGGCGCGGGCAAAGGCCAATGTCGCCCATCATTATGACCTGTCCGCCGCGCTCTACGCCCTCTTCCTCGACCGCGACCGTCAATATAGCTGCGCCTATTGGCCCGACGCGGACAATGAAGCGGGCATCAGCCTGGATCAGGCACAGGAGGACAAGAAGGCCCATATCGCCGCCAAGCTGCTGCTCAAACCGGGGATGCGGGTGCTGGATATCGGCTGTGGCTGGGGCGGTATGGCGCTCTACCTGCACCGCACCTGCGGCGTCGATGTGACGGGCATCACCCTGTCGGAAGAACAGCTCAAGATCGCACGGCAGCGGGCGGCCGACGCGGGGGTTTCAGACCATGTCCGCTTCGAACTGATCGACTATCGCGACATGACCGGCCCGTTCGACCGAATCGTGTCGGTCGGCATGTTCGAACATGTCGGCACGGCCCATTACCGCACCTTCTTCAACACATGCCATGATCTGCTGACACCGGACGGGGTGATGCTGGTCCACACGATCGGCCGCATGGGCGGGCCGGGCACCACCGACGCCTTCACCCAGAAATATATCTTCCCCGGCGGCTACATCCCGGCCCTGTCGGAAATGGTGGCCGGCAGCGAGGGTACGCGGCTGATGGTTACGGATGTGGAGGTGCTGCGCATCCATTATGGCCTGACCATCCGCCAATGGTACAAGCGAGCGATGGCCCGCCGGGCGGATATCATCGCGCTGTACGACGAACGGTTTTTTCGCCTCTGGACCTTCTATCTGGCGGGCGCGGCGACGGTGTTCGAACATGGCGGCATGGTCAATTACCAGGTTCAATATGCCCGCAACCGGCGCACTCTGCCGATCACCCGCGATTATATGCAGGAAACGGAAGCCGCGCTTCAGGGCCGCTGACTGGCTGAACCGCCGCTAAATGGCGCGTTCGCGGACGGTTCAGTCGGCTTGAGCCATTGTCCCCTCATGGTCCTGCCTCTGGAGCGGCGGGGCAGTGAGGAGAGCAGGATATGAACATCATCTGGAAAGGTGCCGCGGCGCTTGGCCTGACCGTGGCGGGGCTGAGCATGGCAGTCCCGGCGCAGGCACAATATCATGGCGGCTATCGTGACGGCTGGCGCGGCGACCGTGGGCACCACTGGAACAATGGCCGGTGGGACAATCGCCGCCACTGGCGCGGCCATCGGCGCGACTGGCGCGACAATCGCCGCTATTATCGTGGCTATCGCCAGCGCTGCTGGACCGAATGGCGCTACGACTATTATCGCCGCCGCGACGTGCGCGTGCGCATCTGCCGCTAATGGCATGACCAGCCAGCAACCCGTCGCCAACCGGAGGCGGGTTGCAGCATCGCGGGCAAACGGCTAGGCGCGGGCGCAACATTGCAGGAAGCATATGACCATGAGCGATACGCCCCCCGATCATCTTTCCACCAACCCGCGCAGCCCGCATTTTGACATGGACGTCCTTCAGCGCGGGATCGGCATTCGCTTCAAGGGACGCGAACGCAATGATGTCGAGGAATATTCGATTTCCGAAGGCTGGATTCGCGTCGCCGCCGGCAAGACTCGCGACCGCCACGGCAATCCGCTGACGATCAAGCTGAGCGGCCCGGTCGAAGCCTGGTTCCAGAACCCAGCGGAACCGTCCGAAGAGAAATCCGCCGACGCCGAGTGACCGGCATCGGCGCATTAGCGTCGGTCAGTTCAGCCTCGTTTCCCGCTTCACATCGGCGATGATCGCGCTCAGCGTCCGTTGCGATGGGGTGCTGTCGGCATATTCGACGATGAAGGGGTCGGTCTCCAATTTCGGCGCGGCCTTGCGCGCCGTCGCCTTGGCCTGTGCCATTTTCGGCGCCGCTGGCTGACCGCGCGTATAAGTTGGCGTACTGCGCGACGGCGTCACTCCGGCAGGCAGGCGTACATCGTCCCACTGGTCGCGATCGACACGGGCAAAGCGGATGCTGCTGCCCAACGCCGGGTCGGGCGTAAATTCGTGCAGCTTCGCCTTGGCCGGGTAGATGAAGCCGAATGTCGGATTGGTGCGCGCACCCATCTGCGCGGTCGGGCTATGCCACACCCGCACCTGGCTCCAGTCGCCCGCATCCGACACGTCGATCGCCAGCACATCCTCCTCAATCGCGCCCGGCGCTGACCAGTTGGCATGGCGGATCAGCACGCGCCGGTCGTCCAGCACGCGGCTGACCACGGCGACATGCCCCAATGTCATCGGCCCGACTGGCCGAAAGGCCAGCACAGCACCCTTTTTCGGCTCATGCCCGCGCTGATACTGCGCCGCTGCCTGGTCCCACCAGGTCAGCGCGTCGCCGCGAATTTCCACCCCTGACACAATGCGCGCGTAAGGCACGCATTGCAATGCGCTCGCACCCAACAGGGGCGCCGCGCTCAGACCAGACAGCAGGCACATTGCCGCCCAGCGTAACTGTCGAACCATATGCGATTCCGAAACCTAAAGAATCGCCCCACCGGGATCGATCCTAGATCGGACCCTTTATGAAGAGGTTAAGCCGTTCAGAAAGCCGAACGGGCAGCGCCGGTGACACTCGTATCGGTGACGGCGTCAGCCATGGCGACCTGCACCGGCTGTTCGATGTCCTTGGGCTGGTCGGCATAGATGAAGCCGTTTGCCGGATTGGAGCGCAGCCCCAGATTGCCGATCGGGCCATACCATACGCGGACATCCGACCAGTCATTGTTGGCGGACACGTCCACGGCGCGGACATCGCGTTCGATACCGCCGCGATAGGACCAGTTGGCATGGGTCAGCAGCACTTCGCGCGGGCTGACCACCTTGCTCACCATCGCGACATGACCGACCGGCATGGCGCGGCTGGAGGCGAAGGACAGGACAGCGCCGACACGCGGTTCATGACCGCGATCATAACGGCCCCGCGCCTGGTCCCACCAGGTATTTGCATTGCCGTGGAGCTGGATGCCCGACACCTGACGAGCAAACGGAACGCATTGCAGAACACCAGCGGTCGCAGGCGTAACGATCAGGAAAGAGAGCGCAAGCATAGCAGCGGCGATAAGCCGTTGAAAACTAACGATCATGCGAATGCGACCCCGACTTTTGATTCAGGCTTTTGCCCCGTTGAGATGCTTTAGGGCAGAGCCAGGGCGCGTTGAAAAGTGCCGGGCGACGAGTCGTTGCGGTGGCGGGTTATATTGCGGAACGAAAAACATGACCCGCCGTTACTGTCAGCCGGGTTGCAGATGATAATTCGTTGAAAAGGCTAGATTCCGTGCCTGTCATCCATACCTGCCCGCCCGTATGTTCCAATCGGTCGAACAAGGCGGCCCGTCGCGACGGGTCGAGATGCGCGGCCACTTCATCGAGCAACAGCACGGGCGGTTGGCCGCGATGCGCGGCGACCAGCGTGGCATGAGCCAGCAGGATCGACAGCAGCAAAGCCTTTTGCTCACCGGTCGAACACAGGGCGGCTGGCTGGCCCTTGGCGATGTGGAGCACTGACAGGTCGTGCCGGTGTGGCCCGGACAAGGTGCGACCCGCCGCCGCATCGCGCCGCCTTTCCCGCGCCAGCCGTTCGGCCAGGGGCAGGTCGCTGCCATCCTCCTCGCTTTCTATCGCGATCATCGGACGGGCAAAGGGTGCGTCGGGCTGCCCCGCCAGGGCCAGGTTCAGCCGCGCGACCAGATCGCTGCGCGCTGCCGCCAGCGCCGCGCCATGCTCGCCCATCTGTGCCTCCAGTGCGCTCAGCCAGGCCGGATCGGCCCGGCGCTGGTCGGCGAGCAGTCGGTTGCGCGCCCGCATCGCTGCATCATAACGCGCGCTGTGGGTGGCATGGGCTGGATGCAGCGCCAGCGTCAATCGGTCCAGAAAACGCCGCCGCCCGCCGGGACTGTCCAGAAACAGCCGGTCCATCGCCGGGGTCAGCCATACGATCGACAGATGGTCGGCCAGTGCATTGGCCGATGATGCTACCCCGCCAATCCGCACCTGCCGCCGGTCGGGCGTCGCAGCGACCACGCCGGTGCCCAGCACGACCCCATCCACCTCTGCCGCGATGCCAAATCCGCCCGGCCCGTCCTGCCGCGCCATGGCCCGCAACGCCGCGCCGCGCAGCCCGCGTCCGGGCGCCAGCATCGACACCGCCTCCAATATATTGGTCTTGCCCGCGCCATTGTCGCCGGTCAGCAGGATGAAGCCATGATCGGGCACGATCAGCGCGTCCGCATGATTGCGGAAATCGCTCAGGGTCAGGCGGCCGATCATCGTCCGGCTGTAGCCCGGTCCATCGCCATGGGAAAGCGTTTAGCAGCGCTTGCGCGTCACCGCCGCTCCGTCATTGACGATCGTCAGCGTCGCACCGTCCGCCGCCGGTTGCAGCGTCAACGTGCGGGTCCAGCTTTGACCTTCGCCAGTGAATGCCGCCTTGACCGCGACTTCGCCTTTCGCGCCGGGCGTTACCGCTTCGACCGTGCCGACGCTTTCATGAAAAACCAGCTGGTCGGGCAGGATGTTCAGTTCCAGATCGGCCGCCCTGTCCCCGCACTGATTGCTCACCCCGGTCCAGCGACCCTGTAGATCGATCGGAATCTTCCCCGATGTCGCCTGGTCGGGCGATGGTGTTGGCGCCGTGACGTTGGCTGGCGGCGGCGCTTCCGGCGCAGGCTCGATCGGAGCATTGATATTGGCCACGACGCCGGGTTGCGATGTCTGCTTGTCGGCAGGCTTGTCGCAGGCAGCAAGGGCGATCACCGGCAGCAGGGCAAGGGCAGGGCGCATCATGCAAGAACCGGCGAAACGCCCGGCGGTTCCTGTCTCCTGCCGTGACGGACCTTTGCGGCCATGCTATCCTCCGGCCCGATCATGAAGGAAGGAAAGCATGGCATGCCGGTGCTGGGAATGGGCGGACTATTTTTTCGCGCGCATGATCCGGATGCGCTCAACGCCTGGTATCGCACGCATCTGGGCGTGGGTGCGGGCTGCGTGTCCGATCCCGACGCCCAGCCTGACGAATGGACCTGGCGAACATTGGGCGGACCGATGGTGTTTGCCGCGTTCAAGGCCGACAGCGATTATTTTGCCGCGGACAAGGCGTTCATGATCAATCTGCGCGTGTCCGATCTCGATTCCCTTCTGACCGGCTTGCGGGATGCGGGTATTGCCGTCATCACCAATGCGGAATGGGATCATCCCGATGTCGGGCGTTTTGCCCGCATTCATGATCCCGAAGGCAATGCCATCGAATTGTGGGAGCCGCCCGCGCCCGCCGCCTGACCGTCCGTTTAAGGAGCCTGATGATGAAGCGTCTAACCTTGTTGCTTGCCGCCGCCGCGACCCTGCTGGGATCGAGCGGGGCCATGGCTGCCCTTGCCGTCGGGGCCAAGGCACCCGATTTCACCACGCGCGGTGCGCAGGCGGGCAAGACTTTTACCCTGACCCTGTCGCATCAGTTGAAGCGCGGCCCTGTCGTCCTCTATTTCTTCCCAAAGGCGTTCACGCCGGGCTGTTCGGCCGAAGCGCGCGAATTTGCCGAGAATATCGACAAGTTCAAGGCAGCCGGCGCGACCGTCATCGGCATGTCGGCAGACCCCGTTGATGATCTGGTGGCGTTTTCGACCAAGGAATGCGCGGGCAAGTTCGCCGTTGCTTCGGCCGGGCCGGGGATCGTGTCGGGCTATGACGTCGCGCTCAAGATGCGGCCGGGCATGACCGACCGTACCTCCTATGTCATCGCCCCGTCTGGCCGGATCGCTTTCGTCCATTCGGAAATGAACTATGCCGAACATGTCAAATCCACGCTGGCGGCGGTGCAGGCGATGAAGCAGAAATAGGCGGACCCTGCTGACACCCGTTCGCGCGCGCCTGCCAAAAGACAGTCCTTTCCTTCGCGAAGGGGATAAGGCGTCGACCAGCGCAGGGCGAACGGGTGCCGGACTATCCGGCCAGAAAATCCCCACTCGCAATCCGCTCCAGCCCGGTCACGTCGCGCGTGTAAATATAGGTCCAGGCCTCGATAGGGCCATCGGGGGTCTGCACCGTCACCTTCTCCCGCCGATATTCATGCGGTTCGGGGAAATGCACGGTACATTGCTCATATTCGTCCAGTCGGGCGAGTAGCGCTGCCGTGTCGGGCAGGGCGAACAGATGACCTATCACCTCGCCTGCATCATCGGGGACGAATCCGGGATAGGTTTCCACCCGATATAGCGAGCCGCGCGCCGTGGCCAAACCGACGGCGGGGGCCATGCTGCGCAGCCAACGCGCCATCGGCCCGTCGAAGCCGGGGCGCAACGTGCCATAGACGAAAAGCAAGGGGCTGCTCATGCCGCTCCTGTGAAAATTATACCGATAAACGGGAAATTTCCCCAACTGATGGAAATGAACGCGGACGAACCTGCCGGCATGGCGCCTGAAAATCGCGAATTTCCGGGGAAAAGTGAAACTGGCACGGCTCCTGCAATCCTGTTTGGCATCAAGGCCGGATCATCCGACCAGCCAAAAATCAGGGAGTTTCTACCATGTCCATCGCCAAGGTCCACAACGCCGCCGTCGCTCTTGTCGGCGCTTTCCTCGTCGCCAGCCTGTTCGTCAGCGCTGCCGTGCCGGTCCTGCCGATCGCCTAATCGACCCGTATTTTCAACTGCATTACCAGAAGGCCAGATTCATGAACAACAGCTTCACCCTCGACCGTCGCCACGGCAAGATCATGGGCGTGTGCGCGGGCTTGTGCAACCGCACGGGAATTGACGTCACGCTGATCCGCGTCGCCACTGTGTTGCTGACGCTCTGCGCACTCGGCCCGGTCGGTGTTGTGGCTTATCTGCTGGCTGGCTGGCTTGCTGAAGGCTGAGCCAACGCCAAGTTGGATCACAGTCGTTCCATAATAAAAGAGCCGCCCCGGCATTGGCCCTGGGCGGCTTTTTAATATCCCGACGAGTCGGGGTAGAGATGAGCGCGGATAGCGCTCAGGCGTAAAGCACCGAATAGAAGGTCAGCATCTGCACGCCAACCGCAACCACCAGCGCAGCGCCCTGAAAAGCCTGTCGCATATTTAACTCCAATATGATCGTTCATTGCCGCCCCATATGGGCGGACCGGGCCTATGCGCCCGTCATGATTTTGTAACAATCGCAAAGCACGGCATTTCGATTGCAACAAATGCAACAGACTGTGACTATATGGCCGCACTCAGCGCCAGCGCCGCCGCGGGATTGCGCACCTTCGCGCCACTGATGAAGAAGGCAAAGGCATCGCCTGCCGCGGCCTGCGTCCGCAACCGTTCCGCCCAGTCCGTCAGCGCCGCCGCGCTATAGCCCGTGCTTTCGTCCTCCAATGTCTGCATCAGCCGCGTGTAGGAAAAGCCGACATCGGCACCCCGGATCGCCGGATAGGTCTCATGATCCGCCAGCACGATCGCCGCTCCCGCGTCCCGCGCCATTGCCAGAAAGGCCGGATCGTCAAAACTGGCGTGCCGCACTTCCAGCGCGTGGCGCAGCGGCACGCCATCGACGCTGGCGGGAAGTAGCTTCAGGAACGCGCCGAAATCGTCGGGATCGAACGCCTTGGTCGGCATGAACTGCCACAAGATCGGACCCAGCCGGTCGCCCAGTTCGGCGATGCCTTGCCCGACAAACTTGCCGACCGATTCGCCCGCTTCCGCCAGCACCCGCCTGTTGGTGCAGTAGCGCGAAGCCTTGACCGCGAACTGGAAGCCGTCCGGGACCGCCTTCGCCCAACCCGCGAACGTCGCCGGTTTCTGCGTGCTGTAATAGGTCGCGTTAATCTCGGTCGCCGTCAGATGTTGCCCGACATAGGCCAGTTCATCCTTCTGCCGCAGCCCGGCGGGATAGAAAGTCCCGCGCCACGGCTCGAACACCCAGCCGCCAATGCCGATCCTGATCCGTCCCGCCATCCCGGCCTCCCGCGCAACATTGCGCTACCTATGTCTATCTCACTGTCGGCCTTTTCAACCCGATCAGCCACGGCTTAACCCCGCGCGTCGGTTTCGGCTTCCCGTCGATCCGCCGCGCTCGCAGGATTTTTACGGGCTTTATGATCATCTGCCCCCGCATCGGTCCGGTTCCGCAACAGGTCGGCACCGCCAATATCTTTTTGACCACGTCCATCCCGCCGACGACATGGCCGAACGCGGCATAGCCGATAGATCCTTCGCGCGCATCCATCGTTGGGGTCGCGCCGATGGTGATGAAGAAATTGCCCATCGCCGAATTGGTCCGATTGGGCCGCGCCATGGACAAGGTGGCGTCCAGGTGGCGAATCCCGGTCTGGCTGGTCGGCTCATGCACCACCGGCGGCAGCGATCGCCGCACGTCCATATCGATCCCGCCCTGGATCAGTCCTTGTTTCGGATCGCTCTTGCGCCGCGCCGCACGATAGAAGGTCACGCCATCGAACCGTCCGTCATCCACATAGGTCAGGAAGTTGGCCGACGTCCGCGGCGCGCGCTTCGTATCGAGTGCCACGGTGATCGTCCCCACCGACGTCTCGATCGCCACCCGGATATAGCCGGGCGTCGCTCGGGTTGCGGGCGCCGCACTGGCAAAGCTGGACGAAAGCAGGACCGACAAAATAGCAAGACAACGGGCAAACAGACGCATCGACGGACAAGCACTCGCGGCAGGAGGGGGGCAAGCCCAAGGCTAAAGCCGCCGCATGGTCAGCGCAATCGCCCACTGCCATATCGGCCGCGGTTGGCGTGATGAAGATGAGGAAAAAATGGTGCCCGGAGACGGATTCGAACCGCCGACACAGCGATTTTCAATCGCTTGCTCTACCAACTGAGCTATCCAGGCACGGCCAACTGCGGATGGCTCCGCCCGATGGAAGCGTGCCTATAGTCGTCAATCTGCGTCGCTGTCTAGCCCATAATCGCTGCTTTTTTGCATCCCTTCGTCTGCCGCTGGCCCGGGCACGCGATAGCCTTCGCCCAGCCATTGCAGCAGGTCGCGGTCGCGGCAGGCGGGGCTGCAAAAAGGGCGGGTTTCGGGCTTTACGGGCTGGCGGCAGACCGGGCAGGCGGCGGCTTTAGGCGACATGACCCGCCCCCAACGCCAGCGTCGCGTCCGCCGTCAGGGTGATCGCACCGCCGCGCCGCTTGGCCAATTGCTCGATCCAGTCACTCTTGCGATGGAGCAGGTCGATGATCGCAGGAGCAGCGGTCAGTGTCACCGCGCCGCCATTGCCGTGCCGCTCCGCCCGGCGCAGCAGCGCCAGTGCCGCCGTCTCGACCGGATCGGCGCGCAGCAGTTCGATAAGATTGGCCCGCTCGCGCTTGCGGATGATCTGGAGGAAGCCAAATCCGTTAACCGCCGTGCGCTCGAACGGTAGCGGCAGATATTTGTCGATCTGCGCCGCGGCGATCATCCGCTCATCCTTGTTGTTCATGGTTGGCAGGTCGATGCCGATCGACCCGGAAAGTCCCATGCGGCGAATCGTCTGCGCCGCGATCTTGGCGCCCTTGGGACCAAGCTGGGCAGGTGGCAGCGACCCGTCAACGTCGATCAGCAGCATGGCTGGCGTAACGTAAAGACGCAGCGCGGCGGCTTCCGTGCCGACATCTCCACTGATCGCCTCTTCCATCAATTCGGTCCAGCCAACCGCTTCCAGCCGGTCCTCCTCATGCGCGGGGCAGGGGACGACGGGGACGCCGGTGGCGCGCAGCCGTTGCAGCAGGCTTGGCCCGGCATGCGGCTTGCTGCCTGGTTGCGCGATCCGGCCCTTGGCGCGCTTGGGACGGCCTTCTTCAGGGATAGCCTCGCGCAATATTTCGACCAGCACGGTCGACCCTTCCGACGTGCGCGGCGGCATTGGTTCGATCAGCACCTCTTCCTGGCTTGTCAGCCGGACAATGCCGCGCTTCTTGGGGATGAGCGTCTGGGTCAGGCGCCCTTGCGCTACCGCGCCTGCGCGCACGCCACCAGTTTCCCGCTCGATCAGCGCCTCGACCAGGCGACCATTTTCCACGAGCGCGGCACGGGATTCGCCAATGCCTTCTTCATAAAGCCATTCGGCCATGTCTATTCCTAATCGAGAGCATAGCCCGCCGCCTTCAACAGCGTACGGGTTTCGTAAAGCGGCAGGCCCATGATCGCGCTGTGGCTGCCCTGAATTGCGCGGATCAGGCCAGCAGCGCGACCCTGTATGGCATAGCCGCCCGCCTTGCCCCGCCATTCTTCGCTGGCAATATAGCGGTCGATCTCGCTGCGTTCCAGCGGCTTGAAGGTAACGATATTGGTCGACAGGCGATGCCGTGCGTGCCCCGTTGCGTCGATCAGCGTGATCGCGCTCAGCACGCGATGTCGCCGCCCGGACAGCAAGGTGAGGCAGGCGCGCGCCTCCTCTGCCGTTTCCGCCTTGGGCAATATGCGCCGACCGGCGGCAACGACCGTGTCGCCTGACAGGATCAACGCGCCCGGATGCCGCGCCGCGACAATCGCTGCCTTGTCCGCGGCAACCCGCGCGGCATAGACTGACGGCAATTCCGCCTTGCGCGGCGTTTCGTCGCAATCGGCGGGGTCTACCTCATCGGGCGCAACGCCGATCTGCCCCAGCAGCGCCAGGCGCCGTGGGGAAGCGGAAGCAAGAATGAGCCGCATCGGGCCTGACACCCGTTGGCTTATTTGAAGCGGTAGGTGATCCGACCCTTGGTCAGGTCGTAGGGCGTGAGTTCGACCAGCACCTCGTCCCCCACGAGGACGCGGATGCGGTTCTTGCGCATTTTACCAGCGGTATGGCCGAGGATCTCATGATCATTCTCAAGCCGGACGCGGAACATGGCGTTGGGGAGAAGCTCCACAACCTGTCCGCGCATTTCAAGCAGTTCTTCTTTGGCCATAATATCCCGAATTCAAAAAATCGCGTCGCCATAGCGCCAATTCATGCAAAATGAAAGGCGGCTTCATGCGCTGAAATGATCGCCTGCTGCGACGAGTGCGGCAAAGATGCGATCCAGCTGCTGTTCGTCGACACAATAGGGCGGCATCAGATAGATGGTGTTGCCCAATGGCCGCAGCAAGAGGCCATGTTGCAGGAAGAAGGCGCGAAGCCGTGGCGCGAGGTCGGACAGATAGCCCGCATCCGGTGTGACGATGTCGATCGCCGCGATCGTACCCAGCTGGCGCGGATTGGCGAAGGCGGGATGCTGCGCCAAGGAAGCGAGCCGCGTCGTGATGCCATCGGCCAGCGCAGCGAGTCGCCCACGCACATCCTCTTCGCGCCAGATGGCGAGATTTGCCACGGCAGCGGCGCAGGCGATGGCGTTGGCGGTGTAGCTGGACGAATGGTAGAAGAGCCGGGCGCGGTCGGTCGATCTGTGTGCCTTAAAAATGCGGGCTGTCGCCAGTGTCGCGGCGAGCGGGATCGCGCCGCCGGTTATGCCCTTCGCCACCGCCATAATGTCCGGCACTACTCCCGCCTGTTCGCAGGCGAACAGCGTGCCGGTGCGGCCCCAGCCGGTCATGACTTCGTCAGCGATGAACAGCACGTCGTGGCGACGACAGATGGCGGCCATGTCGCGCAGCACATGCGGCGGATAGAGCAGCATTCCGCCCGCACCCAGGATCAGCGGCTCGACGATGAAGGCCGCTGGCTTGTCGCGGCAGGCCGCTTCCAGCGCGTCGAGGCTGGCCTGCTCCTTGCTAGGCGCAGGGAAGGGAATGGTGCCGACATCGAACAACAATGGCGTCCAGGCGGCATTATAGACACCGCGTTCGCCCACCGACATCGTGCCGATCGTGTCGCCATGATAGCCATGTTCCAGCACCAGGATGCGGCTGCGCGCCTGCGCCTGTCCATCGAGCGCCAGATTGTGCCAATAGCCCAGCGCCATCTTGAGCGCGACTTCGACCGCCGTTGAGCCGCTGTCGGAAAAAAAGACGTAAGCCAGCGGGTCGCTATCGGGCGATCGTGGCGCGATCTCTATCAATTCGCGGGCGACTGTTTCGGCCGGTTCATGGGTGTAACCGGCAAAAATCAGCTGATCGAGTTGCCCGGCCTGCTGTGCGATGGCGGTGGCGATGCGCGGATGGCAATGGCCATGGGTCGTCACCCACCAGCTCGAAATCGCGTCGATCAGACTGCTGCCATCGGCCAGATGCAGCAACGCCCCTTCGGCGCGCACGACATGGGGGATCGGCTCGTTCAGGCCATGCTGGGTGAAGGGGTGCCAGACGGGGGAGGTCATATGGCGCGGCTTTAGGCCAAGCCCTTGCCCATGACCATCCCCCGTGCGGCCCTTACCAGATCTTCACCCGATCTTCCGGCTTCAGGCTCAGCTTGCCGTCGGGTGCAGGCTTGAAGGCGTCATACCAGGCGTCGAAATTGCGCACGATGTCGGCGCGATACTGTGACGGGGCGTGGGGATCGGTAACCAGTCGCTGGCGCAGGTTCGCCTCCCGATAGTTGCGCCGCCATACCTGCGCCCAGCCCAGAAAGAAGCGCTGGTCGCCGGTCATGCCGTCAATCACCGGGGCCGGCTTGCCGCCCAGCGAAGCATGATAGGCGTCGAGTGCGACCGCGAGGCCACCCAGATCGCCGATATTCTCGCCCAGCGTGAAAGCACCCTTCACATGCACGCCGGGGAAGGGTTCATAGGCGTCATATTGCTTGACCAACTTGTCGGTCAGCCCCTTGAACTTGGCGACATCGGCTTCGGTCCACCACTGGTTGAGCTTGCCGGTCTCGTCATATTTCGCGCCCTGATCGTCGAAATGATGGCTCAATTCATGGCCGATCACCGCGCCGATGCCGCCATAATTGACTGCCGGGTCGGCATGGGGATCAAAGAAGGGCGGTTGCAGGATGGCGGCGGGGAAGACGATCTCGACCATGCCGAAATTGGCGTAGGCGTTGATCTCCATCGGGGTCATGCCCCATTCCCAGCGATAGATGGGCTTGCCCAGCTTGCCGATATTATAGTCGAAATCAAACTGGTTGGCGCGCATCGCATTGCCCAGCAGATCGTCACGCTGGATGGTCAGGCCCGTATAATCGCGCCACTTGTCGGGATAGCCGATCTTGGGGGTGAAGGCGGCCAGCTTCTTGTGCGCGCGCGCCTTGGCGGTGTCGCTCATCCATGGCAGGCCGTCGATGCGGCGGCCCATGGCGGCGAGCACATTTTTGACCAGGACGTCCATCGCCGCCTTGGTTTCCGGCGGGAAATATTGCGCGACATAGACTTTGCCGACTTCTTCGCCGAGCGAATCCTTGAGGAAATCGACGCCCCGCTTCCAGCGCGCCTCACGTTCCGGCGTGCCGGACAGGGTCGTGCCGTAAAAGGCGAAGTCGGCGTTGGCGATGCTGTCGGGCAGCTTGTCGGCATAGGCGTGCAGGCTGCGCAGCAACAACGCGTCCTTCAAAACGCCGATCGGCGCCTTGGCGATCAGCGCGGCCTCGCCAGTAATGGCGGACGGCTGGGCGACGAGCAGTTCTGTCGGGGTCAGGCCGTTGGCCTTGAAATAGGCGGCAAAGTCGAAGCCGGGTGCGGCCTTTTGCAGCGCGGCCAGCGTCAGCTTGTTATAGGTCTTGTCCGCGTCGCGGCTGTCGATCTGGGTCCAGTGAACCTTGGCGATCTCCGTTTCGAACGCCATCAGCGCGGCGGCGCGCGCCTTGGCGTCGCTTTCGCCCGCCAGTGTCAGCATATTCTCCAGATGCGCGACATAGGCGGCGCGGATCTTGGCCATTTCCGGCTTTTCATCCAGATAAAAGTCGCGGTCGGGAAGGCCGAGGCCGCCCTGGCTCATGGAGAGGATATAGGTTTCGGGGTCTTTATCGTCCTGCCCGACATAGAAGCGGAACGGGCCGCTGATCCCCGCGCGGGCGGCCTTGGCGGCGACAAGGGCGTAGCCGGCCTTGTCCTTCACGCCCTTGATTTCGCCCAGCCAGGGCTTGATCGGGGCCAGCCCCTTGGCCTCTACCGCGGCGGTGTCCAGATAGCTGGCATAGGCCGCGCCGATCTTGCTGTCGGGATCGTCCTTGGCCGTTTCCAGGATCGCGCGGGTGCGGGCGCGCGACAGTTCGTCCAGTGTGTTGAACGCGCCATAGTTGGATTTGTCGGCGGGAATGGGGGTGTTCTTCGCCCATGTGCCGTTGGCGTGGAGGTAGAAATCATCGCCGGGCTTGACCGACGGGTCCATGCCTGCGGCGTCGAAGCCGTAGCTGCCATAAGTCGGCTTGGCGGTGGCGGTGGCGGGGGTCGCGGTCGAGGGGGCAGGCTGTTGCGCGTGCGCGATAGCGGCGGTCAGCGCCAGCGCGGAGGCGGCGGCGCGCAGGAAAAGGTGTTTCATCAAAGCATCCCTTGCTTGGCAGTAGGCGCAACGTAGCGCGCCCGGCATGACGGGACGTTGAACGCCTGTCCAACAGTCCTGTCCATGTCGTTGGTCGAATATTATCGGCCGTTGAAAGGATCGGAAAGCCGGATGTGGCTGGCGAACGCGGCGGCCAGCGTGGCGGGGTTCAGCGGATCGAGCAAGGGCAGGCGGCCAAGGCTGCGGACATTGGCCAGCTGCGGGATGATCCGTTCATTTTCCTTATGCGGTTCGCCGATGAAGGCGATGCCCGCGATCGGCACGTTGCGGGCGCGAAGCGCTTCGATGCTGAGCAGGCTGTGGTTGATCGTGCCGAGTGCGGTGCGGGCGCACAGGATGACGGGCTGACCCCAATGGGCGAACAGATCGGCCATCAGCAGTTGTTCGTTGACCGGCACCAGCAGGCCGCCAGCGCCCTCTATGACCAGCGGTCCATCGACCTGCGGCAGGGCGAGTCGGTCGAGCGAGATTTCAACCCCGTCGATCCGGGCGGCGAGATGGGGGGAGGCGGGGGTATTGAGGCGATAGGCTTCGGGCAGGATGTGGCTGGCGGGCAGGCCGGACAGGCGGGCAACCTCCTCCTTGTCGCCGTCGGGTTCCACGCCGGCCTGGATCGGTTTCCAGTAATGTGCGCCCAGCGCCGCCGCCAGGCCAGCGGCGAACACGGTCTTGCCAATGCCGGTGTCGGTGCCGGTGACGACATGGATGCTCATCGCACGATCCTTTGCAATTCGCGGCCCAGCGCGGCGATGTCGGCGCGGCTGACGTTTAGCGTCAGCGAGATGCGCAGGCGGCTGGTGCCGGGCGGGACGGTGGGCGGGCGGATGCCGCGCACGTCGAAGCCGGCTTCCTGCAGGGCGGCGGCGGCGGCCATGGTGCGGGCGTCGTCGCCCAATATGACCGGCACGATCTGGCTGCGCGGGGTGGGCAGGCCGAGCGGGCCGCAGATCGATTCGGCGGCGTCCTGCCGCAACGTCGCCAGCCGGTCACGCAGGTCGTCCGCTTCCTCGATCCGGTCCAATGCCGCGGACACGGCGACCGTCATCAGCGGCGATGGCGCGGTGGAGAAGATGAAGGCGCGGGCGCGGTTGATGAGATAGTCGATATGGATGCGCTGGCCGCAGATCAGCGCGCCCTCGACGCCCATCGCCTTGCCGCAGGTGTGCAGGGTGATGACATTGTGCAGCCCGTCGAGCCCGGCAGACAGGCCGCGCCCGCCCGGACCGAATACGCCGGTGCCATGGGCTTCGTCCAGGATCAGCATGCCGTGATGCCTGGCCGCCAATTTGGCGAGATCGGCGAGCGGGGCAATGTCGCCATCCATGGAGTAGAGTGTTTCGACCGCGATCCAGATGCGCCCCTTTCCCCCTTCTGCGCGGAAGGCGGCGATCAGGTCGGCAAAGCTCTGCACGTCATTATGGCGGGCGAACACGGCGGTCGCCTTGCTCATGCGGATGCCGTCATGGGCGCTGGCGTGGATCAGTTCATCGGCAACGATCAGGTCGCCGCGCTGGGGCAGGGTGGCGAACAGGGCCAGATTGGCGACATAGCCATTGGCGACGAACAGGGTGGCCTGGGTGCGGAAGAAATCGGCGGCCTTCGCCTCCAGCCCTTCATGTTCGGGGGCATTGCCGCGCAGCAGTCGCGATCCGCCGGACCCGACCGGCACGCCGCGCCCGATCGCGTCGGCAACAGCGCCTGCAATGATCGGATCGCCCGACAGGCCGAGATAGTCGTTGGAAGCGAAATCGCGGCCCGTCCGGGGGATCAGACGGCGCAACCGGCCACGCGATTCGAGCGCGACCAGCTGTCTGGCAAAGGGTTCGGCGGTCATGGCCGGGGCTATAGGCGCGGGGGCGGAACTTCGCAAACTTCGCCCATATTCATATATGCAAATTTCAGGCGAAACCTTGCGCGGCCCCCGGCGCGGCGGCGGGGGTGAAACGGACGATAGGAAAGAGCGGGACGGGCGGAACTGTAACAGACGGGGGTGGTGTAGGACAGGGCGACCCTTAAACGCCGATCGTCAAGGCAGATTGATGTCGCCGTGAAACGGAGGTCGGGCGTCTTGCCCAGAATCATCGCCTAGAAGCTGAACCCCAGCGACACAGACGCGACATGGTCATTGCTGTCGTCGGCCGACGGGCGGAAGCCGTGCTGGTGGAGATAGCCGATTTCCATATTCACATTTTTGGCGAGCGGCGTGGTGATGGCGATCAGATTGCGCATCCGTTCTTCGCCCTGGACCCGCTGGAAATTGGTCTTGTTGAGATCGAAGAAGCTTTCATGGCTGAGCACCAGCGCGGTCTTTTTGCCGTCCTGAAACGGCAGCACGAACTTCACATAGGGACGCAGGCGATAGGCCGTTCCATCGACGCCGTCGCGCCAGCGCTCCTCCATCCGCATCCGCGCGCTGAGCGTGCCGCGACCGATTTTCAGAATATTGTCGGCGGTGATCTGCTGGCGGCCGCGATGCTCCATGACGGTGAAGTCGCCCCCTGCATATTGCGGGTCATGGGTATAGCCCGCCCATAGCGTCACCTGCTTGCCGATCTTGTAGCCGACCAGCGTATTGGATTCGACTTCATACAGCCCCTTGCGGTCATCACTGAAGCGCAGGACGACTTCCTGCGACAGCCGCCATTTGTCGCCCAGCTTCACCGTCGCATTGGCAGTGGTCCATAATTGTTCATCCTCGCTGGCGTGGGCGGCATTGGGCAGTGCCAGCGTAGCAAGCAGGGGCAGAAGCAAAAGGGACAGGCGCATGGGTCATCGTCTCCACCGCCTGCGTGGCGGTGCGGCGCCTCTATGACCGTTACGTTACAATGTGGTGACTGAAAAATTGCGGTTTTGTGACACAATGTTGCCAGACGAGGCTGTCACGCCGGGTTATGGGCTTTCAAAAAGGCGTCCATCTGTTCGAGAAACTCCAGCCGGTCCGCTTCGCGGGAAAAATGATGATCGGCCAGCGGCTGTTCGACATAGATATAGTCGCGCCCCTCGACCTTGCCTGCGGCCTTGAGCTTTTCGGCCATTTCGCGGGACTGATTGACCTGAACGCGCCGGTCCTTCTTTCCGTGCATCAGCAGGATGGGCGTGGCAAACTGGCTGGCAAAATGGACTGGCGAGACCGACGCGAAATCGGGAGCCTGTTCCTTCAGCCAGTCCTGGCGCGTGCTATGGTTGAGGAAGCGACGATCATAGCGCATCATCGCCGCCAGGTCCGATACCCCGGCGTAAGAGACGGCGCAGCGATATTTCGCCGGATCGCGCTGGGCCGCGCGCATGGCGGCATAACCGCCATAGGAAGCGCCCACCATGCAGACGCGTTTGGGATCGGCAATGCCTTGCTTGACCGCCCAGTCGACCGCATCGTTCAGGTCGTCCTGCATGGCAAGGCCCCATTGCCCTTCGCCCTTTTCCGCAAAGGCGGTGCCATAGCCCGATGACCCGCGATAATTGGGTTGCAGCACGGCATAGCCGCGCCAGGCGAGGAACTGCACCCACCAGTCCCAATCTTCGCTGTCACGGGCGAACGGGCCGCCATGGGGCATCAGGATGAGCGGCAGATCCTTCGCCGCCGATCCGACCGGCAGGGTCAGGACGGCGGCGATGTCCAGCCCGTCACGCGCCTTGTAGTGGATGGTCTTGACCGGGCCGAGATGGGTTTTCGTACTGAACCGGCCGCTGACCTTGGACAACAGGCTCATCGCGCCCGCGTTGGTATCATAATAATAATAGGCGCCCGGCTGATCGGCCGAGCCGACATGGACGATCATCCTTTGCCGGTCGCGGCTGAGCGATATGATGCGCGCGCGCCGATCGGGGACTGCCTTGTCCAGATCCGCCTGAATTTTGGCGAGAGTGGCGTCGAACCAATGGACCGACGGCCCGTTTGCGGTGTAGGCCACACCGGCCAGCGCCATTCCGCTGCTGTCGGTCGATATGCTGCCTATGTCGAAACCCGGAGCGGAAAAAATCTTCTTCCCCAACTCCAGCGTGGTCAGGTCCAGTTCGTAGAGGGCATCGGTGCCCTCGCGATCATCTTCTGCAATCGCCTTGTTCGGATCTGCGGTAAAAAGCAGTGGCGAGACAAGGGATTCGCCACGGCGCCGATCGGCGCGATCGATCGTTCGGAACGATGCTTTCCCGTCCGGTCGATAGACAAGTTTCGCCGTTCGCGTCGCATCACTATAGCCCACGCCCATGCGAACCGTGCCGGCTGCGTCGGCAAACCAGCTGCGCACGAACGTTTTCGGGGCGACGACGCTGTGCATCCGTCCGGTGCTGACGTCAATTTCATCGACCCTTGGCCAGAAACCCGGCTCGTCGTAAAAAATGGAGGTCTGGTAGGAGAGCATGATGCGCGGCGTGCCGTCGCGCGCCATCCAGATGACATCGTCGGCATTTTGCGCAGCGTCCTTTTTCGCCAGCAGGATCACCTTGCTGCCGTCACGTTTTATGCTGACGACGCGGCTGATATACCAGGGCGTCCCCTGCACATTGCTTTCAGCGCCCACGCCAGCAATCAGCCAGTCGTCATTGACCCATTGCCACCAGTTGAGGTCGTTGTCGCTCAACCCTATCGATCGGATACGGTCGGCCCCTTCATGAACGTCGGCGATGACGAGTCGCTGTTCGCCGTTCACCGCCACGCGGCTGGCGATATGCAGGCCGTTGGGCGACAGGGCCGGCGCATCCATGAGCGGCAGCGCGGCGAAATCCTTAAGCGTGTAGGCCGGTGCGGCGGTCTGGGCCGGAGCAACCGGGGCGTCGGTCTGCGCCAGCGCCGCGAAAGGCAGGGCGCTGCTCGCCAGCCATGTGAAAAACGCTTTCATTCCTATGCCCCCGAAACGACCAACCCCGCCCTGGGAAATAGGGCGGGGTTGGCGCTTCGTCACGATATTTTTGTTATCGTTTCAGTCCGTTGTGGGGACTACATGCCCCCATGCGCCAGCGCAGCCAGCAGCAGCAGCGCGACGATGTTGGTGATCTTGATCATCGGGTTGACCGCCGGGCCAGCGGTGTCCTTGTAGGGATCACCCACCGTGTCGCCGGTGACAGCGGCCTTATGGGCTTCGCTGCCCTTGCCGCCATGATGGCCATCCTCGATATATTTCTTCGCATTGTCCCATGCGCCGCCGCCACTGGTCATGGAGATGGCGACGAACAGGCCCGACACGATGACGCCCAGCAGCAGCGCGCCAAGGGCGGCAAAGCCGTTGGAGACGCCCGCGACGGCGGCGATGACGAAATAGACGATGATGGGCGCAAGGACGGGCAGGAGCGAGGGGACGATCATTTCCTTGATCGCCGCCTTCGTCACCAGATCGACCGTGCGGGCATAGTCGGGCTTGCTGGTGCCGTCCATGATGCCCTTGTTTTCCGCAAATTGCGCGCGGACGTCCTTGACCACGTCACCGGCGGCGCGGCCCACGGCGGTCATGCCCATCGCTCCGAACAGATAGGGGAGCAAAGCGCCCAGCAGCAGCCCGACGATCACATAGGGATTGGAGAGGCTGAAATCGACCGGGGCGGTAAGGCCCAGCGCCGAATTGTAGAATTTCAGATCCTCCGTATAGGCGCCGAACAGCACCAGCGCGGCCAGCCCCGCCGAGCCGATGGCATAGCCCTTCGTCACCGCCTTGGTCGTGTTACCCACAGCGTCGAGCGCGTCGGTCTTGACCCGGACGCTGTCATCGAGATGCGCCATTTCGGCAATGCCGCCGGCATTGTCGGTGACAGGGCCATAGGCATCGAGCGCCACGACCATCCCGGCAAGCGCCAGCATGGCGGTTGCGGCAAAGGCGATGCCGATCAGGCCCGCCAGCTGATGGGCGACGATGATGCCCGCGACGATCACCAGCGTAGGCAAGGCAGTCGATTCCAGGCTGACGGCCAGACCCTGAATGACGTTGGTGCCATGGCCGGTTTCGGACGCCTTGGCGATGGAGCGGACCGGGCGATAATTGGTGCCGGTATAATATTCGGTGATGACGACGAGCAGCCCGGTGACGGCCAGCCCGACCATCATCGACCAGAACAGGTCCATGCCGGTATAGCCGCCGACCCCGTCCAGATCCGCGCCGAACACTGCGTTCATGTCGCCCAGCGTGCGCCAGCTGACATAATAGATGGCCGGGATGGAAAGGATCGCGGTGACCCAGAAGCCCTTGTAGAGCGCACCCATGATCGACTGGCTGGACCCCAGCCGCACGAAATAGGTGCCGATGATGGAGGTGATGATGCACACCCCGCCCACGATCAGCGGGAGCGACATCAGGCTCATCTTGAAGGCATTGTCGACGCCTGCGACCAGCAGCGCGATCAGCACCATGGTCGCGCCGACGGTGACGACATAGGTTTCGAACAGGTCGGCGGCCATGCCCGCGCAATCGCCGACATTGTCACCGACATTGTCGGCGATGACGGCGGGGTTGCGTGGGTCGTCTTCCGGTATGCCGGCTTCGACCTTGCCCACCAGATCCGCGCCGACATCGGCGGCCTTGGTAAAGATGCCGCCGCCAAGGCGGGCGAAGATGGAGATGAGCGACGCGCCGAACGCCAGCGCGACGAGGCTGTCGATGACGAGGCGATCGTCGGGCGCATGGCCGGCCGGGCCGGTCAGATACCAGAAGAACAGGCTGATCGCGAGCAGGGCAAGGCCCGCCACGAGCATGCCGGTGATGGCCCCGGCGCGGAAGGCGACGGTAAGGCCGCTTTGCAGCGTGCCGCGACAGGCTTCAGCGGTGCGGACATTGGCGCGCACCGAAATATTCATGCCGATAAAGCCCGCCGCACCCGACAGGACCGCGCCGATCAGGAAACCGACCGCCGAAGTCAGCCCCAGAAAATAGAATACCAGCAGCGCGACGACCGCGCCGACAATGGCGATGGTGGTATATTGGCGGCCCAGATAGGCTTTCGCCCCTTCCTGAATGGCGGCGGCGATCGATTGCATGGTGGCGTTGCCCGCAGGCGCATTGAGCACCTGCCGGCTGGTGAACAGGCCGTAGAGCACGGCCAGCAGGCCGCACCCTATGGCGATGATGACGATTGGCATAGACGTTCCTCTCCCCCGTTTATGACTTTCATCGGCCGCTCCGCAGGGAATGACGGGCGAACGAAGGGCGCATAGGCGGGCGGCCGGACGGAGGGGGTCCGACATCTGGCACCGCGTCAATCAGCAACAGGCACACGCACATAAGCGGTCCAACCGGGCTGAGAATAGGGTGAGATGAAGCTACAGACCCGGCAGCGCGCGTCAAGCGGGTTGGGGGACTATCCGTGTTCCCAGCCAAGTGTGGCCGGTAATGGCACGGTTGCGCCGTCGATCATGAGGGTCAGGCCCGTCCCGGCACTGACATGGCCGATGCGGATGGCGCGGACGGGGGGCGTTTCGCCGCGCGGCAGGGTGAAGAGCAGTTCATAGTCGTCCCCGGCCTGGGCCGCGGCGATCTGCACCGCGGTGCTGGCCCCGCGCACGCTCTCCAGCGCGGGGGACAAGGGGATATGGTCGATGGTGATGGCGACGCCGCTGGCCTGCGCCATCCGCTGCGCGTCGATCAGCAGGCCGTCCGACAGGTCCATCATCGCGCTGGCCAGCGGGGCGATCAGCGCGCCTTCGGACAGGCGGGGACGGGGGCGGCGATAGGCGTCGACCAGCGGGCCGGACGCGCCGGGATCGGCACGGGCAAGGGTGAGGCCGATGCCTGCGTCGCCGACCGGGCCAGTGACATAGAGCATGTCGCCCGGCTGCGCGCCGTCGCGGGTGGGGATGGGGCAGCCTGCCTCGCCGATCGCGGTCAGCGTGTAGCTGCGTGGCGCGCCATCGGGCATCTTGACCGTATCGCCGCCCAGCAGCGGCAGGCCATGGCGGTCAAGCGCGTCGCCCAGCCCGTCGAGAAAGGCGGCGTCCCACGCTTCGTCGCCCGACAGCGCATAGTTGAGCAGGCAGCCGACCGGCCGTGCGCCCTTGGCCGCGAGGTCGGACAGGTTCACGGCGGCGAGTTTCCAGCCAATGTCGGCGGGCGGATCGGTGGGGAGATAATGGACCCCCTCCACCATCGTGTCGCTGGTGAGGATGAGTTTCGTGTCGCCGACCGGCAGGATCGCGACGTCGTCCATCAACCCCTGCGCGGCGGGATGGTTGGCCAGCAGGCGCAGCAGGTCGAGGAAGCGGGATTCGGCGGACATGGCTATACCCTACCGTTCGGGCTGAGCGAAGTCGAAGCCCTACATCGAGCGCAGCGAGATGCCTTCGACTTCGCTCAGGCGCGCCCTTCGACTTCGCTCAGGGCGAACGGAGCTTTACTTACGCGCGTCCTTGGCCACGGCATCCAGCAAGCCGTTCACGAAGCCGGACTCGCGCTTGTCGTAGAAGGCGTGGGCGACATCGACATATTCGCTGATGATCGTCGCGGTCGCGATGTCGGCACGGGCCAGCAGTTCATAGGTGCCCGCGCGCAGGATCTGGCGCATCGGCTTGTCGAGCCGTTCAAGGCTCCAGAGGCTCGACAGGCGGGCGACGATCAGCGCGTCGATCTCGTCCCGGCGCTTGTCCACGCCGGACACGATATCATCGAAAAACGGCTCCTCCGCCGGGGCGTAGGTGACATCCTCGATCGTGGCGCCCAGGCGGTGGGCATGGAATTCGTGCAGCAGGACATGGACGGGCGTACCCTCCATTTCGAGCTGGTACAGCGCCTGGACCGCGGCAAGGCGCGCGGCGGAGCGGGATTTGGAGCGTGCTTTCATAATGTCTTCCTTAGCCGTTCGGGCTGAGCTTGTCGAAGCGGCTTCGCCTTCGGCTCTGCCCAGCCCTTCGACTTCGCTCAGGGCGAACGGAATTTATGTTAAACGGAGAGATATTGACGCCGCGTGCGCTGGCAGGCCTTCGGCTTCGGCCAGCGCCACAGCAGCCGGGCCGATCGCGCGGATCGCGGCATCGTCGAGGCTGAGGAAGCTGGTGCGTTTCATGAAGTCCAGCACCGACAGGCCCGACGAGAAGCGCGCGCGGCGGCCCGTGGGCAGGACGTGGTTCGGCCCGGCGACATAATCGCCGACCGCTTCGGGCGTCATGCGACCCAGGAAAACCGATCCGGCGTGCCGTACCTTGGCGAACAGCGCGTCGGGATCGTCCACCGCGAGTTCGAGATGTTCGGCGGCGAGGCGGTTGACCAGCGGCATCGCCTCTTCAAAATCGCGCACGATGATGATCGCGCCATTGGCGGTCCAGCTGGCGCGGGCGACCTTTTCCGTGGCGAGTTGGCCAAGCCGCCCGTCGACCGCGCGATCGACCGCATCGGCAAAGGCCGCGTCATCGGTAAACAGGATCGACTGGCTGGTCGGGTCATGTTCCGACTGGCTGAGCAAATCGGCGGCGATCCAGTCGGGATTATTCCTGCCGTCCGCGACGACGACGATTTCCGAAGGCCCGGCGACCATGTCGATGCCGACCACGCCGTAAAGCTGGCGCTTGGCTTCGGCGACCCAGGCATTGCCGGGTCCGGTGATGACGTCCACCGGCGCGATCCGGTCCGTGCCATAAGCCAGCGCGGCAATGGCCTGCGCCCCGCCGACGCGCCAGATTTCCTCTATCCCCGCAATCTGCGCGGCGGCCAGCACCAGCGGGTTGATCTCCCCATTGGGAGTGGGCGTGACCATCGCGATGCGCTGCACGCCCGCGACCTTGGCCGGGATGACGTTCATCAGCAGCGAACTGGGATAGGCGGCGCGCCCGCCCGGTACATAGAGGCCCGCTGCGTCGACCGCGCTCCAGCGCGCGCCCAGGCGCACGCCCGCGCTGTCCACGCCGTCGCTGTCCACGGGCCGCTGCTTTTCATGATAGGCGGTGATGCGCGCGGCGGCGAGTTCGAGCGCGTCGCGCAGCGGGGTCGAGAGCGTGTCGAGCGCGGCGCGGGTTTCCGCCGCCGTCACGGCCCATCCGGTGACGTTCAGGTCATGATGGTCGAAGCGCTGCGTATAGTCGGCCAGCGCCGCGTCCCCGTTCGCGCGCACGGCCTTCAATATGGCGGTCACGTCGCGCGAGACATCTTCATCGGCTTCGCGGCGCGCGTCGACCAAGTTGGTGAAGGCGGCGGCGAAATCGGGCGCGGTGGTGGTGAGGCGCTGGGTCATGGCTGCTCAAATCCTCCCCTGCTAGGGGAGGTGGCAGGGCGTAGCCCTGACGGAGGGGTGTTGCCCTCACGATAAGGCGA
>NZ_BARE01000007.1 GCF_000367345.1 Sphingobium xenophagum NBRC 107872
GCCCCGCCGCGATGGCGGGCATGCCGGTGCATGTTTTTACCGTGAACGATTATCTTGCCGAACGTGATTGCAACAAATTGCGCCCCGTGATCGAGCGTTTTGGCCTGAGTTGCGGCCTGATCATCCATGGACAGGAAAATCCCGAACGCCGCGCGGCCTATGGATGCCATATCGTCTATGGCACGAACAAGGAGATGACGTTCGACTATCTGCGCGATCAGACGGCGTTGGGAAAAAGGAGAGGGCAGGGGCGGCGCCTGATTGCAGAGCTGTTCGGTCAGGTTGCGCAGCCCTTGCTGATGCGCGGATTGCATTTCGCGATCGTGGACGAAGCGGATTCGATCTTCATTGATGAAGCGCGCACGCCGCTGATCCTATCTGCCGAACTGCCCGGCGATGCAGATGGCGTCTATCTCGCGGCGCTCGAACTGGCCTCCAAGCTGGAAGAAGGCCGGGACTATATTCTGACCGAAGGAACGCGGTCGGTGCATTTGACTACGCATGGCAAGGCCAATGTCGCCGAATTGTCCCAAGGGCTGCCGCACACCCAATGGCGGATCAGGCTGGCGCGTGAGGAACTGGCGATGCGGGCGATTTCCGCCACGCGGCTGTTCTTGCGGGATCGCGACTATATCGTGACAGATGGCAAAGTGCAGATCGTCGATGAATCGACCGGCCGGGTCATGGCCGACCGATCGTGGGAAGGCGGCCTGCATCAACTGGTCGAGACGAAGGAAGCCGTCGAGATTTCGGGCGTTCGCAACACCATGGCCCGCATCACCTATCAGCGCTTTTTCCGCCGCTATCGCCGGTTGAGCGGCATGACCGGCACGGCCGGGGAGGTTGCGGACGAGTTATGGGCCGATTATGGGCTGAAGGTCGTCGTCATCCCGCGCAATCGGACCAATATGCGCAATGATCGCGGTCATGTGATGCTACGGTCGGCGCAGGACAAATGGGCGTTGGTCGCCGCCGAAGTTGCCCAGGTCCAGGCGCAGGAAGGCGCGCGTCCGGTATTGATCGGCACCCGCTCGGTCGCGGATTCCGAAGCCGTCTCGCACGCGCTGGCTGACGCTGGCATAGCGCATCGCGTACTGAACGCGCGTCAGGACGAGGAGGAGGCGGACATCATCGCGCAAGCCGGTGCGCCTGGCGCCGTCACGGTCGCGACCAATATGGCCGGGCGCGGCACTGACATCCTGCTCAGTCCAGAGGCCAAGGCGCTTGGCGGATTGCATGTCATCCTCACGGCCTTTCACGACACCGCACGCATTGATCGCCAATTATTCGGCCGCGCGGCCAGGCAGGGCGACCCCGGCAGCACCATTGCCATCACGGCGCTCGACGACCAGCTCTATGCCGATTTCGCGCCGCGCGCCGCCCGGATCATCGGCTCATCCGTCACGAACTGGCCCCTGATCGATGGCAAGGCGAAAATGCTGCGCCGACTGGCCCAGCGCAATGCCGAGAAACGCCATGCCGCCGACCGGCGACAGACCGAACTCGCCGAGGAACGTCTCCGTAAGACGATGGCCTTTGGCGGCGGAGAATAGCGAGGCGCTGATCGCTCCCGAAGAAAGCGAACGCCTGCCGGTCAATCCGCCTTCACGGTCGGTTGATACAGGATGCTCTGGTCGAAATTGAGATCCGCCGCGTCGGCCTTGCCCATCACCGCAAGCAGGGCGAAGCCCGCGACATAGGCGTCGCGCCGCGCGGTCAGCATCGTGACCTGGGCATTGAGCAGTTCCTGTTCGGCATTGAGCTGGTCGAGCAACGGGCGCAAACCGGCGCTGACTTCCGCTCGCATCCCCGCCAGCACCTGCTGGTTGGCGTTGACCCCGCGCTGCGCCGTGTCGGTCACATGGGTCGTCGCCTGCCATGTGGCGAAGGCGGATCGCGTTTCGGCAATGACCTTGCCTTCGGCATCCAGCGCCTGTTTGTCGGCGACATCCTGCTTCGCGCGTGCCTGTCGCGTCTGCGCGCCGGTGCGCCCGCCATCCAGTATCGGCATTTTCAAGGTCACACCGACAAAGGCCGTCGTCCCGCGATCCCCGTTGCGCGGCCCTGTGCCCTGCTCCAGCGAACCGAGATAATCATATTGATTGAGCCCGCCAATCGCGCTCAATCGCGGGTAAGCCTGCGATCGGGCGACATCAATGTCATACCCTGCGGCGGTCCGCTGCACGCGGGCGGAGGCTATTTCGGGATTGTTGGCCAGCGCCATTTCCACGGCATCGGTGGGCGATGCTGGCATTTGCGGCAAGGGCGGCGGCAGTTCCAGATTTTCGGGCGCCCGGCCCACCAGCCGCAAATATTGCTCCTTGCTTGAAATCAGCCGCGCTCCGGCGGTTTCAAGCTGGCTTTCCGCCAGCGCGAGCCGCGCTTCCGCCTGCGCAACATCGGTCGGCCCGCGACTGCCCGCGCGGCGGCGATCGTCGGCTTCCTTGACGGTGTAGCGCATCACATCGACATTGTTGCGGTTTAGCCCGACTACCGCCTCGTCGCGCAGCACGTCCATATAGGCGCCCACAACAGCGGAAAACAGGTCTGCCTCCGTCTTGTTCATGCCGAATTGGCTTGCCTCCAGCCGCGCCTTGGCTGCGTTCATACTGCCGCGTACCCCGCCAAAATCAAACACGGGCACATTGGCGTTGATCTGACCGACAAGCTGACGATCCGGGTTGGAAAAAAATCCACTCGGCGCGGGTTTGCCGGTCAGGACATTTTCCTGATAGGTCGCGCTGCCGTCGACCGTGGGCATACCGGCGGCGCGGGCCAGCGGCACATCCTCTTCGGCAACGCGGATGCTGGCGCGCTGGGCCGATATGGTCGGGTTGTTGCGATAGGCCCCTTCCAGCGCCTGTTGCAGGGTTTCGGCGCTAGTGGACGATGGCAGGATGGCGCATGCAGCGATACCTGCGAAATAGACTTGCTTCCTGGTCATGTCCGTAAAGCTCCTGTCTGATCAGTGGGATGGGACCGCCTATTTGCTCCGCGCGGTAATGCTTGCGGGCTTGCGGTCGATTTCCAGTCGGCAGCGCAGTCCTGCGGGCAGCTTGTTGCCGGGATTGGGCAGTTCGAGACGCATGCCGAACGTGCCGCTGGCCGCATCGAACACGCGATCGATCACCTTGATACGCGCCCGATATATTCCTCCGACCGGCGCTTCGGGAAAGATCGACACCTCGTCCCCCACCTGCACCGCGTCCAGTTGCGCGATAGGGGCAAAGACTTCGACATTCAGCGGATCGACCTGCGCGATCGTCAGAATATGCGTCGCGTCGGCGCCCCGATACTCGCCCGGCGCCATGCGGCGCTCCGTCACGATGCCATTGACCGGGCTGCGCACGGTCTTTTGTCCGATCACGCGCTGCGCCTGCACATATTCCAGTCGCGCAACCCGCTGGTCTTCCGCCGCCGCCTTGCGCTCTTCTGCGGCGGATTGCGCATTGGCGCGCGCTTCGTCGACGACGTCGCGGGCAAGATATTGGCTGACCTGGTCGGATCGCTGGCTGACCGTGGCGAGATAGGCCGCCCGGCTGGCAGCGGCACGTTCCGTGTGGGGGTTGGACGCACGCGCCTGTGCGGCGGCGGCGGCGGCGCGCTCGACATCGGTGTATAATTGGGCAACGACCTGCCCGCGCTGAACATCATCGCCCCGGTCGACATAGATATTCTGGATCACCCCTTCGACGCCACTATTCACCCGCACGATCTGGCTGGGTTCAATCAGGCAATCTGTGGGGCGGGCCGCATCCAATCCGGGCGGAGTCGCAGCATTGCCGCTGCTGGGCCGCACTGGCGCGCCGGCGGCCTTGGCGGTTGTAACAGGGCCGGCTGGCGCTGGTACCTTCTGTTGCGCAGCGGGTGTTTCATCACTGCGGACGACAAGCGTTATCCCGGCAACCAGCGCCAGCGCGCCGCCACCGAAAATAACAGCCTGTTTGCGATCCATCGACCAAGCCTCCCCCAAAGCACGGCATCAGACGGCTCCCGCCATCCATTGCAGCAATTTATGCGACTTGTATCTTTGGCGAAAGGTCGGAAGTCCCCACTTCATTCCGCATCGGCAACCTAGCCAAGCTTGCAAAATGTTGCAACTATTTGTGACGTTGGAAATGTCTTGGAATAGGTCAGGAAATGCCTGGCAATCTCGCCTCTGCTCTGGGTTGGGCGCGTCGTGCAGGCAGGCTGCATTTGATTGGTGACCCCTACGGGAATCGAACCCGTGTTTCAGCCGTGAGAGGGCCGCGTCCTAACCGCTAGACGAAGGGGCCATGCGCCGCGTCGGGCGGCTGGCAGCGGCCGGGCTTTAGGAAGGCGTGCCGGGCGCGTCAAGGAAAACCGCGCCGGGACCAGACCAGTTGAAAAGCCGCATGCCAAAAAAAACCGCCCCATGCAGAGCATGGAGCGGCCTAGGTTCAGGGAGGAGACGCCTCCAAAGGGGGAGGCGCCCATACGATACACCCGAAAGGGGGGCAGGTGCATCGCATGTTCAGTAGATAGGGCAGGTCACATTCCGTTTCAAGAGGAGATGCAATCGCTTTTCTATCAATTATTTCCGCCGTTTCGGGTTAACTTCCCGTTCAGGCCTGAACGACCTGGGGGATCGGCCCCTTGCCCAGGTTGACCTGCGCTTCGAAAATGTCGCGCATCAGCTGAAGCGAGAAGAGATGGGCGTGGATCAGCGGCAGCATCCCGCTCTGGTTGATCTTGCGCAGTTGGTCGCCGCGCAGGTCGCGCAGCTTTTCCTCGTTGATCATACGGAAACCGCGATAGACGAAGGGCTGTTCGTTGCCCGGCGTCTGGATCGCGACCTCGCCGTCCATCAGCAGGTCCATTTCCTGCAATTCGCGCACGAACTGGCCGGTGCGGGCAGCGGCCTGCTCGAAATCCTCGCAGAATTTCAGCACGCCCTGGGTCAGTTCGGTCGGCTTGCCATCCTCGAACAGGGGCTGGCCGTCCTCGAACGGGCCGATCGCCGGGCTGGTCGGATCGAAGCACAGCGACAGTTCGTCGCTGTCGGGACGCAGCTTAGCCAGCATCCAGGGATAACGGCGCACATAGGCCGGAATGTAGGACGGACCGCCACGCAGCTTGCCTTCGTCATCGACGAAGATGTTGACCCCTTCATTAAGGCCCATCAGCGCCAGCGGCACCGAATCCGTGCCCGCCGAAAAGATGATCGGCACGAAACGCTGGGCGGCGACAAATTCGTCGATCGTCAGCGGAATGGCGTGCTGGCTGGTCAGGAACGGGGCCGAATCGACCGCCACGCTACGGAAATCGGCATGATCCAGGCTGCTCAGCGGAAGGAGGTCATTGTAGAAGATCGGCAGGTTATTCGCGGGCGCGCTGGCCATGATCCGGTATCCATTCTGTCAATATAGCGGCGCTGTGCAGTGGCGCCGCCGGGCGTAAAACTGGGAGAGGGCGATAAAGCCCTGCGCAGCGGGTGGCAATTGCTTTCACACATTGGTTCCGGGCCTGATCTTCAGGCTTCATCGGGCAGGGGAATGAGTTTCCCCGGATTGAACAGCCCTTGCGGATCGAATGCGGCCTTGATCGCCCGCAGCGCGCCGATCCGCGCCGGGCCGGCCAGTCGCGCCAGCTCCGTCCGCTTCATCTGGCCGATGCCATGTTCGGCGGAAATGGACCCGCCAGCCGCTACCACAGCATCATGGACGAAGGCGTTGATCGCCTGGCCCTGCGCCGCGATCCAGCCCGGCCCGTCGCTCGTCCCCTTTGGCGCGCGGACATGGAAATGGACATTGCCATCGCCCAGATGGCCAAAGGATGACGCCGTCGTGCCGGGAAAGCGCGCCATGGCCGCGTCGGCCGCATCGATCATGAAAGCGGGCATCCGCGCCACCGGCACGCTGATGTCATATTGCAGCGCCGGCCCCTGCGCCTTTTCCGATTCCGACAGCGACTCGCGAATTCGCCAGAAGGCTTCGGCCTGCGCTTCATTGGCGGCGACGACCGCGTCGATCGCGATTTCCCGTTCGAACGCCAGCGCCAGCGCGCCCTCCAGCCGTTCGACCGGCCCCGGATCGCGCAGATCGCCATGATCGACCTCGATCAGCACATGCCATGCCGTCCGTGTCTCGATCGGCGACCGGGTGCCGGGGATATGCCCCAGCACAAAGCCCAGCGTCTCGTCGGCGATCACTTCGAATCCCTCGACGGCATCGCCCAATTCCGCTTCCACCAGACGAAGCAGCGCCAGTGCATCGGCCGGGGAGGCGACGCCGACCCAGCCGACCGCCCGCGCCGCTATGGCCGGAACCAGCCGCAGCGCCGCCGCCGTGATCACGCCCAGCGTTCCTTCCGCACCGATCAGCAACTGCTTGATGTCGTAACCGCGATTATCCTTTTTCAGCGCATCCAGCCCATGAAAGATGCTGCCATCGGGCAGCACTGCCTCCACCCCTTCGACCAGCGCCCGCATCGTCCCGTGGCGCAGCACCTGCGTACCGCCCGCATTGGTCGACACCAGCCCACCGATGGTAGCCGACCCCTTGGCCCCCAGGCTCAACGGAAAACGTCGACCGGCGGCTTCCGCGGCATCGTGCAGGTTGCTCAGGATCACGCCTGCCTCGCAGATCGCCAGATTATCGTCCGCGCTCAGGCTGCGAATCCGGTTCATCCGCCGCAGCGACAGGATCAGCGCCGATCCGTCGGCAGGCGGCGTCGCCCCGCCCACCATCGACGTATTGCCCCCCTGCGGCACCAGCGCGACTCCCAACTCGCCTGCCAGCGCCACGATGGCCGCAACCTCCTCCACCGACACAGGTGACAGGATCGCCGCGGCCGTGCCATGATAGCGCCCGCGCCAGTCGCTGACCCATGGCGCAATATCATCCGGGTCGGTGATGACGCCCTTGGGGCCAAGCAGCGCGGAGAAACGATCGATATTAGCCTGTCCAATCATGGGACGCACCTATCCCCTGAATTCATCGACTGTTCAACCATGGGTCGATAGCTTCCGATTCCCAAAAGGGGTTCGATTTGGTTCATTCCATATTGCTGCTGATGGCCGCCACTACGGCTAGCCCGGTTCAATGGGCGCAAATGACGATTGAACAGCGCGTCATCATTCGCGTGCCGATGGCGCGCAAGGGCAGGGCGCCCGCGCGCATAACGGAAAAAGCCGCCGACGCATGGGACGAAAAGAAGGGGCCGCGCTGCGTCGCGCTCCGCTCGATTCGCGCTGCCGCCATCGCCGTGCGCAACGGGGTGGACCTGATCCTGGCCGACGATCATCGCTATCGCGCGCGGTTGGAAAAAGGGTGCGACGCGGCGGCTTTCTATTCCGGTTTCTACGTCGAACCGGACGAGGACGGGTCGCTATGTTCGGGCCGGGACGAATTGCAGGCGCGCGGCGGGACCAGTTGCGCCATCGAAAGCTTCAAGCGGCTGATCGCCGTCGAACCCGACGATTAAGTGTCGCGATCGGGCGGCAGGACAGGGCAAATCGCGCGATTTCCTTGACAAGCGGCCGATATTTCCGCAATGCGCGGCCGATTTCCGTCTCGCTATCGTGCAGGACGGACAAGCCTCCTGTTCCCGGACCATTGAATGACTTTTGCCGATCTCGGCCTTTCCGACGAATTGCTCAGGGCCGTAACCGAGGCCGGTTACGATACGCCCACGCCTATTCAGGCGCAGGCGATCCCGTCCGTCCTGATGATGCGCGACATTATCGGCATTGCCCAGACGGGGACGGGCAAGACCGCCAGCTTCGTGCTGCCGATGATCGACATCCTCGCCCATGGCCGCAGCCGCGCGCGGATGCCGCGATCGCTGATTTTGGAGCCGACCCGCGAACTCGCTGCCCAGGTCGCGGAAAATTTCGAAAAATACGGCAAATACCACAAACTTTCGATGGCGCTGCTGATCGGTGGCGTGTCGATGGGCGACCAGCTTGCCGCGCTCGAAAAGGGCGTGGACGTGTTGATCGCGACACCGGGCCGCCTCATGGACCTGTTCGGTCGCGGCAAGATCATGCTCAATGGCTGTTCGCTGCTGGTCATCGACGAAGCCGACCGGATGCTCGACATGGGCTTCATCCCGGATATCGAGGAAATCTGCACCAAGCTGCCCGCGCAGCGTCAGACGCTTCTGTTTTCGGCAACCATGCCCCCGGTCATCAAGAAGCTGGCCGACAAATTCCTGTCCAATCCCAAATCGATCGAAGTCGCGCGTCCCGCCAGCGCATCGACCAACATCACCCAGCGTCTGGTGAAGGTGGACGCGCGCAAGAAGCGCGACACATTGTCCAAAATGCTGCGCGAAGCCGACGTCACCAGCGCGGTCATCTTCTGCAACCGCAAGACGACGGTGCGGGACTTGAACAAGAGCCTGCAACGCGACGGCTTCAAGTCGGGCGAAATCCATGGCGATATCGACCAGGGTTCGCGCATCGCCGAACTGGAACGCTTCCGCGCCGGCACCGTCAACATCCTCGTCGCGTCGGACGTCGCGGCGCGCGGTCTGGACATCAAGGGCGTCAGCCATGTGTTCAACTATGACGCACCCTGGCACCCGGACGATTATGTCCACCGCATCGGCCGCACCGGCCGGGCGGGCGCATCAGGCGTCGCCTACACCTTCGTCACAGAAGCGGACGCCGAAGCGATCGACAATATCCAGAAGCTGATCGGTACGAAGATCGAGATCGTCGGCGCGGCGGAGGCCATCGCCAGCGCCGAACCGGCCGAAGAAGCCGCACCCAAGACGCCAAGGGGCCGCAAGCCCCGCGCGGCAAAGCCTGCTGCTCAAGCGCCCGTCGCGGACGAATCCGTCGCTGAAAAGCCCAGCCCGGCTCGCCGGTCACGCGCGCAAAAGCCGCGCGAGGAAGCAGCCGCCAGCCCAGCCGCCGCCCCCCGCGCCGCCGAAGCCCCCGCCCGCCAGCGCCGCAACGACCATCAAGACGACGGCCCCGAAGAAGGCTGGAACGGCCCGGTCCCCGAATTCCTGAACTTCGGCTTCGACGCCTGATTGTCGGGTAGGTCGGGCTTTGCACTGTCCGCCCATGAGCGACCAGAAACGCCCACCTCCGTCATCGCCGGACCCTTCGGCAAGCTCAGGACAGGCTTGATCCGGGGTCCCGCTTTCTGCGCGAAGAAAAGCGGGATGCCGGATCAAGCCCGGCATGACGATGGGGGAGTGGTAATGAGCGGCCATTCTTGGTCACTCCGTAGGCCGTGTAGCACCCACGAAGGCTCAATTTATGCAGGCTTGCGGATGTAGATTAGCTCTCCGCTTATCAGGTCCGCAACCGTGCCGATCTCAGTAGAATAAAAGGAGTATTTTCCTCCATCACTCATCAAGCCTATACCTCCAATGTCTGCATAATGATCCCATTCAGCATCTGAGGGAAGGTCGGTGATTTCTATGGACGTCACCTTCATCGGTTCTTTGTTGACAGTAATGACCAATGTCCGTCTGCCGTTCCGAGCAAGCAGCATGTCGACAAGCTGTTCCTCAGAAATAGGATAATCAGCGGCGATCATATCACATAATAATCCATCGCCGTTTATTTGGCTACGTCCGCAATCCACCCATCCCCCCTCACAACAACCCCATCGCCCGCATACTGCTATGCCCGTTCGTGCCGACGATAATATGGTCATGCACCGCGATGTTGAGCCGCTTGCCTGCGTCGATGATCTGGCGTGTCACCTCTATGTCCTGACGGCTGGGTTCGGGCGATCCGCTGGGGTGGTTATGGACCAATATGATCGCTGCTGACCCCAGGTCGATCGCCCGCCTGATCACCTCGCGGACATAGATGGCGGCCTGGTCGATCGATCCGTCGCCCATATTTTCGTCGCGGATCAGCATGTTGCGCGCGTTCAGGTGCAGTACCCGCACCCGCTCCACCCCCAGAAACGCCATGTCCGCGCGCAGATAGTCGAGCAGCGCCTGCCAACTGGCCAGCACGGGCCGCGCCGCCACCTCGTTGCGCAGCGTCCGCAGCATCGTCGCCTGCACGATCTTGATCGCCGCGATGCTGGTGTCGCCCATGCCCGGCACCCGCGCGATCGCTTGCCAGTCCGCGCTCATCAGCCCGCCAATGCCGCCAAATTCGCGCAGCAACGCCTTGGCCAGCGGCTTGGTATCGCGCCGGGGAATCGCCAGCGCCAGGAGATATTCGATCAGTTCATGATCATGCAGCGCATCTCCGCCGCTTTCGGCCAGCTTCTGCCGCAACCGCGCGCGATGCCCCGCGCCATCATGCGTGACTTTTGCGTCCTGCTCCGCCAAACCTGCGTTCCTCGCTACTGGCCATCGACGCTATAAGTTGCGGAATCGCGGGGCAAGGATATTTAATCGCGTACGGACGTTATGGTCCCGTTACGGACCATCAGCGTTACTTGAAAGCCGGGGTTGGCCATAAGCATGGAAGAACAGGACGGCGAAGAGCAGGTTCGCCGGGGTTGGCTACGCTGGCTGGGTGTCGGCACCGGGTCGCTTGCACTGGTGCTGGCCGGGCTGTGGACGCAGCGCGCGCCGATCGCGGAAAATTTCGTCAGCCGCGAACTGAACCGGCGCGGGGTGCAGGCCAATTATGATCTGACCGATGTGGGCCTGCGCACCCAGCGGATCGAACATATCCTGCTGGGCGACCCGGCCAATCCGGATCTGACCGCCGATTGGGTAGAGGTCGACATTGCTTTCGCCGGGCTGACGCCACAGGTCGCCGCGGTGCGCGCGGGCGGCGTGCGGATGCGCGGTTCCTATCGCGACGGCGTGCTGCGCCTGGGCGAACTGGACAAGTTCAGCGATCCTGACTCCACCGAACCCTTCAGCCTGCCCGACATCCTCCTTGCACTCAACGACGCGCGTTTGCGGCTCGATACCGATGCCGGTCAGGTGGCAATGCGTATCGACGGGACCGGCAATCTGCGCTCCGGCTTTCGGGGCAAACTGGCCGCCGCCATGCCCCGCGCGGCCTTTGCCGGTTGCGGCCTGACGGACGGGCGCGCGTCGCTGGCCATCGCCATTGACCGGGGCCGTCCGCATGTCACCGGCCCGGTGCGCGCCTCGGCGCTTGCCTGCCACGATAGCGCCGCGATGGCCCGCCCGGTGGCGACGATTGACCTGACGCTGGGGCAAGCGTTCGACCGCTGGAGCGGCCATGTCGACCTGTCGGGTGAGGCGCTCAAGGCCAGCGGCATCGTTCTGGCCGCACCCAGCGGCCGTGTCGATTTCGACGGCACGGCATCCGCCACCAGCGGCCGTGCCCGCATCGGCGCAAGGGCGCTGGCGGGGCAGGGGGTCATGATCGAACAGGCGAGCCTTGCGGGAACATGGTCGGTCAAGAGCGGCGAAGCGAAGGCGCAAGGCGAACTGTCGGGGCGTCAGCTCCATATGGCGGGCCGCGATCCGCTGGCGTCGCTGCGCAGCTCCACCCTTGGCACCCCCGTCGGCCCGCTCGCGACCCGCTTGGCCGATGCGGTGCGCCGCGCGGGGGACAATAATAACATCAGCACGCGCTTCGCCTTCGTCCAGCGGGGCGCAGCGGGCAGCCTTGCCCTCACCGATAGCCGCCTTGTCGCCCGCAGCGGCGCGCAGGTCGGCCTGTCCCCGGATGGCCGCTTCACGCTGGCCTGGCCGGGCCGCGCCGGTTCCAGCCTCGACTGGGCGCTTGAAGGCGCGTTGCGGACGGGCGGAGGCGGCCTGCCAGACGCCGCGCTGCGCCTGGCTCGCCGCGCCGGTGGCGGCTTTGGCGGCGAACTATTCGTCGATCCCTACGCCGCTGGCGACGCGCGCCTGAGCATCGATCGCGTCCGCTTCATCGCCCAGCCCGATGGCGCAACCCGTTTCTCGACGGCGTTGCGCCTCGATGGGCCGTTGCCCGATGGTCGCCTGCGCGGCCTTCGCTTGCCGATCGAGGGACAGCTTGCCGCCAATGGCGCGCTGGCGATCAACCGCCGCTGCGTGCCCCTGTCGTTGATCGAAGCCCGCTATGGCGCCTTTGCCATTGGCCAGACGCGCCAGACACTCTGTCCTCTGGATGGCGGCGCGCTGTTCGCCATGGGGCCAAAGGGCATCAGCGGCGGCGCGGACATCCCCGATCTGGCGCTTGTCGGCACCAGCGGCGACAGCCCGCTGCGCCTGACCGCCGATCATGCCCGCATCGCACTTGGCCAGACCGGCTTCGCCCTTGCCAACCCCGCGCTGACGCTTGGCCCGAACGACGCTCCCGTCCGCCTGACCGCCGCCAGCCTGGACGGCGCGATGACTGCGCGCGGTCTTGGCGGCACTGTGAGCGGGGCAGGGGGGCAGATCGGCACCGTTCCGCTGATCGTCGAACAGGGCAACGGTACCTGGCGCTTCGCCGACAGCACGCTCGATTTCCGCGCCGCCATGACCGTGCGCGATTCGCAGTCGCCCGTCCGCTTCAACCCGCTTGCCGTTCCCGATTTTGCCCTGACCCTGAAAAATGGCCGCATCGCGGCGACCGGCACGCTGGCCTCGCCGCGCAATGGCGCGACCGTCGCCCGTACCAGCATCGCGCATGAGCTTGGCAGCGGCAAAGGGCATGCGGACCTCGACGTGCCCGGCCTGGTTTTCGGTCCTGCTCTCCAGCCTGACGAAGTCACCCCGCTGGCGCTCGGCGTCGTCGCCAATGTCGCGGCGACCGTGACGGGGAACGGGCGGATCGACTGGAACGGTTCCAACGTCACCTCCACCGGCACGTTTCGCACCGATAATGCCAATCTCGCCGCCGCCTTTGGCCCGGTGCAGGGCCTGTCGGGCGAAATCCGCTTCACCGACCTTATCAACATGGTCACCGCGCCGGGCCAGACCGTCAAGATCACGTCCGTCAATCCCGGCGTGGAAGTCCGCGACGGCACTGTCCGCTATCGGCTGGAAGCGGGGCAGAAGGTCCGAATCGAGGGCGGCGGCTGGCCATTTTCGGGCGGGCAGCTGGTCCTGCTTCCGACCACCATGGATTTCAGCGCCGATGTCGATCGCTACCTGACCTTCCGCGTCATCGGCCTCGACGCCGGGGCGTTCATCCAGGCGATGGAGCTGGACAATATCTCGGCTACCGGCACATTTGATGGCCTCATGCCCCTCATATTCAACTCGCAGGGCGGGCGGGTCGCGGGCGGGGTGCTCGTCGCCCGGCAACAGGGCATGCCGCCGCTGCTGATGCCCGAAGGCGTCTTGCCGACCATCCCCTGTGATCCCGCGCGGCAATCGGGTGTGCTCTCCTATGTCGGCCCCGTATCGAACGAGCAGCTTGGGACGATGGGGCGGCTGGCGTTCGATGCGCTCAAAAATCTGCAATATAAATGCCTGACGATCCTGATGGACGGCGCGCTGGACGGCGAAATGGTCACCAATGTCGTGTTCAACGGCGTCAATCGCGGCCAGTTGGGCGGCACCCCGGCAGGGTTGGCACGCAACTTCACGGGCCTGCCCTTCCTGTTCAACGTGCGGATCGCCGCGCCCTTCCGCGGGCTGCTCGGCACCGCCCAGTCCTTCATCGATCCCTCGCAACTCATCCAGAACAGCATCGGCGACCAGATGCAGGCGACCATGAAGAGCAAAATGAACGAAAGCCTTGCGGTTCAGCCTGCGGAAAGCGACAACATGCCAAACAGGGAGCGCAAATGAAGAAGCAAGCAATCATGATGGCGGGTTTCGCCGGTCTGGCCCTGGGGGGCTGTATTCAGGTCAAGGCGCCTGACAAGCCGATCGAAATCAACCTGAATGTTAAGGTGCAGCAGGAGGTCGTCGTGCGCCTGCAACGTGACGCACAGGATCTCATCCAGAATAACCCGGAGTTGTTCCCGCAATGACACGCAAGATGCTCATGATCGCCGCTGGTGCCGCCGTCGCGCTGGCCGCTGGTTTTGCAATGACCGCGCCCGCCCGTGCCCAGACCGGGGCCGTGGCCAGCGCCATGGCGGCCGGCACGGTGGGCGAACAGGCCGATGGCTATCTCGGCATCGCCGGGACGGTGGCGGGCGATGTCCGCGCCGAAGTCGAATCGATCAACATCAAGCGTCGCGCCGCCTATACGCAGCTGGCCAGCCAGCGTGGCGTCACCGTGCAGGATGTCGCGGCCGCCACTGGTTGTCAGACGCTCAGCAGCAGGGTCAAGACCGGCCAGGTGTATCGCATCGGCGCTGGCGCGTGGCAGACCAAGGGTGCCGGCCCGATCGCGCTGCCGCCCTATTGCGCATCGGCGGGCTGAAAAGACGCACTGGCGGACTTTTCTCATTCCTTCGTCCGGGGGTGCCAATCTCTGCCCAACCATGGTTGACTATCCGCAATCGCCTTTCTAAACGGGCCGCGCCTTGACGGGTGCAGCCGCAAGCGCCATGCCGCCTGCCATATGGGGTAAAACCCCGATGGAGGACGAACATGGTTGCGGATGGATCCGGACAGGACCCGGCGGGGGAAGATGCGCGCATCACGTCTCTGGAAGAGCGGATTGCGCGCGCTGAATCTGTCGAAAAGGTCAGGCAGGGGGCTGTGGAGCAACAGGCGGACGATGGGTCTCGCCTGGGCAACCGGGTTCTTGCAGAACTGATCGGCGGTCTTGTTGGCGGTGCGTTGATCGGCTGGGTTTTGGACCGGCTGTTTGACACATCCCCATGGCTCCTGCTCGTTTTCCTCGGTCTTGGCATCGTGGCGGCGTTCAGGAACATCATCAGATTGACGACGACGAAGCGTCCCCCGGAATAAGGGACGCTTTTGTCATAGTCCGACGTTTAGACGGTTTAGACGTAACAGGGGTCCAGCGTGGCAGAATCCGGCAAAATCGATCCGATGCATCAATTTGCGATCGAACCGCTGTTCGGTACGGATCATCTGTCGATCGGTGGCTTCAACATCGCCTTCACCAACAGCGCGCTCTATATGGTGCTCGCGGCTGTGGTGCTGTGGATCTTCGTGATCGGCGGCATGAAGCGCGAACTGGTCCCCGGTCGCTGGCAGATGGCGGTCGAATATATGACCGGCTTCATCAAGAATCTGCTGATTGCGAATATCGGCGACAAGGGGCGCAAATATATCCCCTACGTCTTTTCGCTCTTCATGTTCATTCTGCTGGCCAACCTTCTGGGGCTGCTGCCGCTGGGTCTGGTGGGGCTTCACCCCTTCACCTTCACCAGCCATTTCACCGCCACTGGCGTATTGGCGATCATGAGCTTCTCGATCGTCCTGATCGTCGGCTTCGCCAAGCATGGCTTCCACTTCTTCTCGCTGTTCGTGCCCCATGGCACGCCCGCGCTGATGGTGGTACCGCTCTTCTTCATTGAACTCGTCTCCTTCATGGTGCGTCCGTTCAGCCTGGGCCTGCGACTGTTCGTCGCGATGACCGCTGGCCACGTACTGCTGAAGGTGCTGGCGGGCTTCGTCATCAACAGCGCCAATGCCTCGCCGGCTTTGGGTCTCACCGTCGGCACCGCCAGCTTCGTCCTGATGATCGGCATCAGCGCGCTGGAAATGCTGGTTGCGGTGATCCAGGCCTATGTGTTCGCGCTGCTGACCTCGGTCTATCTCAACGATGCCGAAAACCTGCACTAAGATTTCCGTAATTTCGTCAACATTATCAATATTCTAACGAAGGAGTTTACGACATGGACGCAGAAGCCGCAAAGCTGCTCGGTGCTGGCCTGGCCGCGATCGGTGCGGGCATCGCTGCCCTCGGTGTGGGCAACGTGTTCAGCGCGTTCCTCGAAGGCGCGCTGCGCAATCCGGGTGCTGCTGATGGTCAGCAGGGCCGCCTGTTCATCGGTTTCGCCGCGGCGGAACTTCTGGGTCTGCTGGCGTTCGTTATCGCCATGATCCTGGTGTTCGTGGCCTGACACATATTGGGTGCGGGCAGGGCGGCTTCATGCTGGCCCGCCCGCATCCCCCCAAATTGACCGCGCCCTGATCGGACGGATAGATATGCCTCAAATCGCGCAAATCGCCGAAACCTACTCCAGCCAGATTTTCTGGTTGCTGTTGACCTTCGGCTTCGTGTTCTTCGTCATCGGCCTCGGCATGGTGCCCAAGGTTCAGGGTACGGCGGACGCGCGCGACGCGAAGATCAGTGGTGATCTGGACGCGGCCAAGGCCGCCTTCGCCCGCGCCGACGAAGCGGAAGCCGACTATCGCGTCCGTGACGCGCAAAGCCGTGCCGCCGCCCAGGCGATGCTGGTTCAGGCCAAGGCGCAAGCCGCCAAGGCATCTGAAACCAAGCTCGCTGCCGCCGACGCTGAAGTCGCCGCCAAGATCGCGGCCGCCGAAGCCCGGATCAAGGCCGCCAGCGATGCCGCTCTGGCAGAAATTGAAACCGTCGCTGCCGATGCGGCACGCGACATGGTGGCCCGTATCGCTGGCGTGCAAGCGTCGGACGATGCAGCCCGCAACGCAGTAAAGGCGGCACTGGCCCATGGCTGAGGCAGCAGCACAGCATTCGGCGGAAACGCCCCCGAACCTTGAACAGGCAATCCATGCCGAAGGGCTGGAGCCGGTCGGCACCGTCGCGCACGAAGGCGTCGCCCCCCATAGCGATCCCAAGGCTGTCGGCATGGACGCCACCGCCTGGGTCAGCCTGGCTATGGCGGCCTTCATCGCCATCCTTCTGTTCAAGAAGGTTCCCGCGCTGATCGGCAGCGTGCTTGACGGGCGGATCGCACAGATCAAGGCGCAACTCGCCGAAGCCTCCAAGCTGCGTGCCGAGGCCGATGCGCTCAAGGCCGAATATGAGGCGAAACTCGCCGCCGCTGCGGGTGAGGCCGAAGCGATGCGCAAGTCCGCCGAGCATGAGGCCGAAACCCTGCTGGAGGACGCCCGCACCGCTGCCGCGGATCTGGTCGTCCGTCGCCAGAAAATGGCTGAGGACAAGATTGGCGCCGCCGAACGCGCTGCCATCACCGCCATCCGCGCCCGCGCCGTCAACGCCGCAACCACGGCCGCGGCCAGTCTGATCGCACAGGGCCATGATGCCAGCGCCGACAAGGCTCTGGTCGATAGCGCCATCAAGGGTCTCGGCCCGGTCGTCTGATCGCGCCACGCCAGACAAATGGAAAAGGGCCGGGCGCAATCCCGGCCCTTTTGCGTTGGCGCTTTAAGTCCTCCCCCGCGGGGCTGAGAAATCGCGCATGACGTTTCGTTATTTCTACAACGTCATCCTGAACTTGTTTCAGGATCCATCGTGCCCCAAACACTGCCGCCGCATGTGACGAGAAATGGATGCTGAAACAAGTTCAGCATGACGATGAAGGCAAGGGCAGTTTCATAGGCGCGATAGCTCTGCCGGAGGGACGATGGGTTCCCTGTGGCCATCACCCCAACCGCCCCCATTGCGATCCCCGCCCGGCACGCTATCTCATCCCCATGTCGCAACCCCAATCCCCCGACCGTTTCAACGAGGACAAGGCCAGCTACACGGTGCGGGGGTCCGGCGCGCCGGACATCGACGCGGGGGTGGAGGCGATCCGCACCACGCTGCGAACCCTGCCGATCCGGCCCGGCGTCTATCGGATGCACGATGCGCGCGGCGACGTCCTCTATGTCGGCAAGGCCCGCGCGCTCAAGAATCGCGTCGCCAACTATACCCAGGTCGACCGGCTTCCCCGCCGCCTGCAACGCATGGTCGCCCAGACCCGCTCCATGACGATCGTGACCACCAACAGCGAGGCCGAAGCCCTGCTGCTGGAGGCGCAACTCATCAAGCGCTACCGCCCGCCCTACAATGTGCTGTTGCGCGACGATAAAAGCTTCCCCTTCATCCTGCTGCGGGAGGATCATGCCTTTCCCCGCGTCCAGAAGCATCGCGGCGCGCGCAAGGCGAAGGGCCGCTATTATGGTCCTTTCGCCAGTGCCGGGTCGGTCACCCGCACCATCAACGCGCTGCAAAAGCTCTTTCTGCTGCGCTCCTGCACCGACAGCTTCTTCGCCAATCGCTCGCGCCCTTGCCTGCTCTATCAAATCAAGCGCTGCTCCGCCCCCTGCGTCGATCGCATCGACCCGGAAGGCTATGCCGAACTGGTCCGCGACGCGCAGGATTTCCTGGGTGGCAAGTCGACCAAGGTGCAGCAGAAGCTCGGCACCGCGATGCAGGCCGCGTCCGATGCGATGGATTTCGAGCAGGCCGCCGTCATCCGCGATCGCCTCAAGGCGCTGACCTTCATTCAGGGCAGCCAGGCGATCAATGCCGAAGGCCTTGGCGACGCCGACATTTTCGCGCTGGCGCAAAAGGGTGGCGCAATGTGCATCCAGGCCTTCTTCATTCGTGGCGGCCAGAATTGGGGCCATCGCAGCTTCTTCCCCGTCCACACCAACGAAGTGGCGGAGGACGAGGTGCTGGCCAGCTTCATGGCCCAGTTTTACGAGGAAGTGCCGCCGCCCAAGCTGGTCCTGGCCGACCGCGCGCCCGCCGAATGCGAATTGATGGCGCAGGCGCTCAGCGAACGGATCGGCAGCAAGGTCCGCATCGAAGTCCCCCAGCGCGGCGATCGCACCCGCCTGATCAAGCAGGCGCAACGCAATGCGGTAGAGGCGCTGGACCGCCGCCTCGCCGAAACCACCAGCCAGGGCAAGATCCTCGACGAGATGGTCGAGATGTTCGGGCTGGACGCTGTGCCTGATCGGATCGAAATCTACGACAACAGCCATATTCAGGGCGCTCATGCCCTTGGCGCGATGGTCGTCGCGGGGCCGGAGGGGTTCCGCAAAAACGCCTATCGCAAGTTCAACATGAAGAACCCCGAAATCTCCAACGACGATTTCGCAATGATGCGCGAAATGTTCGAACGCCGCTTTGGCCGCGCCCAGCGCGAAGACCCTGATCGCGACAGTGGCGAATGGCCCGATCTGGTGCTGATCGACGGCGGCAAGGGCCAGCTATCGGCCGCCCGCGCCATGCTGGAGGAAATGGGCATCGAGGATGTCAATATGGTCGGCGTCGCCAAGGGGCCGCACCATGGCCGCGACGGGCGGGAAGTGTTTCACCTGATGGATGGCCGCGAACTGACGCTCCCGGTCAATCACCCCGTCCTCTTCTACCTCCAGCGCCTGCGCGACGAAGCGCATCGGTTCGCCATCGGCGCCCACCGCGCCAAGCGCAGCAAGGCGATCACCGTGTCGTCGCTGGACGAAGTTCCCGGTATCGGCCCCGCCCGCAAGAAAGCCCTGCTCATGCATTTCGGCACCGCCCGCGCCGTCCGCGACGCGGCGCTGGAGGATCTGGCCCGCGCGCCGGGTGTTTCAAAAGCGGTGGCGCAGCAGGTCTATGATTATTTTCATGGCTGATCCCGGCGGGGGCGCATAGCGCATGTCGATCCTCGCGACATCAGCCATCGTCTGCTCGCTGCGCCAGCATGGCGAACATGGCGCGATCGCGCGGTTGCTGACGCCCGACCATGGCCTGATCGCGGGCTATGTGCGGGGCGGGCGATCCCGCGCGATGCGTCCAGTGCTGCTCCCCGGCAATAGCGTCGCGGCGACCTTCCGCGCCCGGACGGAGGAACAGCTCGCCAGCCTGACCGTCGAACTGGCGCACAGCCGCGCGCCGCTTCATGCCGAACCCCTGCCTGCCGCCGCGATCGACTGGGCCTGCGCGCTGACCGCCATCGCCCTGCCGGAAGGGACGCCCTATCCCGCGCTTCATTCCGCGCTCGATGGCGTGCTGGGCGCGGTGGAGGCCGCCCCTGCGGCCCGTGGCTGGGCGGTGGCGCTGGTTCGCTACGAACTGCTGCTGCTCGCCGAACTGGGCTTCGGCCTTGATCTGACGCGCTGCGCGGCGACGGGCGACGCCACCGATCTCACCTTCGTCAGCCCGCGCAGCGCGGCGGCGGTCAGCCGGGTAGGGGCCGTCGGCTATGAAAGCCTGCTCCTGCCGCTTCCCCCCTTCCTGCTGGAAGGCGGCACGGGCGAATGGGGCCAGATACTCGACGGCTTGCGCCTGACCGGCTTCTTCCTCGAACGCTCCATCCTCACCGACTGGCGTGCCGATGTGCTGGCAGCAAGGGAAAGGTTGGTCGAAAGGCTCAAAAGGGCGGTTGCGTGAAACCTCCTGTCTCCATAAGGGATCGCCACGCAATATAAGGAGTGCCCGCCCATGTTGATCGCCCTGTTCCCCGGAGACGGCATCGGTCCCGAAATCGTCGATCAGGCCAAGCGCGTGCTGGATGCACTGGCGATCGACGGGCTGACCTATGAGCAGGGGCTGGTCGGTGGCGCGGCCTATAAGGCGGTCGGCCATCCGCTCCCGCCCGAAACGCTGGAACTGGCCCGGCGCGCCGACGCCATCCTGTTCGGTGCGGTGGGTGATCCCGATTGCGACGCCCTTGAACGCCATCTGCGGCCCGAACAGGCGATCCTGGGCCTGCGCAAGGAACTCGGCCTCTTTTCCAACCTGCGCCCGGCCAGGGTATTTCCCGAACTGGCCGACGAATCCGCCCTCAAGCCTGAAGTTGCCGGCGCGATCGACTTGCTGATCGTCCGGGAAACCAATGGCGACGTCTATTTCGGCAAAAAGGGCTTCCGCACCACGGCCGACGGCCTGCGCGAAGGCTATGACATCATGTCGTACAACGAAGCCGAAGTGCGCCGCATCGCCCATAGCGGCTTCCAGGCGGCACAGGCGCGGCGCGGCAAGCTGTGTTCGGTGGACAAGGCCAATGTGCTCGAAACCAGCCAGCTATGGCGCGACGTGGTGATAGAGGTGTCGGCGGACTATCCCGACGTGGCGCTCAGCCATATGTATGTGGACAATGCCGCGATGCAGCTGGTCCGCAACCCCGGCCAGTTCGATGTCATCGTCACCGGCAATCTGTTCGGCGACATTTTGTCCGATCAGGCCAGCATGTGCGTCGGCTCCATCGGCATGCTGGCGTCCGCCACGCTCAACGGCAGCGGGCAGGGGCTGTACGAGCCGATCCACGGGTCCGCCCCTGACATTGCGGGCACTGGAAAGGCCAATCCGCTGGCGACCATCCTGTCCGCCGCGATGATGCTGCGCTATTCGCTCGACCTCGGCGCGCAGGCCGATCGTATCGAGGCGGCCGTGGCCAAGGCTCTGGCCAACGGCGCGCGCAGCGCCGACCTGGGCGGTGCCATGACCACGGTCGAAATGGGCGATGCGGTGCTGGCGGTTCTTTGACAGGCCACCGCCGCCCTTAAGATTTCGTCGCCCCGTCGTTCTTAAAAGAAAACGGGGACGCAACGAATGACGATTATATTGAAGCAGGATCATGACGCCTTGCGCGCCATGATGCACGATTTCGCGCATGTCTTGCGCACGCGCGGTTCCGAAGCCCTGCCGGACATAGCGCGCAGGCGTATCTCCTTTTCCCAGCTGTTCCGTCAACATATGGGGCGAGAGGACGCCCGCGCCCTGGACTTGCGGAACGGCCGTCAGGCGGCGCAGGCCGATCCGGTCCTGCGCGAACATGGCCGGGCAATCCGCATCCTGTTCCTGCGCTACAGCGACCATATCAAATATTGGACGCCAGCAGTGATCAAGGGGAGTTGGGACGACTATCTTGCGGCGGTGCTGGTGCTGCAAGGCGAATTGGCCGATCGGATGGCATGGGAAGAACGGTGCCTCTATCCGCTGATCGATGCGCAGCCACGGGGGGCAGCCTGACGCGCGACTGAATGCTGACATTTCCTCAGGGTCAGAACCGGACTGCCGGCGGCAGTTCAGGGCCAATTTCATCGCAAAGGTTCTGTCCTGTTCCCGGCGCCCGGCTTATTGCGGCTGTCATGACAGATTTCTCCCTTGCTTCGCTCCGTTCCGCCGCCGCGATGGTCCATGCCCAGGTGCCGCCAACCCCGCAATATGCATGGCCGCTGCTGTCCGCGCGCGCAGGATGCGAACTCTGGGTAAAGCATGAAAATCACACGCCTACCGGGGCGTTCAAGGTGCGCGGGGCGATAACCTATATCGACTGGCTCCGCCGCACGCACCCGCATGTCACCGGCATCATCACCGCAACCCGTGGCAATCATGGGCAGGCGCAGGTCCGCGCCGCCACTGCCGCGGGCCTCAAGGCCACGATCATCGTCCCCCACGGCAATGCGCTGGAAAAGAATGCGGCTATGCGGGCGTTCGGCGCAACCCTGATCGAACATGGCCATGATTTCGACAGCGCCAAGGCCGAAGCGCTCCGCCTGTCTGCCGAGCAGGGGCTTTTCATGGTCCCGGCCTATCATGACGAACTGGTCCGGGGCGTCGCCAGCTATGGGCTGGAACTGTTCGATGCGGTGCCGGACCTCGACACGGTTTACGTCCCCGTCGGCTGCGGTTCCGGCCTCTGCGGCACGATCGCGGCGCGCGATGCGCTGGGCCTCGCGACCAAGGTCGTCGGCGTCGTCTCCGCCCATGTCGATGCCGCCAAGCGCTCGTTCGAGGCGGGCAGGTTGCTCGCCAGCCCCACCGCCTACACTTTTGCCGATGGCGTGGCGGTATGCACGCCGGTACAGGCCGCGCTCGACTATTTCGGACCCCGCGCCGACCGCTTCGTCGCCGTCACCGACGATGAAGTCGCTGCCGCGATCCGCCATTATTGGCAGGACACGCATAATCTGGCCGAAGGGGCCGGAGCCGTCGCGCTTGCCGCCGCGCTTCAGGAAAAGGAGGCGATGCGGGGCAAGAAGGTTGCAGTTATCCTGTCTGGCGGTAATGGCGACATGAGCCAGATGGCCGAAATATTGGGCGGCGCCACCCCCGTGGTGCGGCAGGACATGCGGAAAGCGATATGAAGCGGAAAAGCGGCCAAAACCCGGATATCACCAAGAACTGGAAGCCTGCCACTCTGGCGATCCGGGGCGGCACAGCGCGCAGCGAATGGGGTGAAACCTCCGAAGCGCTCTTCCTGACCAGCGGCTACAGCTATGACCGGGCGGAGGACGCCGCCGCGCGCTTTGCCGGTGAACAGCAGGGCATGACCTATTCGCGCCTCCAGAACCCCACCGTGGAGATGCTGGAACAGCGGATCGCCCTGCTCGAAGGGGCGGAAGCCTGTCGCGCCACCGCTACCGGCATGGCGGCGATGACCGCAGCGCTGCTGTGCCAGTTGTCGGCGGGCGACCATGTCGTCGCGGCGAAGGCGGCGTTCGGTTCCTGCCGCTGGCTGACCGATACGCTGCTGCCCAAATTCGGGATCGAAACGACCACGATCGACGCGCGCGATACCGCCGCATGGGAAACGGCGATCCGGCCCAACACCAAGGTGTTTTTCTTCGAAACCCCCGCAAATCCGACCATGGATGTGGTGGACTTGCGCGCCGTCTGCGCCATTGCCAAAGCGCATGGCATCACCAGCGTTGTGGACAATGCCTTCGCCTCACCAGCGCTCCAGCGGCCTATGGAATTTGGCGCGGATGTCGTAGCCTATAGTGCGACCAAGATGATGGATGGTCAGGGCCGGGTGCTCGCGGGCGCGGTCTGCGGCACGCGCGAGTGGATCGACAATGTCCTGCTGCCGTTCCACCGCAACACCGGCCCGACGCTCAGCGCCTTCAACGCCTGGGTGGTGCTGAAGGGGCTGGAAACGCTGGACCTTCGCATCCGCCGCCAGAGCGAAAATGCGCTGAAGGTCGCCGCCTTCCTTGAAGGCCGCGTGGCGAAAGTCCTGTATCCCGGCCTTCCAAGCCATCCCCAGCACGCATTGGCCATGTCGCAAATGGCGATGGCCGGTCCCATCTTCTCACTCTATGTCGGCGGTGGCCGGGCCGAAGCGCACGGCCTGCTCAACGGGCTCGAACTGGTCGATATCAGCAACAATATCGGCGACTCGCGGTCGCTCATGACCCATCCGGCCTCCACCACCCATTTCGGCATGGCCGAAGCGGCGCGGCTGGAAGTCGGCATTACCGAAGATATGCTCCGCCTGAACGTGGGTCTGGAGGATGCCGACGACGTCATTGCCGATCTTGATCGCGCTCTCACGTCGATAGGGCGTTGACGGGAGGCATCGGCCAAGCGCATCTCAGCATCATGAACGCGCTTTTCCCCTTCCACGCGACGACGCGCGATGTGACTGTTCATGTCGCCGTCTCCTTCCTGCCCGAACAGTCGGAGCCGGACCGGGGCCGCTGGTTCTGGGCCTATCATATCCGCATCGAAAATCACGGCGACCTGCCGGTGCAACTGCTCAGCCGCCACTGGATCATCACCGACGGGCGGGGCGTCCAGCACCGTGTCGACGGCGACGGCGTGGTCGGTGAACAGCCGGTGGTACAGCCGGGCAAAAGCTATGATTATGTGTCGGGTTGCCCGCTCAATACGCCCACCGGGTCGATGATGGGCAATTATCAGATGATCGGCGTAGGCGGCGAAACCTTCGAGGTGGCGATTCCGCATTTCGCCCTGATCGCCCCGGCGGTCGCCGAATGAAGCGCACCCATTTGCCGCTGAACGGCCTGCGCGTGCTGGACGCAGCGGCCCGGCATCTGTCCTTCACCCGCGCCGCTGATGAACTGGCGGTCACGCCCGCCGCTGTTGGCCAACAGATTCGCGCGCTGGAGGATCTGCTGGGCGTCGTCCTGTTCCGCCGCACGCCCAAGGGGCTGGAACTGACCCCGGAAACCGAAGGCGGCCTTGACGCGCTGCGCGCCGGCTTTCTGGAATTTGAGGAAGCCGTCCGCGCCATGCAGGCGGGCCAGTCCAGCAGCGCCCTCACCATTGCGGCGCCGCGCGACATCACCGCCAAATGGCTTCAGCCGCGTCTCGCCGCCTACGCCGCCAGCCAGCCCGGCCTGACCTTCTCTCTGGTCGCGGCTGACGAGATGCTCGATTTCACCGAAGCCAATCTCGATGTCGCGCTGCGCCTGTCCGACCGGGTCGGCGAGCATGAGGGCGTCCAATTGGGCGAGCCGCTGTTCGTTACCGTAGAGGCGGCCAATGGCGGCCCGGACCAGCGCATCGAATGGCCCGGCTGCCCGTCGAGCGATCAGCCTGCCAGCATCCGCGTGGCCGACGCCGGGCTGGCGATCGAGGCCGCCGCGACTGGCTTTGGCCGTGCCAGCGTGCCCCTGTTGTTGGCAGAGGCGGATTTGACCGCCGGACGCATCCGTCAGGTCGGCGACGCCGTTGCTTCGCCGCTGTCCTACTGGCTTATCGCCCCGCTACCGCAATGGCGGCAGAAGAAGGTGAAGGCTTTGGTCGAAGCGCTGACGCGCTGATATTGCGATGAGGATCGGTGATATGCGTGGCATGGCCGGATGGACGAGCAGCGTTCTCGCGTTCGCGCTGGTCGCCTGTTCCGGCGGCGAAGATCAGCCTGCAAATGATGCAAGGACGCCGAAAGTCGCGCAAAATGCCGCGGGCAATGCTGCTGGTGCGCCTGTCCCCGATGCCAACGCGGCAGACAATGTCGCAGAGCAGGAAGCCGACAGTTCAGTGTCGACCATCTATGGCGATTGCTATCTCAGGATCGACGGGAAGGTCTATCTCGACATAAAAAAGGATTGCCCGATGGTGTCGTTGCATGACGGCAATGGCAGTCTGATCCTGAATTCCGATGGCGAGCATCAGGTCAAAACCTATTTCGCCTATCTGACACCCAATGGAGACGGTACCGCTGGCGCATCATGGAATGAAGAGCCCGGCGTCACCCATGCCCAGGCGCTGTTGTCCGAAAATCTCAAGCGGGACGGTGCCTGCTGGTTCGACAGTCGTATCAGGATTTGCGCCACCCAGCGCTGAAGCGGGGAGCGTCAGCTCACCTCGTCGGGTCGCAACCGCCGCAATTTCGGGACGGTGGCCATCTGCGCTGCATCCTTGATGTCCACCCGCAAATCCTCGCGCATCTGATGGATGGATGCGATCACTGGCCCCATCGCCACGCCCAGATCGACCAGAGCGGTCTCGGCCAGTTGCAGCGAGCTTTCCAGCGTCTCCGGCACGGCATCGCTCGCACCCGCCTTGTAAAGCTGCGCGGCATGACTGGTATCGCGCGCGCGGGCGATGATCGGCAGATCCGGCACCCATCCACGCACGCGCCGGGTCAGCCGGACGGACAGGACCGGTTCGTCCATCGTCAGGATCAGCGCACGGGCATGGCCCAGCCGCAGCTTGTCCAGCATTTCCACCCGCGCCACGTCGCCAAATAATATGGGATAACCCGCCCGCCGCGCTTCTGCGACGACATCGGGGTCCGATTCGACAACGATGAAACGCTGCTTGTGGGTCTTGAGCAGGTCGCACACCATCCGTCCGACCCGGCCAAAGCCGATGACGACCGCTGCTGCCTCGGCATGCTCCTCGCTCGCTTCGGGCAGTTCTTCGCCCAGCGCCATTTCCACTCGGCGGGCGACATCATGGCCAATCCGCGCCAGTAACGGCGTGATGGTCAAACCAATGGCGGTGACGATCTGCCAGAAGGCGGCGGTCGACGGCAGGATCAGTTGCGCGGCCGCTGCGGTCGACAGCACGATCAGGGTGGTTTCCGACGGGCTGGACATCAGCACGCCAACCTCCAGCGCCACGCCCTTGCGCGCCCCGGAAAAATAGAGCAGCGCCGCGGTCACCAGCGTCTTGGCCAGCACCACGCCCGCTACCGCCAGCACCAGGCTGGGCCAGTTGGCCAGGATCACGCGAATGTCCAGGCTCATGCCGACCGTGATCAGGAATACACCCAGCGCCAGCCCCTTGAATGGGGCGGTCATGACCTCGACCTCGCCATGATAATCGGTTTCGGCGATCATCAGTCCCGCCAGCAGCGCTCCCACGATCGGCGACAGGCCCGCGATGGATGTCGCCAGGCTGGATACGATGACGACCAACAGGCTCGCGGCCAGAAACACCTCCGGGCTTTTCGTCCGCGCCGCCTGGCTGAAAATATGCGGCAGGAACAGGCGGCCCAGCACCAGCATGATCGCGATGGTGATGCCGCCGCGCATCAGCGTGCTCATCATCTCGCCCCACGCCCCGTCGGGACTGGCCGCGACGGACGGCGCCAGCGCGCCGAGCATGAAGATGATCGGCACCAGCGCCAGATCCTCGAACAGCAGCATCGAAAATGCGGCTTTCCCGACCGCGCTCTGGGTACCGACCATCGGCAGCACCACGGCGGTGGAGGACAGCGCCAGCGCCAACCCCAGACCGACTGCGCCTGCGGTCGGTTGGCCCAAGGCGTAGAGGCCGAGCGCAATCAGCGCCCCGCTGCACAGCAATTCCGCCGCGCCCACGCCGAACACCTGCGCCCGCATAGTCCATAGCCGCTTGAAGCTCAGTTCCAGCCCGATGGAAAACAGCAATAATATGACGCCCAGTTCCGCAAATGGCTCGATCGCCGCGCGGTTGGAAATGGTGACATGATAGAGCCAGGGATATTGCCCGACCAACGCGCCCAGGCCAGCGGGGCCGACCGCCAGCCCGACCAGGATGAAACCGATCACCGGACTGATGCGAAAGCGCGCAAATCCGGGAATAACCAGCCCGGCCGCGCCAAGGATGACGAGGGAGTCGCTGAAACTATGGGGATCAATCGCACCGGCCATGTCGCCATCATTGCGGCAAGTCGGTGGAATATCCAGCCTTTTGGTAGAAAAATGCCGTTACGGCAATTCGCCAAACGCCGCGCGGGTGCCTGCCCGAAACCGGGAATTTGAGAAAAAATGGTGCGGACGGCGGGACTTGAACCCGCATTTCCAGGGGAAGGCGGATTTTAAGTCCGCTGCGTCTACCGATTTCGCCACGTCCGCCCGACTTGCCATAGGGCACCGCATTCCCTGACGGCTGGCGCGGATCAGGTCAAGCCGCTGTGATCAGCTTTCGCCCTTGACGTTCAGCCGCTCGCGCATTTCCTTGCCCGGCTTGAAATAGGGGACGCGCTTGGCCGATACCGGCACTTGCTCCCCGGTGCGCGGGTTGCGCCCGGTGCGGGCTTCGCGCGCGCGCGTCGTGAAAGCGCCAAAGCCGCGCAGTTCCACACGACCGCCCGACGCCAGCCGGTCGACAATCTCGCGGAAGAAAAGATCGACGATCTTCTCCACCTCCGCAAGGTTCAACCCCGGATTTTCATCAGCCAGTTTCTGGATCAATTCCGAACGGATCATTGGTTGTCCAGCGCCCCTCTGCCGTGTCCCATCCATTGCATAGAGATTTGGCAAGGCGTTGACAATGAGGGAACAAGAAGTTCGTTTCGTTTCCAGAAACATTTGCAAAAGCCCGCCGGAACCAGTGTTCCGGCGGGCTTTCTGATCGCTACAAGGTGCGAAGGGGTTTAGCCTTCGGTCTTGGCCTTCAGCGCTTCGCCCAGAATGTCGCCCAGCGACGCGCCGCTGTCGGACGAACCATATTGCGCCACAGCCTGCTTCTCTTCGGCGATCTGCATCGCCTTGATCGAGAAGGTCGGCTTCTTCGCACGGTCGAAACCAGTGATCATGGCGTCGAACTTCTGGCCGATCTGGAAGCGTTCCGAACGCTGTTCGTCACGGTCACGGCCCAGGTCGCTGCGCTTGATGAAGCCGGTGGCGCCATCTTCGCCGGCCTGGACTTCCAGGCCGCCGTCGCGGACTTCAAGGACGGTCACGGTGACGATCGCGTTCTTGTTCAGGCCAGCAGCAGCGGCAGTGGTGCCGCCCGCAGCCGGACCGCCACGCTCAAGCTGCTTCATGCCAAGGCTGATGCGCTCCTTCTCGACGTCGATGTCCAGAACGACCGCCTGCACGGCTTCGCCCTTGCGGTGCAGCGCCAGCGCGTCCTCGCCGGAGATGCCCCAGGCGATGTCGGACATGTGGACCATGCCGTCGACGTCGCCGTCCAGGCCGATGAACAGGCCGAACTCGGTCGCATTCTTGACTTCGCCCTCGACGGTCGAACCGATCGGGTGACGCTCGGCAAAGCTGTCCCACGGGTTCGACTGAGCCTGCTTGAGGCCCAGCGAGATGCGGCGCTTTTCGGGATCGACTTCCAGAACCAGAACTTCGACTTCCTGGCTGGTCGAAACGATCTTGCCGGGGTGGACGTTCTTCTTGGTCCAGGACATTTCCGAAACGTGGACCAGACCTTCGATGCCCGGCTCCAGTTCGACGAACGCACCATATTCGGTGATGTTCGTGACGCGGCCCGACAACTTGGCGCCGATTGGATATTTGGCCGATGCGCCTTCCCAAGGATCGCTTTCCAGCTGCTTCATGCCAAGCGAGATGCGCTGCGTGTCGCGGTTGATGCGGATGATCTGGACGCGAACGGTGTCGCCGATGTTGATCATCTCATTGGGGTGGTTGATGCGCTTGTACGACAGGTCGGTGACGTGCAGCAGGCCATCGATGCCGCCCAGGTCAACGAACGCACCATAGTCGGTGATGTTCTTGACGACGCCTTCGATGATCTGGCCTTCGGCCAGCGTCTGGATGAGGCCGCTGCGCTGTTCGGCGCGGGTTTCTTCCAGAATGGCGCGACGCGACACGACGATGTTGCCGCGGCGGCGATCCATCTTCAGGATCTGGAAGGGCTGCGGAATGTCCATCAGCGGGGTGACGTCGCGAACCGGGCGGATGTCGACCTGGCTGCCGGGCAGGAAGGCCACGGCGCCGTCCAGATCGACGGTGAAGCCGCCCTTGACGCGACCGAAGATGACGCCTTCGACGCGCGCGCTCTCGGTGAACTCGGCTTCCAGCTTGTCCCAGGCGGCTTCGCGGCGGGCGCGGTCACGCGACAGCATCGCTTCGCCATGGGCGTTTTCGACGCGATCGACATAGACTTCGACTTCGTCGCCAACCTTGATGTCGGCCTTCTGGCCCGGCATCGCGAATTCGCGCAGCGGCACGCGGCCTTCGGACTTCAGGCCTACGTCGATGACGGCCAGGTCGTTTTCGATGGCGGTAACGGTGCCCTTGACGACGCGGCCTTCAAAGCCGCCGTCCTCGCCACCGAGGGAATCATTGAGAAGCGCGGCAAAATCGTCGCGCGTGGGGAATGCCGTAGAGGCCATGGTCAGTCCTTCATACATCATTGCTGGCCAACCGGTTGTATCCGATGGTCTTTGGCCAAAACACGCGCAGGACCGAATATCCGGCGCGTATCCCGCCGGTCAGGGGCTTGGGAACGCGCGGCTGTGAAAAGCGAAAAGGGCGCGTGGTAAAACCGCGCGCCTTGACGGGTCAGCCCGCAGGGCGACCTTCAAGCTGGGCGTCCACAAGCGCAATGGCCCGCTGGACGGCCGCGTCTATAGTCAAATCGCTTGTATCTAGCAAGTCCGCACCGTCCGCGATTTTCAGGGGCGCGTGATCGCGGCTCATGTCGCGCGTATCGCGTGCCTGAATGTTAGCGATCAGGCTGTCCATATCGGGCTGTCCGCCCTGCGCCAGACTGTCCTTGTATCGGCGTTCGGCGCGTACATGGACGCTGGCGGTGACGAAGATCTTGGCGTCGGCGTCCGGCGCGATCACCGTGCCGATGTCGCGGCCGTCCAATATCGCGCCGCCTGGCTGGGTCGCAAAATCCCGCTGCCGGGCGATCAGCGCGTCCCGTACCGCCTGATGCACCGACACGCGGGAAGCAAGGCTGCCCACCGCTTCGCTCCGCAGCGCCGGATCGGCCAGTATCTCGTCGCCAAAATCGCAGGCGGCCAGTGCATCGGCCTTGATGTCCGGATCGCCACCGCGCTTCAGCACCGACAGGCCGACCGCGCGATACAGCAGCCCGGTGTCGAGGCAAGGCAGGCCATAATGACGCGCCAATGCCTTCGCGATCGTTCCCTTGCCCGACGCGGCGGGACCATCGACAGCTATGATCATCGGGCGTTGCCTTTGCGGATCGTGTTGGCAAGGCCGATCACCGCGATCGCCGCCCAGACAATTTCCAGCGCCATCGACGCCAGATTGAAATGGATGGTGAGCGACGCGATCAGCAGCAGCGATCCCACAAGGTTCAGCAGGTTGAACCACAGGAAGTTCAGTTCCCTCGCTATATTACTATAGGCATAGGCGACCACCATCAGCCCGCTGCCCAGCAATCCGACGATATTGGCCCAGTCCATCGTCATGCCAGAGCGCCCAGCGTTCGCAGTAGCGGGACAAAGATAGGGAAGCTGGTCGCCACCGGCGCCATATCGTCGATCATCACCCCGTCGCGCGACACCAGCCCGGCCACCGCAAAGCTCATGGCGATTCGATGATCCAGCTTGGTTGCGATAGGCCCGCCGCCCGCCAATGGTGCGCCGCCGCTGCCCTCGATGATGATGCCGTCCTCCAGTTCCTCGACCGTTACGCCGATCGCGCGCAGCCCGGCCGCCATCGTTGCGATCCGGTCCGATTCCTTGACCCGCAACTCTTCCAGACCGCGAAAAACGCTGCGCCCCTGCGCCAGCGCGGCGGCGATGAAGGCGACGGGATATTCATCGATCATGCTGGGCGCCCGCGCCGGGTCCGGCTCTACGCCCTTGAGCGCGGAGGCCGTGACCGCCAGATCGCCCACCGGCTCCCCGCCGACCTCGCGCGGATTGACGACCTCGATCGAGCCGCCCATTTCCCGAAGCAGGTCGATCAGGCCCGCGCGCGTTGTGTTCAGACCGACATTGGCGATCGTCACCTGCGATCCGGGCACCAGCAGCGCTGCCACCATCGGGAAAGCGGCCGACGATGGATCGCCCGGCACGACGATCTGCTGCGGCTTCAGTTCCGCTTCGCCCACCAGTGTGATGATCCGCGTTCCATCGGCTTCGACCTCGACATCCAGTTCCGCGCCAAATCCACGGAGCATCCGCTCGCTATGGTCGCGCGTCGGAATCGGCTCGACCACGCGGGTGATGCCGGGCGTGTTGAGGCCTGCCAGCAATATCGCCGATTTGACCTGCGCCGACGCCACCGGCAACCGATAATCGAGCGGCACGGCGGGGCAGGCGCCACGCATCGTCAGCGGCAGACGGTCGCCCGGACTGGAGGTGAAACTTGCCCCCATCCGCGCCAAAGGCTCGGTCACGCGCGCCATCGGTCGCTTGCTCAGGGAAGCGTCGCCTGTGAAAGTGGCGGTCAGGTCATGGCTCGCCAGCAATCCCATCAGCAACCGGGTCGACGTGCCGCTATTGCCCATGTCGAGCGCGGTCTCCGGCTGGAGCAGTCCGCCCACACCCACGCCATGGATATGCCAGATACCATCCGCGTCTCGCTCTATGTCCGCGCCCATCGCCCGCATCGCCGCGGCCGTTGCCAGCACATCCTCGCCTTCCAGCAGCCCTTCGACCCGGCTTTCGCCCACTGCCAGCGCCGACAGCATCAGCGACCGGTGGGAAATGCTCTTGTCCCCCGGCACGGCGACGCTGCCCGACAGGGCAGGGGCGGCGGTGAAAGTCATGGGGGTCGGCGATGAGGAAGTGGCAGTCACTGAAGCGTTCCGATCATGTCGGGGTCGAAAAAATGCGCCCGGCTTTTGACAGCGCCGTCCCGCTATGGCAAGGCGCGCGACGTTTCGCGGGCAACTTCACCGTTGCGCCGCGTAGTTGGTATTTGAGCATCAAATAAAGGATTAGGCCGGACATGGTGAAGGCTGAATGGGGCACGAAGCGGACCTGCCCGAAATGCGCCACGCGTTTCTATGACCTGGGCAATGACAGCCCGGTCGTCTGCATCAACTGCAACGCGGCCTGGGAACCGGAGCCGGTGCTGAAGTCGAAGCAGCCGCTCCCCTATGAGGAAGCGCCCAAGAAGGTCATCGAAACCGCAGACGGTGAGCTGGAAACGGCCGATGACGATCTGGACCTCGACATCGACGTCGATGATGACGGCGATTCGCCGGACAATGACGTCGATCTGGGCGGTGACGACGACCTGGGCGTCGATGCGGCCAGCGACGACGACGCGGACGATAATTAAGTCATTTTGTTCTTGCCAAGGATGGCGCTGCGACCTAATGGCAGCGCCTCCGAAGCGCCGGACCCAAACGGCGCTTTAGCGATGGAAATGGGGCCTTAGCTCAGCTGGGAGAGCGCCTGCATGGCATGCAGGAGGTCAGCGGTTCGATCCCGCTAGGCTCCACCAGTTTCGCTGATACAGAAGCCGTCCGGGGGACGGCTTCCGGCGAAACTCCCGAAGCGCAAGCGGAGGGGCGCGATCATATACCAACGGGTTCCGCAGCCTTGCTGCCGCACCGGATGGGGCCTTAGCTCAGCTGGGAGAGCGCCTGCATGGCATGCAGGAGGTCAGCGGTTCGATCCCGCTAGGCTCCACCAAAATCTTGCGTGCAATCGCGTACAATCCTAAATGGCTGCCAGATGCTGTGGTGCGATGAGCATCGCGTCAAAAGAGGTGCATCTATGCGGGACGATTTCGCTGCCTCGGTCGCGGCGCACGGTGATGACGATCGGATTCGGGCGATATTGGAACAGGTCTGCCAGACGACCGGCATGGGTTTCGCTGCGGTTGCCAGGGTGACGGAAGATCGCTGGGTCGCGTGCCAGATCGTCGACCGGATAGAGTTCGGCCTTGATCCCGGCGGGGAACTGGAAATCAAAAAGACCCTGTGCGACGATATCCGCCGTTGCGGCGAAGGCATCTATATCGATCATGTCGCCATGGACCAGGACTGGCGCACGCATCATGTCCCCCTTTTTTACGGCTTTCAAAGCTATGTGTCGCTGCCTGTCATTCTGCTTGATGGCAGCTTCTACGGCACGCTGTGCGCCATTGATCCCAACCCCCGTTCGGTCAGCGCGCCGGCCATCGTCGCCGCCATGCAGGACTATGCCCGATCGATCGGTGCGATATTGTCGGCGAAATGATGCTGTTGTTCAGTCGATAGTGCCGGGACTTCGCCTGACTCGTTTGCGTCCAGCGGGGCCAAGGTAGATTTCCGACCTTGAGCGGCGAGGCCGCGACAGGCCTCTCCATGCATATGGCCTCATACCAAAGGTCGATTTGATCTGCGTCTAAATGCGCGGGCGCGGATCGGGTTAATTACGCTCTGTCATCGGCAATCGGATCGGGACCGAAAGTCCGCCTGCATCCGGCTTCAGCGTTTGTCGTCGATGATCAGAGGAGATTTGGCTCATGTTCCCATTTTCGCGCACCCTCACGGCTATTGTCTGCGCCCTCGCGCTTTCCGCCGCCCCCGCCCTGGCCGCCCCGCATGCCGATGCAGCACAGGCGCAGGCCATGCTCGAAAAAGCCGTGGCGACCATCAAGACGGCCGGCGCCGGGCCTGCCTTTGCTGCGTTCAATCAAAAGGACGGGGCGTTCAACACCGGGGAACTCTATGTGTTCGTGTTTGACCTGAACGGGGTCTACGAAGCCTATGGCGCGCATCCCGGCCTGGTTGGTCGCGATGTCAGCGATCTGACCGATGCGGAAGGCAAACCGATCGTGCGCGACATGATAGAGATTGCCCGCACCAGCGGCCATGGAAAGATCAATTATGTCTGGCTCAACCGCGCTGACAATCGGGTTGAACGCAAGATGTCGCTGATCGAACTGGTCGACAATCATGTCGTGGGTGTCGGCTATTATCCCGAATAGGCCGGGACCGACCATGGGCCATCGACGGCATGTACTGCGTCGATGGCCCGTCACGCCGGGTCAGGGGATGGACACGAAACTGTCCATCACGCGCTTGCGCCCGGCCGTTTCGAACTCGATTTCCAGCTTGTTGCCTTCAATCTCCGCCACCGTGCCATAGCCGAATTTCTGGTGAAACACGCGCAGGCCCAACGCCATGTCACTGCGCCCCTTGTTGCCGATCGACACGGCCGATGCGCGCGCCTCCACGATCCGCACCGGCTCGCGGCTGAACTGGCCGGATGACTGCGCCCGCTGCCACCCCGGCCCGCGCCCTTCGCCGCGCCCGACATGGGCGAACGGATCGTCTCGTTCCGACCAGTTGGCGCGCCACAGGGACGCGCCACCGCTCATGCTGCTTTCCGCATCGACATGCTCCGGCGGCAATTCGCCGACGAAGCGCGACGGAATGCTGCTGGTCCATTGGCCATAGATGCGTCGATTCGCGGCGTGCAGAATCGTGCAGCGCTTGCGCGCCCGCGTGATCGCGACATAGGCCAGCCGTCGTTCCTCCTCCAGGCTGTTGAGGCCGCCTTCGTCCAGCGCCCGCTGCGACGGGAAAATCCCTTCCTCCCAACCCACCAGGAAGGTCGAATCAAACTCCAGCCCCTTGGCGGCATGGATCGTCATGATCGTGACCTTGCGCTCTTCCTGCTGCGCTTCATTGTCCATGACGAGGCTGACATGCTCCAGAAACGCGCCCAGCGTCTCATATTCCTCCATCGCCCGCGCCAGTTCGCCCAGATTCTCCAGCCGCCCGGCACTCTCGGTCGATCGCTCGGCCTGCAACATCGCGGTATAGCCGCTCTCGTCCAATATCTGCCGCGCCAGTTCGGCATGGGGCAGGGTGGCCGCCCGGTCGCGCCAGCGCGCCACATCGCCCACGAAAGCCCCCAGCGACCGGCGCGCCTGCGGCGTCAGTTCGTCGGTGTCGAGGATGCGCGCCGCCGCGTGGAGCAGCGGTATCCCCTCCGCCCTAGCCAGCCTGTGCAATTTCTCCACCGCCTTGTCGCCAAGACCCCGCTTGGGCACATTGACGATCCGTTCGAACGCCAGATCGTCGGCGGGCTGGTTTACCAGCCGCAAATAGGCCAGCGCATCGCGGATTTCGGCCCGTTCATAGAAGCGGAAACCGCCGACGATACGGTACGGCATCCCGATCTGGATGAAGCGATCCTCAAACTCGCGCGTCTGGTGCTGCGCCCGAACCAGTATCGCGACTTCGTCCAGCGACCCGCCATCGCGCTGGATCGCCTCGATCTCCTCGCCGACCCGCCGCGCCTCTTCCGGCCCGTCCCATATGCCGACGACGCGTACCTTCTCGCCCACGTCGATGTCGGTCCACAATGTCTTGCCCAGCCGATTGCCATTTTCGGCGATCACGCCTGATGCCGCGCCCAATATATGCGGGGTGGAGCGATAATTTTGTTCCAGCCTTATGATCTTCGCGCCGGGAAAATCCTTCTCGAACCGCAGGATATTGGCGACTTCCGCCCCGCGCCAGGAATAGATGGACTGGTCGTCATCGCCCACGCAGCACAGATTCTTGCGCGTCTGCGCCAGCAGCCGCAGCCACAGATATTGGCTGGAGTTGGTGTCCTGATATTCGTCCACCATGATATATTTGAACCGCTGCTGATAGCTTTCCAGCACGTCGCGGTGGCTTTTCAATATCGTCAGAACATGCAGCAGCAAGTCCCCGAAATCACAGGCATTAACCGCGCGCAACCGGGCCTGATAGGCAGCGTACAGCTTTTGCCCCTTGCCATTGGCATAGCCCTCGCTCTCGCCCGCGCTGATGTCGTCCGGGGTCCAGCCCTTATTCTTCCACTGGTCGATCAAGCCGCCCAATTGCCGGACAGGCCAGCGCTTCTCGTCAATCCCTTCGGCCTGGATCAACTGCTTCATCAGCCGCAACTGGTCGTCCGTGTCCAGGATCGTGAAATTGGATTGCAACCCGACCAGTTCGGCATGACGCCGCAGCATCTTGGCCGCGATCGCGTGAAATGTGCCCAGCCATGGCATCCCCTCGACCGCCGGGCCGATCATCCGCCCCACCCGCTCGCGCATTTCCCGCGCCGCCTTGTTGGTGAAGGTGACGGACAGGATTTCGGACGGCCAGGCGCGCCGGGTCGCGACCAGATGGGCCAGACGCGCCGTCAACGCAGCCGTCTTGCCCGTTCCGGCACCCGCCAGCACCAGCACCGGCCCTTCGGTCGTCAGCACCGCTTCGCGCTGCGGCGGGTTCAGGCCCTTGATATAGTCGGGGTCGGTGGAGGAGGGGGCGGGAAAGTTCATGGACAACAACTAGGGCTGGGCAGGGGCGGGGGCAAGGCGTCAGCCTTGCAGTGACGCGCCTTCTATGAGAACAAAAGGGGAATTGTGCAAGGGAGGACGAATCATGGCGACGGGGAAATGTCAGTGCGGCGCGATCCGCTACGAAGTCAGCGGGGAGCCCGCGCATAGCGCCATCTGTCATTGTGCTGATTGCCGCGCCAGTTCCGGCGCGCCGATGGTCGGTTGGGCCTTGTTTCAGCAGGATGCGGTAAACATTGAAGGCACGCCGGTCGCCTATCAATCCTCCCAGAACGCCACCCGTCATTTTTGCGGAACGTGCGGTACCGGGCTGTTCTATACCAATCCCGCCATCTTCCCCGGCGGTATCGATATTCAGACCGCGACGCTAGACGACCAGTCGGCCTTTCCGCCCCAGGCGCATATCCAGATGGCCGAAGCGCCGCCGTGGATGGCAACGGCTAACGAGCTGCCAAAATTTGATCGCTTTCCCGGCGAATAAGGCGGTTCGATAAGGAGGGAAGGGCAGACGCCCTTCTCTTGCGCGCATTGGCCAGACGACCACTCCTGCTTCATCTCATGGCGCATCCGGCACGGCTCACCGCCACAGCCGGAACGGGCGCGTCACGACTCCGGTTCTTCGCTCACTCTTCCCCGCGTAATGGGGCCATGAGAAAAGAAGGAAAGGATATTTTCCGATGAAGTCGATCATGCTGGCCAGCGCCGCGATGCTCAGTTTTGCCGCCGTTACAGGCGTTGCCACCGCGCAGGAAACCCCGGCTCCGATGAGCCAGCCGCCCGCTGGCGACATGGCGCCGCCTGCCGATCCTGCCGCCCCCGCCATGCCAGCAGACCCCGCCATGACGGCCCCTGCCGCACCCGGAACTGCTCCGGCAACCCCTGCTGATCCCAATGCAGGGATGCCGACTGGTGCCGTCCCGGCAGACCCCGGCATGGACCCGGCGCCTGCTGGCGTTCCCAATGATCCGGCTGCGCCCGTCGGATCGGCTGCCAACCCTGTGACCGTAGGCGGCAACATGACCCCGCCCCCGGCGGAGGCGAAGGACTATCCCGTCTGTTCGAAAACCGTGCAGGACAGCTGCATCAATCCAAGCGAGGCGCGCAAGGCGCGTCGCCGCTGACCAATGCATCCGGGCCGGGCAGGGCAGCGATGATCGCTGCCAGTCCGGCCCGGTCGCGGGTCGCATCGCTCAGGCTGTGCCGGTCCAGCACGGCTAGAAACGCAGCGGCGGCTTGCGCCAATATGCCGGTCAGCCCGCAGGACGGGCTGATCGGGCAGGTCGCACAGTCGGCCATTCTCATGTCCGGCTCGCTATGCCGGACCACCGCGCCGATGCTGATTTCCTCCGGCGCGTGTGCGAGCGAAAAGCCACCGCCGCGCCCGCGCTGGGTCGCGATAAAGCCACCCTGCGCCAGACCATGCACCACCTTCATCAGATGATTGCGCGACAGTCCGTAGGCGTCTGCAATCTGCGCAATCGTCGCCCGTCCGTCTGGCGATGCTGCCAGATGAATCAGCACGCGCAGCGCATAATCGGTGTGGCGGGTCAGTTGCATGGGTTCGTTCGTTAATCCTACGACAGGCAGGTTAAAACATATATCCTGTTTACATCTTAAAAGATGCAAATTAAATACCGCTTATCGAGTCTGTCGAAAGGCGTCTATATGTCCAGCTCACTGTCGGCTTCCACCATTGCAATCGTCAAATCCACTGGTCCCGCCCTGCGCCAGCATGGCGTCGCCATCACGACGGCCATGTACGCCAGGCTCTTTCAGGACGAAGAGGTGAAGGCGATGTTCGATCAGGCTGCACAGGCAAGCGGCGAACAGCCCAGGCGTCTGGCTGCCGCGATCCTTGGCTATGCGGAGAATATCGACAAGCTGGGTGCGCTCGACGGCGCGGTCGCCCGCATGGTCGCGCGCCATGTCGAAACCGGAGTCCGGCCGGAACATTATCCCAAGGTCGCCGCCGCCCTGCTGCCTGCCATCCGTGAGACATTGGGCGAAGAGATCGCGACGAACGCAGTACTGGACGCCTGGGCGGAAGCCTACGGCTTTCTTGCAAACATATTGATCGGCAAGGAGGCGGCGGCTTACGAAGCCGCCTGATCCACTGCCCGCAATATGGTGATCCGCGCCTTGCCCGCGTCACGCACGGCGTCGATGGCAAAGCCCTTCACCTCGACGTCCTCGCGCCGGTCCGTCTCGATGCTGATCCAGGTCGCAGGCCCGGTCCAGCCAAGCCGCCCCAGCTTGTCGAGCGCAACCTGTCCCGCCCCCGTGCCATAGGGTGGGTCCATGAAGATGAGGTCCAATGGCTTGGGCGCGGACCCCAGAGACAGGACGCTAGACGCCCTGATGTCGGGCCTTATGCCCAGCCTTTCGCCATTGGCACGGATCGAATCGATCGCCAGCTTGTCCTGCTCGACGAACAGGCATGTCGCCGCGCCGCGCGACAGCGCCTCGAACCCCAGCGCTCCGGACCCGGCAAAAAAGTCGCCGACCGCCAGCCCCTCGAACGATCCGATCCGGCTGACGAGCATCGAAAACAACGTCTCGCGGGTCCGGTCGGCGGTGGGTCGGGTCGCGTCGCCCTTCGGCGCGGTCAACGGACGACCGCGCCATTGGCCGGATATGATCCTCATTTGCTGTCCTTCAGGCTGGCCTTGAACTGGACCAGGTCATGCTGGCGTATTTCCTGGACCGCGCCGGGCGGCAGGTCGCCCAGCAGGAAGGGGCCATAGCTGGTGCGGATCAGTCGGTTGACCTGCAACCCCAGATGTTCCAGCACCCGGCGGACTTCACGGTTCTTGCCCTCCGTCAAAGTCATTTCGATCCACTGGTTGCGTCCGGTGCGCCGCTCCAGATTGGCCTCGATCGGGCCGTAGCGAACGCCCTCAATCTCGATCCCGTCGAACAGATCCTCCAGTTGCTGCTGGCTCACCTCGCCAAAGGCGCGCGCCCGGTAGGTGCGTGGTACCCCGGTGGAGGGCAGTTCCATCTGGCGCTTGAAGCCGCCATCTGTGGTCAGCAGCAACAGCCCCTCCGTGGTCATGTCCAGCCGGCCGATGGGCATCACCCGCGGCAGATCGGCGGGCAGCTTGTCATAGATGGTCGGTCGTCCGGCGGGGTCGCGCTCGGTCGTCAGGAAGCCGGTCGGCTTGTGGAACAGGAACAGCCGGGCAGGGGGCGGCGCGGCAATCGCCACGCCATCGACCGCCACGCCATGGAGCGACGCCAGCAGGGTCGCCGGCGTCTCGACCGCCACGCCATTCAGCGTCACGCGCCCTTCCTCGATCATCCGCTCGACCTCGCGCCGCGAAGCGACCCCCGCGCGCGCCAGCAGCTTGGCGATGCGCTGTGGCTCGCCCTTGCCGTCGCTGGTCGCGGCGGCACGGGCGGGATGCGGATTGGCGGGCGTCTTGGCGCCCGCGCCCGGCTTCTTGAAACCGGGCTTGCGACCCCAAGGCTTGGCGCTTGCGGCGGGTCCGGTGGTGCCGTCCCCCGGCTTGCCAGAGCGCGGCTTTCCATCGGCCTTCCGGCCCGGCGCGCCAGCGCCGGACGGGCGTTTGGGGCCGCCAGGGCCTGCCCTGCGGGGCGGTCCAGATTTTTTCGGCGGTTCCAAGGGCGGGTTCCTTTTCGTGGGCACTGGCCCTTCCCATATGGCGGGAAAGCCAGCAACGGGCTGAACGGTGCCGCCCCGGCGCTTGGGCGAGGGCGTTATTGCACTCGTCCGGCAACCCGGCGCGGTACGCGGCGTTTGATCGGTGGGCATGGCGCAAACAGGGCGGATCGGCAAATGTTTTTCGGGTTTGTGAAGGGCGAAGGCGCACGCACCGGACGGCGCAAGGCGATCCGCACCGTGCTGGTGGTGGAGGATGAACCCCTTGTCGCTTTCGACAATGAACATGCGCTCGAACAGGCGGGCTATCGCATCGCGGCGACGGTGGATGATTACGACCACGCGATCAGCGTCATCGACGGCGGCGGGCTCGATCTCGTGATCGCCGACGTTAGCCTGAAGGGCGACCGCAGCGGGATCGACGTCGCCCGCCACGCCGCGACGAAGGGGCTGCCGGTTCTCTTCGTCACCGGCGCCTGCCCGCTGGACGCCCGCGCGCTCGCGCTTGGATGCCTTGCCAAACCCTATGCCCCGCGCGATCTGGTGGCGGCGATCGGCGTGGTCGATGCCGTGCTGCGCGGCGCACGCCGTCCACGCTCGCCGATCGGCCTCACCTTGTTCGATACGTCCGATTGATCCGATAGCAGGCTTGCCAGCACCGCTTCAGGCCATATGGTGGCGCGCAACAAAGGCTTGCGGGGGACGCGCACCATCATGACGGATGCCATTACCGGCACGAACAGCTGGCTTACTGCGGTAAAGCCCTATGCCCAGAAAGCGCCGTTGGCGGCCTTTTTTCTGGGCGTATCGTCCGGCTTTCCCTTTGCGATGATTGGCGCGACGCTGACTACGCGCCTCGCCCAGGACGGTATCGACAAGAAGGCGGTGACCGCCTTCACCCTCGCATTTCTGGTCTATAACCTCAAATGGCTTTGGGCCTGGGTTGTCGATGGCGTCCGTCTGCCGGTCATCGGTCGGCTGGGGCAGCGAGTCTCATGGCTCCTCCTGGCAGGTCTGCTGGTGATGGCGGCCGTTGCCAATCTGGCTTTGGTCGATCCGACCACCAGCCTGATCCAGACAGCCTATGCCGCCATATTGGTGGGCGTCGCCGGGGCGACTTTCGACATTGTGATCGACGCCTATCGCATCGAATTGTTGAAGCCTGAACAATTGGGCGTCGGGTCGGGCATGTCGCAATATGGCTGGCGCATCGGGTCGGTCGCGGCCGGTGCGCTGGCGCTTGTACTGGCGGCGCGGATCGGCTGGGAAGGGGCGTACCTGGCCTGCGCCATCTTCGCCTTGCCTGCCATGCTCACCGGCCTGCTACTGGGCGAGCCGGAACGCCATCGCGATCCGCTGGAACGGCGCGGACTGAGTGAAATCTGGCCGTCGATCGCAGGGCCATTGATGGAGTTTTTCCAGCGCAAGGGCGCGCTGCTCGTGCTGCTGTTCATCCTGCTGCACAAGATTGGCGACACGCTGGCGAACCTGACCTTCCGCCTGCTGTTTGACGACATGGGCTATACCAATGACGAAATTGCGATTTACGACATCGGCATCGGCTTCTGGGCTTATCTGATCGGCATATTCGTAGGCGGCGTTCTCTACGCCCGGCTAGGTATGAAAAGATCGGTGTTGCTCAGCCTCATTCTGATGGGCGTTTCCAATTTCAGTTTTGCGGCGCTGGCCGCACTGGGCAAGAGCAATTGGGGCATGGCAGGCGCAATCGGGTTCGAGAATTTCGCCAGCGGCATCGGCGGCGTCACCGTAGTCGCCTATTTTTCGGCTTTGTGCGACCTGCGCTTTACCGCCGCCCAATATGCGCTGATATCCGCCGCCGCCAGCATCGTGGGCCGCTTCCTCACCGGGACGACAGCAGGCGGTCTGATCGAACAATTTGGCTATGTCGATTTCTACCTGCTCACCACGGCGGCGGCAGTGCCGGGCATCATCCTGTTCTGGCTGATGATGCGCGCCGGTCTGATCGATGCCAGCGTCGGCAGCGCCGCGACCGATCCGGGCGATCACCCCTCGCCATAAAGCTCCAGCGGCCGACCCAGGTCGGCGTGCGCCTGTGCGACCGCCTGCAAGCAGGTCAGCGCGCCCAGCGCATGATCATTGCCCAATAGTCGGCTCACATGCGCATAGGCCGCGTTGGGATCGCGCAGGGCGTCGCCTGTCGCCTGCATCATCAGCGCCTCGTCCACTGTCATTCGTGCGCAACAGCAGGGCGCGACCAATATCTTGCGGCTCGACGCGCGCGCCAGTTCCAGCATCATTGCCCGCATCAGCACAAGCGGACGCCGGTAGCTGCGCCCGAATGCGCCCAGCATGGCATTGGCGGCATGCGCGTCGTTGACGCCAGCGCTCGCCATGCGGCGCATGACGAACAGGAATAGCCGATTGCCATAGCCTGACGGCATCGGCCGGGGCAGGTCGTCGAGGGAGGATGTCTCTCTATGTGCCATGATAGTGCGCCTTCTGCGGTGGTCTGATACCCGCAGGTTACGCTATTGCGAGTCAATCGCAAGTATAATCAGTCAGGCAGTTGATCGTTCAGCCGCAAAATCTCGCCCGCCAGATAAAGCGACCCCCCGATCAGCAGCTTGGGCGCTGAATGGCCAGCCGCTGCAATCGCCCTGATCGCGGCGGTCGGCTCGTCATGCGCGGTGCAGCCAATGCCCCAGCGCGCCGCGATCGCGGCGAATCGTTCTGCACCATGATGCTCATGCCCTGGCACCGGCAATGCGTGGATATGCGCGATCCGCCCTGCGAAGGGGGAAAGGAAGGCATCGACATCCTTGTTGGCGAGCATCCCGATCACCAATTGCAGCTTCTGTCCCTCCAGCCGCTCGCCGGTAAAAAAGGCACTGATCGCTTCGCCCGCGCCCGCATTATGCCCGCCGTCGAGCCAGGCCGTCGCCGCATCGGGCAGGGGCGCGAGCAGGGGGCCATGGTCGAGCCGCTGGAGTCGTGCTGGCCAGTGCGCCCACAGTGGCGCGGCCTTGAGTGCGGCTTCCGACAAAGGCACAGCGTTTTGGTGCCGCAACATGGCAAAGGCCAGCGCGGCATTCTGCACCTGATGCGCGCCCGCCAGCCGGGGTAGCGGCGTATCGAGCCGCCCCTGTTCATCGCGATAATGCAGCCGGTCGCGATAGGCGGCGGCGTCCCAGCCATCGCCCTGGCCGATCCAGCTGGTTCGCGCACGCGCGACCGCGTCCATCATCACCGGAAACAGAGATTCGGCGTAGCGTTGCGTGACCAGTGCGGCCCCTTGCTTGGCAATCCCCGCTTTTTCCGCCGCAATGGCGGCCAGCGTGTCACCCAGAAAGGCCTGATGGTCGATGCCCAGTTGCGCGATGCCGCACACCACGGGATTGGCGATGACGTTGGTGGCGTCCAGCCGCCCGCCAAGGCCAACCTCGACAATGCAGGCATCGGCCGGATGCTCGGCAAAGGCCAGAAAGGCTGCGGCTGTCGTCACCTCGAAAAAGCTGGCATTCACCCCTTCGGCAATGTCCAGCACACGTTCCAGATAACGCGCCAGCGCATCGTCGCTGATCAATTGTCCCGCCACCCGGATACGTTCGTTGAAGCGGACCAGATGGGGCGAGGTAAAGACATGGACGGTCTTGCTGTCGGCTTCCATCGCCGCGCGCAGGAAGGCGCAGGTCGATCCCTTGCCATTGGTGCCCGCAACGTGAAAGACCGGCGGCAGCGCGCGGTGCGGATTGCCCAGTCGCTCCAGCAGCGTGGTTATCCGCTCCAGCCCCAATATATCGGCGCCGGGGGATAATGACCAAAGCCGGTCGAGTTGCGATTGCACCGCAGGATGATCCGATACCGCGTGATCGGCCATGCGCGCCGTCCCCCCTATAGGCTTGATGTCAGGCGGCAGCCCTTGGCGTCAGATAGTCGATGACCCGCGCCAGCGTGTCGCGCAGCTCGGCGCGATGGACCACCATGTCGATCATGCCATGGTCCAGCAGATATTCGGCGCGCTGGAACCCTTCGGGCAGCTTTTCGCGGATCGTGCTTTCGATGACCCGCTGTCCGGCAAAGCCGATCAGGGCGTTGGGTTCGGAAATCTGGATGTCGCCCAGCATCGCATAGCTCGCCGTGACGCCGCCCGTGGTAGGATCGGTCAGCACGACGATATAGGGCAGGCCCGCGGCATGCAGCTTCTGGATCGCGACGGTCGCGCGCGGCATCTGCATCAGCGAGAGGATGCCTTCCTGCATGCGCGCACCACCAGCGGCGGTGAAGATCACATAGGGGCATTTATGGGCGATCGCATCATTCACGCCCTGGATGAAGGCAGCGCCCACGCCCATGCCCATGGATCCGCCCATGAAGGCGAAATTCTGCACGCCCATGACCAATGGCACATCGTCGATCGCGCCCCGCGCGTTGATCAGCGCGTCATGATCGCCCGTCGCCAGTCGCGCCGCCTTGATCCGGTCAGGATAACGCTTGCTGTCGCGGAATTTCAGCGGATCTTCCTGCACATGCGGGGTCGGCAGCAGGATGAAGCCGGCGTCCAATATATGCTCGAACCGCTCCGACGGGCCGATACGGCCATGATGGCCGCAACGCGGGCACACGGACAGATTTTCTTCCCATTCCTTGATGAAGATCATCTCCGAACAGGATGGGCATTTGTGCCACAGCGTTTCGGCGGTCTGTTCCTTCTTGGCGATGAAGGGGATGGCCTTGCGAACGCGGTTGATCCAGCTCATGCGGCGGTTTCCCGTGAATTGGCGGTGAGCGCACCGCTCAGGGCGGCGACGAATTGCTGAACGAAGGGCGCGGCGGCATCGCCGTGCGACCCGACCAGATCGACGATCGCCGATCCTACGACGACGCCGTCGGCAATGCGACCGATCGCGGCGGCCTGCTCCGGCGTACGAACGCCGAAACCTACGGCGATGGGCAGGTCGGTCGCGGCCTTCAACTTCTGGACGGCCATATCGATATTGGCCTGCGCTGCCTGCTGTTTGCCGGTAATCCCTGCCACCGACACATGGTAGAGGAAACCGCTGGCGCCCTCCAGCACCGCGGGCAGCCGTTTGGCGTCGGTGGTGGGCGTTGCCAGCCGAACCAGATGAATACCCGCGCTGCGCAGCGCAGGACCAAGTTCTGCATCTTCCTCCGGCGGCACATCGACGCAGATGACGCCGTCCACGCCAGCCGCCTTGCACTGGTCGGCAAACCAGTCGGACCCGCGCACCAGCATCGGATTGGCATAGCCCATCAGCACCAGCGGCGTGTCGGGGTGGCGGGCACGGAAATCGGCGGCAATCGCAAAGATATGCGCCGTTTTCGTGCCGGACCCCAGGCTGCGCAGATTGGCCAGTTCGATCGCTGGGCCATCGGCCATAGGATCGGTAAAGGGCATGCCGAGTTCGATAATGTCCGCGCCCCCGGCGACCAGCGCGTCGAGGATAGCGGGGGTGGCCGCGACGGTCGGATCACCGGCAGTCACGAAGGTGATGAGCGCAGCGCGGCCCTGTGCCTTGCAGGCGGCGAAGCGGGTAGCCATCCGGTCCATTATCACATCTCCACGCCGAGCGCGTCGGCGACGGTGAAAATATCCTTGTCCCCCCGGCCAGACAGGTTGACGACGATGATCTTGTCCGCATCCATGGTCGGCGCAACCTGCTCCGCCGCAGCGATGGCATGGGCGGATTCGAGGGCAGGGATGATGCCTTCCAGCGCAGACAGTCTCTGGAAACTCGCCAGTGCTTCATCGTCGGTAACCGGCATATATTGGACCCGGCCAATTTCGTGCAGCCAGCTATGTTCCGGCCCGATGCCCGGATAATCCAGCCCAGCCGAAATGCTGTGCGCCTCGGTAATCTGACCGTCCTCATCCTGAAGCAGATAGGTGCGATTGCCGTGCAATATGCCCGACGCGCCGCCCGCCAGGGATGCGGCATGCTTGCCGGTCAGTCCTTCGCCCGCCGCTTCCACACCGATCATCGCAACGTCCGTGTCGTCCAGGAAGGGATGGAACATGCCGATGGCGTTGGAACCGCCGCCGACCGGGGCGATCAGCATATCGGGCAGGCGCCCTTCGGCTTCCATCATCTGCGTCTTGATTTCCTTGCCGATGATCGACTGAAAATCACGCACCAGTTCGGGGTAGGGATGCGGACCCGCGGCCGTGCCGATGATGTAGAATGTATCATGCACATTCGACACCCAATGGCGTAGCGCGTCGTTCATAGAATCTTTCAGCGTGGCTGATCCCGACGTCACCGGAATGACCTCAGCGCCCAGCAATTTCATGCGGAACACATTGGGCTTCTGGCGCTCGACATCCTTGGCGCCCATGAAAATCTTGCATTCCATACCGAACAGCGCGGCGACGGTCGCCGTCGCGACACCATGCTGGCCAGCGCCGGTTTCGGCGATCACCTTCTTCTTGCCCATGCGACGGGCGAGCAGCGCCTGGCCGATGCAATTGTTGATCTTGTGCGCGCCGGTGTGGTTGAGTTCCTCGCGCTTCAGATAGATTTTCGCGCCTTTTCCGGCAGGCGCGTCCTTGCGCAGCGCTTCGGTCAGCCGGGCTGCGTGATATAGCGGGTTGGGGCGTCCGACATATTGTTTGAGAAGATAATCATATTCCTCCTCAAACGCCGGATCGGCCTTCGCCGCGCGATAGACTTTTTCAAGGTCCAGGATCAGCGGCATCAAGGTTTCGGCGACGTAGCGCCCGCCAAACTGGCCGAAATGGCCACTGGCATCGGGCTGGCTGCGCAGGCTGTTGGGCAAGCTGATAGTGTCGGTCATGATCGTTTCAGTCTCTTGGGTCAAAATGGGCGTTCGCTTCGGTCGGGGAAGCGATCAGCGCCATCGTGTCCCGATGCGCTCGACAGGGGCGAACAGCGTCAACATTGGGAAACCGCTTTGCAGAAGGTGATGATCTTGTCCATATCCTTGATGCCCGGCGCGCTTTCCACGCCCGACGAAACGTCGATCAGGGGCGCGCCGGTTATGCGGACGGCTTCGGCGACATTGTCCACCGACAGGCCACCCGACAGGCCCCATGGTCCCGACACTGCCACACCGCGCAGCAAGGTCCAGTCGAACCGCAATCCCATGCCGCCGGGCAGTGCCGCGCCATCGGGCGTCTTGGCGTCAAACAGCAGCCGGTCGACCGCGCCGGTATAGGCGCTGGCCGCGTCGATGTCGGCGCGTGTCTTGACCGAAATCGCTTTCCATACCGACAGGCCGGAGCGATGGCGGATCGCCGCTGCGCGCTGCGCACTTTCCTTGCCATGGAGTTGCAGGGCGGTGAGCGCGCCGGTCGCGACCAGTTCGTCCAGCATCTCGTCGGTCGGATCAACCACCACGCCAACCCGCTCGACATGGGCAGGGGCGATGGCGGCGAGCGCCCTGATCTGGCCGGTATCGACGTGGCGCGGGCTTTTGGGGAAATGGACAAAGCCGATATGGCTGGCACCGGCGCGCGCGGCGGCACCTACCGTATCGGCAGTCGAAAGGCCGCAAATCTTGATCGCGAGTCGGGACATGGCAGGGGCTTTAGCCGCGATGCAGCGCGAAGTCACATGACCGGAGGGGCATTGGCGGGCAGAATCGGGGGCATGTGGTCCGGTTGGGTCAGGTCCATATCATGCAGCGCCAGCCATTGGTCGGCATGGTCGATACAGGCCCGCCCCAGAAACTGGTCCAGCGTCGCGACTATGTCTGCGTCACTGTCGATGCGCGGATCGAGCGGCGGATGCCAGTGCAGATCGAAACATGGTCCATCGGTACGGGCGAGATAGAAGGGCAGGAATTTTGCGCCTACCTTGCGCGCCAGCCGCAGGGCGACCGACAGATTGCCCGACGGCATCAGGTCGCGACCGAATGTCGGGAACCAGACTTGCAACTCCCGCCGCTCGTCCACCAATATATAGAGCGTCGCCCGGTCTTTCTGGGTCAGATGCTTGAACACGCCGCGCGCCGCGCCTTCGCCGCTGATCGCTTCGCCCATATAGCTTTGCCGCGCTTTCTTGAGCAGTGCGGCCTGCGCTGGATTGTCGGGTGGGTCATATATGCCCAGCCCCGGCCGGTCGGTCGACGCCTTGATATGGGCGGCCAGCAAATCCCAGTTGCCGGTATGGACGGTCAGGCTGATCATCGGTCCCGGCCCGTCCAGCACCGCCTGATAGCCGGCTCGGTCGATGACGTTGACGTGCCGTTCATTGACGAGCCGGTCGATATTGGCCAGTTCACCCAGCGTCCGCCCGATATTGAACCAGCGCCGGGTCAGCATCGCCTCGCGCTCCGCCTCCCCAAGGTCCGGTCGCAGGATCGCCAGATTGGCGCGCGCACGGGTGTCGCGCAGCTTCATGCGTGGACGGGCGAAGGTGACCGATAGCCAGCCGCCGAGCCAGGACGCGATACGCGCAGGCAACAGCCGCAGCAGGGCAAAGAGAAAGGGGTTGGAGAGCATGGCGATAGCGTCATACAGATGCGGCCGAGACGGTAAAGGGGCGCTGGCGTAACATGCTGTGGCTATGGATATTTCTTCAGGGACTTAGCCTGCTGGGCGTCGTCAACTACTGGCGCCACCTGCCGAGGGACCGCAAGATCGAGAAACCCGACGGCGTGGTCATGCTATTATCGGTGCGTGACGATTGGGATGGCGGACCAGACCTGATCGCCCGGCTGAAAGCCCAGACGGCGCGCTTCCGCTTACTGATCACGACGTCAGGCCAATGCGCTGCCGCCGATGCTTTGGCCGCGCGGGAGAATGGCTGGGTAGAGGTCGTCAATGCCGGGGTCGCCAGCGATGAAGGGCAGAAAGTCCACAAGCTGCGCGCAGCGTTGCGGGCATTGCGGCCTGACGATCGCTATGTCCTGTTCATTGACGCCGACATCGAACCGCCCGCGCGCCTCGTTGGTCGCTTGCTGTTTCCGCTGGTCCGGGGAAAGGCGGATATCGTCACTGGCTACCGCATGCTTTTGCCCGAACGCGGGCCGATGCTGGCGCTGGTCGGCGCGGTGGAGATGCAATTGGCGACTCTCCCACGCTTCGCCAGCGCGACCATGCCATGGGGCGGGGCGATGGCGTTGACGCGCGACGTGGCCGATCGGCTGGACCTTGACCGGGTGATGGCGGGGCGACTGTCCGACGACATGGCGATTGGCCTGGCTGGCTGGCGCGCCAAGCTGCGGTTGCGGCCAGTGCGCGATCTGCTCGTGGCCAGCCCGCTGGCGGGCGATGCGGCGCAGGTGCTGGGCTTTGGTGTGCGGCAGTATCGGCATATCGTCACCAACAGCCCCGGCATGTGGGCGCTCGCAACGCTGGTGGTCGCGGTACAGGCAGCAGCCTGGGCCTGGGCGCTGGTCTGGGGTGGCGGCGCGATGATCGCTGTCGGCTATGGCGCGGCATGGGGACGGGCGCTGACGCGAAGGGCGATTTTGGACAGCGTTCTGGAGCCGGATCAGGCGAGCCGCGCCCGGCGGTCGCTGTGGTGGGACGTTGTCGCACCTTTTGCGGTGACCTGGGCACATCTCATCGTCCAAATCGCCGCTGCATCATCATCGCGCATCCGCTGGGGCGGGTGGGATTATTGGGTCAGGCGGGGAATGGTCGTGCGGATGTGCCGGATGGATCAGAATCCGGCCGGAAACTGATGCAGCCCATCTTCCCCGATACGCAGCACCACCTTGCCCGCGACCGCACTCAACGGCAGGTCGCCATATAGGTGCGGAAAGAGCGCGCCGCCGCGCGACTCTTCCCACTTGATCGCCTCGCCGAACGGAGCCAGATCGACCATCACCATCACCAGCCGATCCTGCCCGGCAAAATGCTTCGCCGCCGTCTCCGCCGCCTGATCGCGGGTCGACATGTGGATATAGCCATCGGCCAGATCGACCGGCGCGCCCGCAAACACGCCGTCGGCCTTCAACTGCGCATACTGGTCCGCCGTCAATATCTTGTAGGCGAACAGATCACTCATGCCTCGGCTTCGTCCTCGTCATTCTCTTCGATCCGTGCTGCGCTGACGACATGCTCGTCCTTGGCCACGTCGAACAGGCGGACGCCCGCGGAATTGCGGCCGATGACGCGCAGGCTGTCGAGGCCCATGCGGATCAGCTTGGCCTGATCGGTCACCAGCATCAGATGATCTCCATGCGTGACCGGGAAACTGCCGACGACCGGTCCATTGCGACCGATATTGTCGATATTGGTGATGCCCTGGCCACCACGTCCAGTGCGGCGATAATCATAGGCGGACGACAGCTTGCCATATCCATTGGCGCAGACGGTCAGGATGAACTGCTCGCGCTCCTTCATCAGCGCAAACATCGCCTGATCGGCCATTTCGCCGTCCTTTTCAGGCTTCCACGGGGCGTAGCGGAGATATTCCTCGCGCTGTTCCTGATTGGCGCCTGATCGATGCAGGATGGACAAGGAGATGACTTCATCGTCGCTCTTGAGCGTCATGCCGCGCACGCCGGTCGACGTGCGGCTCTGAAACTCGCGCACATCAGTTGCGGCAAAGCGGATCGCCTTGCCCTGGCGCGTGGCGAGCAGCACGTCATCATTCTCGGTCAGGAGCGCTACGCCGATCAGCCGGTCTTCGCTGCCTTCGTCGAACCGCATCGCCAGCTTGCCATTGCTCGGCACATTGGCAAAAGCGTCCATGCTGTTACGCCGGACCGTGCCGTTCGCGGTGGCGAACATGACGTGCAGGTCTTTCCAGCTATCCTCATCTTCGGGCAGCGGCAGCACGGTGCGGATGGTTTCGCCGGGACCAAGCGGCAGCAGGTTGACCATCGGCCGCCCGCGCGTCGCGGGGCCGCCTTCGGGCAGGCGCCACACCTTCATGCGATAGACTTTGCCGGCGGTAGAGAAGAACAGCACCGGCGTATGGGTCGACGTCACGAACAATTCGGTGATGGCGTCCTCATCCTTGGTCGCCATGCCGGACCGGCCCTTGCCACCACGCGCCTGTGCGCGGAAGCTCTCCAGCGGCGTGCGCTTGATATAGCCCTGCACCGTGACGGTGACGACCATATCCTCTCGCTCGATCAGATCTTCATCTTCGATCCCGTCGGCAGCGGCGGTGATTTCGGACAAACGGGGTGTAGCGAATTCCCGTTCAATCTCTTCAAACTCTTCCCTCATGACGGCATAGAGTTTGACCCGATCGCCCAGGATCGCCAGATATTCGGCGATCGCGTCGGCCAGTTCGGCCAGTTCCTTGCCGATTTCGTCGCGGCCCAGCGCCGTCAGACGATGCAGGCGCAGGTCGAGGATGGCGCGGACCTGAAGGTCGGACAGCTTGTAGAAATCCCCGGCCACTTCGACGTCGATCGCCTCGACCAGCCGGATATAGGGCGCGATCTCGCCAATCGGCCATTCGCGCGCCAGCAGCTTCTCGCGCGCTTCGGCGGGACTGGACGATCCACGGATGATGCGGACCATTTCATCGAGATTGCTGACGGCAACGACCAGACCCAGCAAGATATGCGCCCGGTCGCGGGCCTTGTTCAGCTCGAACTTGGTGCGGCGGGTGATCACCTCTTCGCGGAACTTGACGAAGGCTTCGATGATGTCGCGCAGGTTCAGCAGTTCGGGGCGGCCGCCGCGAATGGCCAGCATATTGGCCGGGAAGCTCGATTGGGCGGGGGTGTTGCGCCACAATTGGTTCAAAACGACTTCGGGGGTCGCATCGCGCTTCAGGTCCATGACGATCCGCACGCCTTCGCGGCTGGATTCGTCGCGAATGTCGCTGATCCCCTCGATCCGCTTTTCCTTGGCGGCTTCGGCAATCTTTTCGACCAGACCGTTTTTGCCGACCTGATAGGGAATGGCGGTCAGAACGATCGACTGGCGATCGCCGCGCCCTTCCTCGACCACATGACGCGACCGCATCATGATGGAGCCGCGGCCGGTGTGATAGGCGCTGCGTGCGCCGGACTGGCCCAGGATCAGCGGCGCGGTCGGGAAATCGGGACCGGGGACGATCGCGATCAGTTCGTCGATCGTGATGCCGGGATTGTCGATATAGGCAAGGCACGCGCGCAACACTTCGCCCAGATTATGGGGCGGGATGTTGGTCGCCATGCCCACCGCGATGCCGCCCGCGCCGTTGACCAGCAGGTTGGGGAAGCGGGCGGGCAGAACCTGCGGTTCGCTTTCCGATGCGTCATAGTTGGGGGTGAAGTCGACCGTATCCTTGTCGAGATCCTCCAGCAGGGCGTTGGCGACCTTGGCCAGGCGCGCTTCGGTATAACGCATAGCGGCTGGCGGGTCGGGGTCCATCGAACCGAAATTTCCCTGACCATCGATCAGCGGCACGCGCATCGACCAGTCCTGCGTCATGCGGGCCAATGCGTCATAGATCGAACTGTCGCCATGGGGGTGATATTTACCCATGACTTCGCCGACGAGACGCGCCGATTTGCGGTAGGGGCGATTATAGACGAAGCCCGATTCCTGGGCGGAGAAGAGAATGCGGCGATGCACCGGCTTCAACCCGTCGCGCACGTCCGGCAGGGCGCGGGACACGATGACCGACATGGCATAGTCGAGATAGCTCGCCTTCATCTCGTCTACGATGCTGACGGGGCTGATGTCCGAAGGGTCGGCGAGGCTGGTCTCGTCGTTCAAGGCGATTCTCTTTTTTGGATGGAATGTGTTTCTGCGTTCGCACTAGCGGAGCGAAACAAATCTGTCACCCCTCGCGCGCCCACGCGCGCGCCCGCACGGACAGACAACAGGGCCGGGGTGATGACGGCAGCTTTCGGAACGAAGCGCGCGCATGACAGTTGCAAAATCCGCCGATATAGGCTTGTTCAATGGCCATTCACGCGCCGCCCCCTAATCGGCGCACAACAGACTTAAAGTCGCCCATGGCTTCCCCCGCCCGGTGCATTGAGGAGATGATGATCATGCGTTTTGTTACCCCGGTGGCGCTCGTACTGGCTTTGGCAGTAGGTGGTGGCGCGATTAGCGCGCCTGCTTTTGCTGCCAAGAAGGAAGAGAAGAAGGCCGGACCGAAGCTCAATGTTTCGCCCGAAGTCATCAAGGCTCTGCAGGCGGCGCAAAAGGCCGCTGAAGCGCAGGATTTCGCTGGCGCCAAGGCTGCCCTGGCCGACGCCGACAGCAAGGCGAAGTCGAACGATGACAAATATCAGATCGGCGCCATCAAGCTGAACACCTCCATCGCGAGCAAGGATAACGCGCTGCAGGGTGAAGCATTGGCGCAGATGCTCGACAGCGGCCTGACGCCGCCCGAACAGGCTGGCCAGTTCAATGCAGTCGCTGCCGATCAGGCGCTGGCCGCCAAAAATTACGATCTGGCGATCCAGCGGGCACAGGCCGCGCTTGCTGCGGGTTACAAGCCCGAAGCGATCAACCCGACCCTTGCCCAGGCCTATTTCGGCAAGGCGGGAACCGGCAACGCATCGGCTGAACCGGCGCGCGGTTTCAACGTTCAGGGTCTTGCCGCGCTCAAGGCTGCTGCTGATGCCATGAAGGCTGCCGGGCAGCAGGTGCCGGCCCAATGGTATCAGATCGGCGTTGGCCGGGCCGAAGCGGCCAAGCTGCCCGAAGTGACCGAATGGGCCAAGATGGCCTATCAGGCTGACCCGAGCGGCGCGAATTTGCGGACGCTGGTGCGGCTGTTCCAGCGCGCCAATCCGAACATCACGAATCGCGAAAATCTCGACGTGCTGCGCCTCCTGTCGGCGTCCGGTGGTCTGGTGGTCGCAGGTGACTTTCTCGAATATGCCGAAATGGCGTCCAAGACCGGCATCTATGGTGAGGTCAAATCGTCGATCGACCTGGGCCGTTCCAAGGGTGTACTGAACGCGACGCAGGGTAGCGAACTCTACCAGACCGCCACAGGGCGGATCTCTGGTGACAAGGGATCGCTGGGTGCGGCCGAAGCCGACTCCAGAAAGGCCGCCAATGGCAAGATCGCCGCGGCGACCGCCGACGCCTATCTGGGCTATGGCGACTATGCCAAGGCGGCCGCCATGTTCGAACTGGCCAAGGAAAAGGGCGGCGTGGATGCGGACGAAGTCAACACTCGCCTGGGCATCGCCAAGACCATGAGCGGTGACAATGCCGGCGCAAAGGCTGCGTTTGAAGCGGTACAGGGCGGCGCGCGCAAGCAGATCGCCGGTCTGTGGCTCGCCTATCTGGGCACCAAGGGCGCCTGACGGAATATGCGCCGTCGCCCTGATGGCGGCGGCGCGTTTTTGATTTTTTGCTGATATTGATGCGTCCGGGGAGGCTGTTGGGGCTATGCGATTTCTAACCTGTGTTTTTGCGGGCCTGCCGATTGTGTCGGCTGCGGCGTTGCTGGTGGCAACACCCGCACTCGCGAAAAAGAAGGTTGCTGCCGGTCCCGTCATCGCCATGTCCGATGCGTTTCGTGCCAATGTGGCTGCTGCGCAGGCCGCGCTGCAATCGCGTGACGTGGCCACCGCCAGCGCGCGGATCATGGCGCTGGCGCCAATGTCCGACATTGAAAATTATGTTGCGGCGGGGCTGCGGTTCGAACTGGCGGCCCAGCGCGGCGACGTGCAGGCGCAGCGTATTGCCCTGACCGACCTGTTCAAGACCAACGAGCTGCCCAAGAAGGATGCGCCGCGTCTGCGCTATGTCGCGGGCTATCTTTCCTATGCCGTGGGCAATTATGACGATGCGGTCGCGCAACTCGATTATGCCAAGACCCTTGGCTATGATGGGATAGATGCGCTGCTGCTGCGGGCCGATATTGCCCTTCGCCGCAACAAGCCCAAGGAGGCAAGGCCGTTCGTGCAGCAGGCGCTGGCGCGTCAGCGGGCGTCCGGTCAACCCGTGCCACTCGCCTGGTCCGACCGGGCGATTTCCATGGCCTATCAGGCGGGCGACTGGACCGAGGTCGGTCAACTCTATCGCGAACGGCTGACCCAGGCGGGCGCGCGGGAAGATTGGCGCTCGGCGATCACCAATTATCTGTCGGCCGCGGGCATCGATTCGCAACTCCAGCTCGACCTGTATCGCCTGCAGGCGGCCAATGGCGCGATGGCGAGCGAGCGGGACTATCAGGCCTACGCCCAACTGGCGGAGAAGGCCGGCTATTTCGCCGAGGCCAAATCCATCATCGAGGCAGGGCGCAAGGTCGGCAAGCTGACGGTGACCCAGCCCGCCACCGCATTGCTGCTGAAAGCCGTAACGCCCAAGGCGACCAAGGAAATCGCCGCCCTGCCTGCGCAGGCGAAGAAGGCGGCGGCGGCGTCATCTGGCAAGGACGCGCAGGAGGTGGGTGACAGCTATTTTTCGCTGGGCCAATTCCCCCAGGCGGTGGAGCAGTATCGCCTGGCGCTTGCCAAGGGCGGGGTCGATGCAGGCCGCGTCAATGCCCGGCTGGGCGTGGCGCTGGCGCGGTCAGGCGATTTGCCCGGCGCGCAGGCGGCATTGAGCCAGGCCAGTGGCAACTGGGCCAGCGTGGCAGGCTTCTGGTCCGTCTGGGTTGATCAACAAAGCCGCAAGGTCGCGTGAGGATGTGCCGGATCAGCCTGTGATCCGGCCACAGCCTGACACTTATACCGGCAAAGGTACGCCCGGCAGGTTTTTCGACGTGCGGATGGTAAGTGAGGTTTTGACGCTCACCACATTGGGCGCTGGCGTCAGCTTGGACGTCAGAAATTGCTGAAAACTCTGAAGGTCTTTCGCTACAACCTTCAAAATAAAGTCGATTTCGCCGTTCAGCATGTGACATTCGCGCACTTCGGGCAGTTCGGCGACATGGTCCTGAAACGCTTTGAGATCGGCTTCCGCCTGGCTTTTCAAGCTCACCATCGCGAACACCGTGATCGTATAACCCAGCATCCCCGGATCGACCACGGCATGATAGGAGGTGATGGCGCCTGCTTCCTCCAGTGAACGGACGCGGCGCAGGCACGGCGGCGCGGTCAGGCCCACCTTGCGGGCCAGTTCCACGTTGGTCATCCTGCCATCCTGCTGCAATTCGCCCAGTATTTGCAGGTCAATGTCGTCGATATTCGGGCCGGCCATTATTGTGCTTATTTCCTGTCCTGATTTCCTGTCCCATCATAATAATGTTTCAGGGCAATGCAATTGTCCCACTATGCGACGATCGCTTTCGTTCGCGTAACCAACCCCTTTTCCTTTGCAGGGCTAGGGCTTATCGGTAGTGCGTAACAGCCGCTGCGCGCACCGGGCACCGGTTTGCGCCACGGCCATATGGGGATTATTGGTGCGTTTCAACGATCTGATGCAGACAGTGCTGGCCGCTGACGACCGAGCCGGGCTGGGCGCGGTGACGTTGTGGCGTCAATGTGTCGATCTGCTGGCGCAGCATGACCGCGCCGACCGTATGCCGATGGCGGCGGACCAGCGGGCTGCCTTGCTCGATCGATTGTCGGGGCTACGGTCCAAAATGTCGGAAACGCAGCGCATTGCGACTGTCGTCGAACTCGGCGGTCGGCTGCGGTCGGCCAGCCTGGTCGAATTTTTTGCGCATGACCGGCCCTCTATCGCCGCTGCCGCAATGGCGCGGGCGCAATTGCCCGACATGGTTTGGGACGATCTGCTGCCGCGACTGACGCCTACTGCGCGTGGTGTTCTGCGCGGACGACGGGACATCGGCCCGGCGACGCGACTGGCGCTTGAAGCCTTTGGCCCGTCCGATCTGGTGCTGACGACCGTGCGTGACGACATGGTGGGGGATAGCGACATGCTGCTGACCGCCGATATGATCCCCGCGAACGATGTGCAGGAGCCGGAGGTCGAGGCCGGCACGGTCACGCCGCTCCGTGCGCCAGTGGGCGACAAGGACCAGATTCGCAATCTGGTCGATCGGATTGCCCAATTTACCAGCACGCGCTCACCGCCCCAGCCCCTGGAACCGCTGGCGGACGAACCGGCTGACCGCAGCGCCCCGCCGCGCGATTTCGCGTTCGAGACGGATGCCGCCGGCGTCATTCTGTGGATCGATCGCGGGCCACGCGCGGCGCTGATCGGCCTGTCGCTGGGGGATGCGGCGCTGGAGGGTGGCAGCGGGCCGGATGGCCATGTCGCGGGCGCCTTTGCCCGGCGCAGCGGGTTCCAGAATGGCCGTTTCTCGATAGTCGGTGGGACGATGGCAGGCGAATGGCGACTGTCCGCCGCACCCTTTTTCGATCCACGATCGGGCCGGTTTCAGGGGTATCGCGGTCAGGCGCGTCGCCCCTTCCTGCATGAAGTGGCGGTACAGCCCGCGCCGCCGCGGGACGGTCTGAGCGGTCTGTCGGCGGATTCGCTGCGCCAGCTGGTGCATGAACTGCGCACGCCCCTGAACGCGATTCTGGGCTTTGCCGAGATTATCGAACAGGAATTGTTCGGTCCTGCGGGCGCTGAATATCGTGACATGGCTGGCAATATTGCGGTCGATGCACGCCATCTGCTTGCGGCATTCGATGATCTGGATCTCGCCGCCCGCGTGTCGCGCGGCGACGATGTCAGCACGCCGCAATTGCTAGATCCCGAAATGCTGGTGCGCCAGATCGCCAGTCGCTTCCGTGATCAGGGTGGGGCGTTGGTCGACATCGCGATGGCAGCCAGCCTGCCGCCGGTGCAGATCGACCCGGTGCAGGGGGAGCGCATGGTGCAACATCTGCTGCGCACGCTGATTTCGGTCGCGCCAAAAGGGGAAGCGGTGACGGGTGCCTGCTGGTTCCAGCCCGACGGGGGCAATGGGCGCGTGGTGCTGGCCATCGACCGGCCATCCAGTCTGGCAGGTATGGAAGAAGCGCAATTGCTCGATCCCGGCTATACGTCCGATGGCGACTGGGCCGATGGGCCGCTGCTGGGGCTGGGCTTTTCGCTGCGTCTGATCCGCAGCCTGGCCGGAACATGCGGCGGCAGTCTGGATGTGGAGCCGGGGCGCTTGCTGCTCGCCATCCCCGCCGCCAGCATTGCGGAAGATACGCAGCACGCCTGACGGGCACGGCAACCCTATGGCAACCATTGCGCGCTAAGGGGAGGGGCATGACTGTTTCCTCCCATGATGGCAACCTGCTGGCCCCGCCTTTGCCGCAGGACAGGATCACCCTCGATCCCGCCTTCGGCACCCGGTTCATGCTTTTTGTCGATACCGAAGAGGAATTCGACTGGAACGCGCCGTTCAGCCGTACCGGCCATGGCGTCACCGCTCTGTCCGGCATGGCGCGCGGGCAGGACTATTTCGCGGCGGCAGGCATCAAGCCGGTCTATGTCACCGATTACCCGGTGGTCGATTGCGACGCGGCGTCAGCGATGATGGCGCAGTGGGTTGGCGATGGCACTGCTGATGTCGGCGCGCATCTTCACCCCTGGGTCAACCCGCCCCACGTCGAGAAGGTGAACGCCGCCAATTCCTATGTCGGTTTCCTGCCGGAAGCGGTAGAACGCGCCAAGCTGGAGGCGCTATGCCGCCGGATCGAGGAACGCTTTGGCCAGCGACCCATTGCCTATCGCGCTGGCCGCTACGGCGTTGGTCCCAACAGTGCGCGACTGCTTAGCGATGCCGGGTTCCGCCTGGACAGTTCGGTGCGCAGCCGCTTCGATTATAGCCAACAGCAAGGCCCCGATTTTTGCGGATTGCCCCAAACCCCCTATTGGGCAGGGCCGGACCGGAACTTGGTGGAACTGCCATTGTCGACAGCCTTTGTCGGCCTGCTGCGCGGTGCAGGTGAGCGCCTTTATCGCGCAGCCCAGACGATGGGACCGCTTGCGGGCGCCCTGTCGCGCGCCCGCATGTTGAGCCGGGTGCCGCTGACGCCAGAAGGCATCTCCGCATCAGAAGCCATCGCGGCAATCGACGCCCTGATCGAAGAACGCGTGCCAGTTCTCAATTTCAGCTTCCATTCGCCCACGCTGGAGCCTGGCCATACGCCCTATGTCCGTAACGAAGCCGACCGCGCCGCCTTTTACATTTGGTGGGACAGGGTGCTGACCCATCTGGCAAAGCGGGGCGTAAGGGCGGCCAGCCTCGATCAGTTTCTTAACGCGGTGCCCATGCGTATCGAGACTTGCCAAGCGGCGTGATGCTCCTTAATCGGGCGTTCGTTGACAAGGTGGGGCCTGTAGCTCAACTGGTTAGAGCTGTCCGCTCATAACGGATAGGTTGCGGGTTCAAGTCCTGCCGGGCCCACCACATTTCCTAATCATGATCTCTATAGCGCATTTCCGCTACAGGCTTTCCCGTGGTCGCGAGATGCGCCTTGTCTCACGACATCTCACCCTGGCGCGGCCCACAGGGGGCACCGACGGGGGCACTGGAATAGAAATTGGGGACATCCAGGCCATGATCAGACCCGAAAATGGTCAGGCGGCTACCTGGGCAATTTGACGAGTGGCCTTTGCGTCGCTGACCGGCGGCAAGCCGAACAGACGGCCATATTCGCGAGTGAACTGCGATATGCTCTCGTATCCGACTGCGAACGCGGCGGTTGCCGCGCTAACGCCCGCAGAATGCATCAGCCGCCGCGCCTCGATCAGGCGAAGCTGCTTCTGGAATTGCAGTGGCGAGAGAGACGTCACCGCCTTGAAGTGCTGGTGGAACGAGGACGAACTCATTCCGGCAGCGGCAGCGAGGCGGTCTATCGGCAGAGGCTTCGCGAAGTCAGTGCGCAACAAGGCTACCGCGCGGGCGACACGTTCAACATGGCCATCGGGCCAGCCGATCCGCCTGATCGCGTCGCCATGCCGTCCCGCCAACAGCCAGTAGTGCATTTCGCGAACGAGTTGCGCCTGCAGCACCGGCACGGAAGCCGGCCGATCGAGCAGCCGCATGAGACGCAGCGCCGCATCGGCCACTTCGACGTCAGTTTGATCGACCCGGACCGGCGCTAGGTCAGAGCAGTTCACAGCCTTCATCTGTCCGGCAAGGTCAGCAATGATCGCCGGGTCCAGCTCTAGGACCAGCGAATAATATGGCGCTGCGATGCTGGCGCGCGTGATCTGGCTGACGGTCGGCACGTCGGCGGTGATCAGCAGCGAATCGCCGGCCGAAAAGTCGAAGCTCTGCGTTCCCATCGTCACGCGCTTCGCGCCCTGCACCACGAGGCAGAGCAAAGGCCGCGAGATATCGTGCTTCAAGTCGCCCGTCGCGGTCGCGCGCACGGCGAAGACGCCCTGAATCGGCGTTGGCGCCATACCCTCGCGATCTGCGTGGACTTCAGCGTGGCGGCGGACGGCGTCAAGCAGCGTGGTCATTTCGCTACCATATCGCCTTCGAGACAATCGCGCACCATCTTTCGGAGTATTAGGCAAAGATCGTCGAGCTTCCGGCAACACCCGCTCGCCACATCCTGACATAAGGGGTTCACCGAAAAGAAGGAGACCTGTCATGACCAAGATCGCACTTGTTACCGGCAGCAGCCGCGGCCTCGGCCGCAACACCGCGCTCGCCATCGCGCGCAAGGGAGGCGATGTGATCGTCACCTATCACAGCCGCTCCGGCGACGCCGACAAGGTGGTCGCAGAGATTCAGGCAATGGGTCGGAAGGCTGTCGCGCTGCAACTCGATACGGGCAACGTCGCTGGTTTCGCCGACTTTGCGACGCGCCTCAAGGATGCGCTGGGCACGACCTGGCAGCGCGACACCCTGGATCATCTCGTCAACAATGCCGGACATGGTGACTATGCGCTCATCGCCGACACCAGCGAAGCGCAATTCGACGCGCTGATAAATGTGCATTTCAAGGGCGTGTTTTTTCTGACCCAGACGCTGCTGCCGCTGATCGCCGATGGTGGGCGCATCGTGAATCTTTCGTCGGGGCTGACGCGCTTCTGTGCGCCCGGCTTCGGCGCCTATGCAGCGGCGAAGGGAGCGATCGAGGTTCTTAGCCTCTATCTCGCCAAGGAACTCGGCAACCGCGGTATCGCGGTCAATACCGTTGCCCCAGGCGCGATCGAAACCGACTTTCTCGGCGGTGCGGTTCGCGACACGCCTGACATGAACCAGCAATTCGCCGACATGACCGCGTTGGGACGCGTTGGCGTACCTGACGACATCGGACCAATGATCGCGAGCCTGCTCAGCGAGGATAATCGCTGGGTCAATGCTCAGCGCATCGAGGTTTCGGGCGGCCAGGCCATTTGAGAAAGTCTGTGGCAACAGGGTCAACGGGCCAACAAGATATTCTGGCCACCATTTGCATCCTGACGCAATGGCGCAGCCTGTCCAGGTTACGCATCACGCAGATCGCCTTGAGGCAATGATCTTCGATCAGCAGCGCTGTTGTCTGGAGAATGCCGACTTCAGACATCAGTGCTGCTGATTGCGCAGCCGTTCCTTTTCTTCGGTCTGCCAGACCGTGTCGCCGCTTTGCCAGTTTGCCGGACAGCCAGTGCAATCCTTCATCCAGGCATCCTGAAACACCGCAAAGCGGATGCGTGACCCGTCCATGATCGCCTTTTCCAGATTGGCTTCGTAGAATTTCGCTTCCAGCAGATCGGCGTGGATCAGCTTGGCTTCTTTGAAGGACGCGCCTTTCAATAGCGCCTTTTCGAGTGTCGCCGCTGTAAAATCGACACGGTCGAAGGTCGCATGACCAGCCCTTGCAAAGGCGAGATTGGAACCGCGCAGCGATGCACCCGTCAATTGCGCGCCGTTGAGGAACGCTATGGACAGGTCCGCCCCATCAAGATCAGCCCCGTTCAGATTGGCGCCGCTCAGGTTCGCATGGCGCATGTCAGCGCGCGACAGCTTGGCTCCACTAAGGTCTGCGCCTGTCAAATCGGCGTTCGCCAGATCGGCAAAGCGCAAGTCCACGCCGGGGCAAGAGGTGCGTGGGGCGATGGTGCATCCATTCACGATCCACGGCGTCGGACGCTCTTCCACATTGACGATCTTCTGCTGTGCATAGGCAGGAACAGCAGCCGCGACAATCATCAAGGCAAGGCAGGCGAAGCGCATGGGATGGTCCGATCCACGACAAAAGGGGGTGTCCGGGCGGAGACGCGAGGGAGGTCGCGGTCCGCCCGGACGCTTCGCGCGGAGTGTCGGGCTCCGCGCCAAGACAATTCAGACTTCAGGCAATTCGAACACCCAGAAGGAGCCGCCCTGACTGACCGTGCGCGTTAGGTCGGCCATGTCGCCACCCCATAGCGGCACCGCGCCGCCATAGCCGGACGCCAGGCCGATATATTGTTTGCCATCCTCTTCCCAAGTAATGGGAACCGACACCACGCCCGAGCCGGTCTGAAATTTCCAGAGCTCTTCGCCGGTCTTGGCGTTGAAGATTTTCACATAGCCATCGCTTGTGCCCTGGATAACGATATTACCCTTGGTGGTGACATTGCCACCCCAGAGCGGCAGAGGCTCCTTGGCTTCCCATGCGATCTTGCCGGTCTTGGGATCCATGGCCCTCAGCACGCCGACATGATCGTCGAACTGCTTGCGGATGCGGAATCCCTGACCCAGATAGGCCGCCCCCTTGTTGTAAGTGACATTTTCCGTCCAATAGTCTTCCGACCAGTCGTTGGACGGGATGTAGAAGAGACCGGTGCCGGGGTTATACGACATGGGCATCCAGTTGGTGCCGCCCAGGAAATTGGGTGTAACCCGGATGCTTTCGCCCTTTTCCTTGCCTGGCGCAGGCGGCGGCGGGCGCTGTCCGGGATTTTCGATCGGGCGGCCGTTGGCGACGTCCCATTTGCTTGCCCAACTGATGTCGGGAACGAAGGGATAGATGCCGAGTGCGCTGCCCTTCTGCTTGCTGATCTTTCCGTCCCGCTTGGTCAGCTTGTCGAGGTCGGTCACGAAGAAATAGCCGTTGCGGTCGGCATGGGCGCCAGCGCGGATCGTCTTGCCGTCCTTTTCCAGATCGAACAACACGATCGGGTTGTTGCCCGAAAAGTCCCAGGCGTCATTGGGCGTGTGCTGGAAGAAGCCAACCGGTTCCCCAGTCGACGGTTCGATATAGACCTGTCCCGACGTGTAGAGGCTGTCGCCGGGCGAGCGCTTCCATGTGTTCCATGGCGCAGGGTTGCCGGTGCCGATGACGATGGTGTTGGTCTTTTCATCATAGGTGGCCGATTGCCACGGCGCACCGCCACCATGATTCCAAGCCTCGACCTTCTTGCCGTCCTTGTCATTGGGCCAGCTGGGCGCTTTGGGATCGCCGGTGAAGGTTGAGGGTTTTCCGTTCAGACGACCCTGATGCCCTTCCACCATCGGACGCATCCAGATTTCTTCGCCGGTATCGGGATCGCGGGCATATAGTTCGCCCACCACGCCGAATTCATCGCCGGACGACCCGTGGATCAGCATGACCTTGCCGGTCTTCTTGTCCTTCACGATGGTCGGCGCGCCAGTCATGGTGTAACCGGCCTTGTGGTCCTGGAATTTCTTGTTCCACACGACCTTGCCGGTCTTGCGGTCCAGCGCGACCATGCCCGCGTCCAGCGTACCGAAGAAGATCTTGTCGCCATAAATGGCCGCGCCCCGATTGACGACGTCGCAGCAGGGGCGGATGTCGTCAGGCAAGCGGGCCGTGTAGGACCAGATTTTCTTGCCCGTCTTGACGTCCAGCGCGAAGACGCGGCTATAGGATGCGGTGACATAGATGACGCCATCATAGACCAGCGCCTGACTTTCCTGACCACGCTGCCGCTCGTCGCCGAAGGAGAATACCCATTTGGGCACAACCTTCTTCGCGTTATCGGCATTGATCTGATCCAGCGTGCTGAACCGCTGCGCCTTCACGCCAAGGCCGTACATCAGCACATTGTCGGTGCTATGTTCGTCGTTGAGGATATCTTCCCACGACACGCCGGCCTTTGTGAAATCATGCTTCTGCGCCGCAGGCTGGCTGATCGCCGGCATCGCAACCAGCATCGCCATGGCCGAAACCAGCAGACACCCCCGTCTTCCTATCATCGCATCCTCCTAAAGCCCGACTGCGGTCATCACCGCTTGTCGAAACCAAGAGTAAGCGGGGCTTTATGAGATGGTCCTGATAGCTTTCTGAGAAACTGCTCAGAATAGCTTATGCTTTGGTCTGATGACGAAGCAGAAATCCCACTCCTCGGACGGTTGAAAGCTCGGGCGCTCTCTCGTGCTGCGACAGATATCTGCGGAGATAGCCTACATAGACGTCGACGGCATTTTCGGTGATTTCTGCATCCTGCCCCCACACTTCATCCAGTATCTGCCCTCGCGTGACGACTTGCCCCGCTTGTCGTGCAAGGCAATGCAACAGGTCGAACTCACGGCGACTGAGAGGGAGCAGCGCTTCACCCACGCGCGCTGATCGGCTGCGCAAATCGACCACCAACTCATCCAGCACGATCCGATCCCGCGATTGGGCGGCGCTGCGTCGGATCATGACATTAAGCCGCGCGAGCAATTCCTCGAATGAGAAAGGTTTGGTGAGATAGTCATCGGCGCCACAGCGAAAGCCATCCAGCCTGTCCTCCAGCTCCGCACGGGCGGTCAACATGCAGATGGGAAGGTCATTGCCGCGGGCACGGGCTTCACGGCACAGGTCCGCGCCGTCCGCATCTGGCAGCCCCAGATCCAATATGGCTGCATGAAACTGGCCCGATGCCAATCGCGATTGCGCCCGACGTCCCAGCGTCTGCCATTCCACGGCATAGCCTTCTGCTGTCAGCCCGCGATGGACGAACCGGCCGATCCCCGGATCGTCTTCGACCAGCAATATCCTCAAGCCCGCGCCGGGAGCCTCAGCGACACGCATAATCCTTCTCCATCATATCTGTTAAAGGCGCTGATCCCGCCGGCATGGGCATGCACGATCCAGCGCGCGAGCGACAGGCCAAGGCCAGTGCCGCCAAGGGAACGGCCTGCCTTACCCTGCGCATAGGGATCGAAAATCCGCTCCAGTTCGCTCTCAGCAACGCCCGGTCCTTCATCCGTGACGACGATGCCCACTTCACCCTGCTCATATGTCCCGCTCAATTGCAGCGTGCCGCCCGGTGGCGAGAATTTCACACCATTGTCGATCAGGGCAAGCATCGCCTGCCGCAGCCGATCAGGGTCGCCAATGATCGGCATCGGTTTGTCGAGCGAGCTCAACTCCAGTCGGACACCGCTGGCGGAAGCAAAGCCGGCCGCACTCTTGCCGACCTGTTGCGCAAGGTGCGCGAGGTCCACGGGACTGGAGCGCAGGGGCAGGGCACCATCTTCGGCGCGCGCCAAGGTCAGCAAATCATCAAGCCGCCTTTCAAGGAACAGGTTGCTGTCCAATATCTGATGCAGGGCGTCCCGCAGCGCCAATATGTTGTCATCGAAGCGCAGGGCCACTTCAGCCTCGCCACGCATTACCGTTACCGGTGTACGAAGTTCGTGGCTCACCTTTGAAAGAAACAGTCGGCGGCGCTGATCGGTGACGGTCAGTTTTTGGTTCAACCGCTCCAGTTCGCGCGTTCGCGCGGCCACTTTCGCTTCCACTGCCTCCGCCATATTTTCGAAATGATCGATCAACCGCCGCACTTCCGACAGATGACTTCCGGGTAATGGCTTTCGCCCATGCTCGCGCGCGATGGACTGCGTCGCATGAGCTACCGCTTCAAGCGGCTTCACAAGGTGGCGCCAAAGAAATACCGCTCCTCCAAACGGAAGGGCCAGCAGGACGATACTGATGGCAAGGATCAATCGCCACGCGTCGCGCTGCGCCTGTCGCGCCGCCTGTGTCGCCACCTCCGCTTCTCTGTTTTCCTTTGCTGCGATGTGCCGGACCATTGCCCGGATGTCTGGCAAGGCAGAGGAGCCGGATCGTAACAACGAGACCAAATATCGTGCGTTGGCCTCTTCCTCTGCCTGATAGCGAAGCTCCGGCTCAGTGCCGCCGATCAAAGCCGTTTCCGCTGATATGCTCTCGAAATACGCTCTAATGGCGTTACTCAATTCATTCTGGGCTGCGCTGGAATGGTTCAGCAGGATCTGCGCAGCTTCCGCGTCTATCCGTGCCAGCAATAGAACCTGCTTCTGCGCCATGTCCGCGCGTTGCGAGAATATATGGGTAGATCCCTGCAGGTAGATTATTGTGCTCAGCAATGCCCCAAGGCCCATTGCGATCGCTATGGCCCCAGTCAGGAACAGACCCCGAAAGCCTATCAGAGTCCGCACGATCCTCTCCTGCCCTTAGCCTCTCCAAGGAGAGGCTAAACCAAACCGGCCTTGGCGTCCCTTATACCTAGGGAGGAGGGGCAATGCGCCAGCGCCTTGACAAGGAGCGATCGTCATTGCCCCGGTCGACGGCTTCTATGGGCAGCGGACCTTCATAGAATTAGCGTCAATGAGCGACGTTGCCCTGCGCCATCGCTGCCTCAAAGGCCCCGACAGTTCAGCGACCTGCTCGGAACGCAAGTCGATCGCACATTTGCGTGCTCAGGCGCCTTTCATCTTCTTGCGATGTTCCCGCATCATCATATGGCAGGCGAGACGGTCATGGTCGTCCGACTGGCGCTTCTCCCAGGGTGGCGACCAGTCGGCAGGCGGCTCGCCACAAAAATAGCCGCCCCGCCGTGAGCGGGTCGTCGCATCGGCTGTGGTCGAAAGCGCGGTGGCGATCAGCCCAAGCGCGAGTATCAGTTTGCTAAACGGCATGGCTGAACCGCGTTTCCTGCGGGCGGAGATAGGCGTCGAAGCAAGCCGCGACCGACCGGGCGTAGGGTTGCGCTTCCGGGCGGATCTCGATCATTCCGTCGTGCAGGCGGGCAATCCCCATGTTGATGAATTTGGCCAGGTCGCGCGATTGAACGACCCCGTCGCTTGGCGCTGCGCCGTCGCACAGCAGGCGCTCGATCAATCGCCCGCGCTTCTGATCGTCGGCGCTGCGCCTTACGCCGCGGGTCGCCGTCAGCCGCTGTTGGCCGATCATGTCCCGATAGGGCCCGGCATTTTTCTCATTCTGCACGATCAGGTCGGGAAACTGGCTGATCGCACTGGCCCCCAGGCCGATCAGCACGTCGCTGTCATCCTCGGTAAAGCCCTGAAAATTACGCCGCAATCTGCCGCTGGTCGCGGCCTTTGCCAAAGGGTCGCCGGGCAGCGCGAAATGATCGAAACCGATGGCGCGATAGCCTGCGGCGGTCAGCATCGCATGCCCCTGTGTCGCCATGGCGAAACGCGTGGCCATGTCGGGAAGATCGGCCTGCGATATGCGGCGCTGGCGGTGCAGCAGATGGGGCATATGGGCATAGCCGAACAGAGCGATGCGCGATGGCGCCAGACGGGCGCTCGTCTCCAGCGTTTCAATCAGGTCCGCTTCGCTCTGACCCGGCAGGCCGTACATAAGGTCGAAGCCCACGTCGATATGTGCCCGGCGCAGCCCCTCAACCGCGGCTTCCACCATCTCGACAGGCTGCACGCGCCCGATGGCTTGCTGGACATGCGGCGCAAGGGTCTGGACGCCCAGATTGACCCGCGAAACGCCGATCTGCCCCATGGCGTCGATCCACGCCCGGTCGAGGCGGCGGGGATCGATTTCGACCGATAGCGCAGCATCGCTGGTGTCAAAGCACAGCAACAACTGGTGATTGAGGCGCACCCAATCGACCAGAGGCAGCGAATTCGGGCTGCCCCCGCCAAATGCGATATGGGTGACGCGCCGCCGCCCGCCCAGGCGGGACGCGACCAGCGCTATCTCCTGCTCCAGCGCATCGACATAGGTGGCAAGGCGGCGGGGCCGTGTCGCAGCGCCAGTGTTGCACCCACAATACCAGCAGATGTCGTGGCAATAGGGGATGTGCAGATAGAGCGAGATCCCCGCATCCTGCGGTAGCCTGTCGAGCCGTTCCTCCAGCGCTTCGGCGCCGACGGCGTCGGTGAATTGTGCGGCGGTCGGATAGCTGGTGTAGCGCGGCACCGGGGCCGCCAGCAGATCGGGATGGTATCGGAACATGGAAAGCGGCCTGCCATCTGCCGCGCGTCCCCGCATTGCGAAAGATCAAATCTCCGATTGCGCGGCGTCAAGGAACGACCGGCCAGCCCGGCCTACAAGGCGTCATTGACCGCAACATCAGGGACGGAGACAATAATGCGTATAAAGACTTTCTTGCTGGCTGGCGCGATGGCGGGCGCACTGGTGGCCGGTCCGGCTCAGGCCAAGCAAGGCGACATCCTGCTGCGCGTACGTGCGATCATGGTCGCGCCGAACGAAAAGAGCGGCAGTGTCCTGCCCGCCTTTCCGGGCGAAAAAGTGTCGGTCGACAACAGCATCATGCCCGAAATCGACGTCACCTACATGGCCACCGACCATATCGGTTTCGAACTGATCGCCGCGACCACGAAGCATAGCGCCACTGGCCGCACGGGTACGACCGGCAGCATTGGCAAGCTCGCCTCGACCTGGGTATTGCCGCCGACGCTGACGATGCAATATCATCCGGTCGTCGACGGTCCCATCCGGCCTTATGTGGGGGCGGGCATCAACTATACGCTATTCTATGCAGAAGATGCCTCCACGGCTCTGGAGACAGCCGTGGGCAAGACCAAGGTGCATATGAAGGACAGCGTCGGCTGGGCTGGGCAGGTTGGCGTCGATGTCGACCTGAACGAGAAGATCTTCCTCAATTTCGATGTCAAATATATCGACATCAACACCAAGGCGCGATTGGCGACCACGGCCGCCGGTGTCCAGCGCGTCAAGCTGGCGCTCGACCCGTTGGTATTTGGCGTAGGCGTCGGCATGCGTTTCTGATCGAACAGTCGCCCTCTACGAAAAATGGCTCGGCCGATCCGTTGGCCGGGCCATTTTTCGTTGGCGCGTCGGGCAGTCCCCCGCCTGTTGAAGCACCGGCGCAGAATATGGTCATGCCGCGATGTGTCAGAGGTCGTGCATGTCGGCTCGCCAGACTTTGCGTCGGAGTTTCATCGCCCGTTGCTGGAGCGCGACATTTAGAGCGGCTCGCAATACGCAAACACCAATACTGCTCGGAGCGATATATGTCCGGGACAAATTACTGTGCTGGCGGTCGAAAAATGGTGGACGCACTAGGGCTCGAACCTAGGACCCGCTGATTAAGAGTCAGCTGCTCTACCAACTGAGCTATGCGTCCACACCGGCAATCGGGCGGTCTGGATGACCAGTGCCCGTTGGCGTGGGCGGGCAATTAGCAGCGTCATCGGGATTCGCAAACCCTAAATTGCGTTGGGTTGCAGAAATATTGCGCGGGGGCGGCTTCAGCCCCAGTTTCGGGGGTTGTTCGCGCGGCTGTTGGAGCGGTCGATCGCCATGATGATGCCCACGCACAGCATGACGGTCAGCATCGATGATCCGCCATAGGACATGAAGGGCAGGGGGATGCCCACCACCGGGGCCAGGCCCATCACCATCATCAGGTTGATGGCGACATAGAAGAAGATCGTCGTCGTCAGCCCCGCCGCGACCAGCCGGGCGAAGCGGTCGTTCGTACGCATCGCCACGCGCAGGCCCCAGCGGAACAGCAGCATGAATGCGCCGATCAGCAACAGGCCACCGGCCATGCCCCATTCCTCCGCCATGGTGGCGAAGACGAAATCGGTATGGCCTTCGGGCAGATAGTCGAGATGGCTTTGTGATCCCTGCAGGAACCCCTTGCCCCAGATACCGCCCGAACCGATTGCGATCTTGGACTGGCTGATATGATAGCCCGCGCCCAGCGGATCGCTTTCCGGGTCCAGGAAGATGAGGACGCGCTTCTTTTGATAGTCGTGCAGGAAGCTGAAGGCGATCGGCACGATGGCAGCCACGGTCAGCCCCGATCCGATGAACAGCCGCAGCGGCAAGCCGGCCAAAAACATGACGGTCACGCCGCCAGCCAGGATCATCGTTGCGGTTCCCAGGTCCGGCTGGATCAACACCAGCGACCATGGCATGCCGATCAGCAGGAGAGCGGGCCAGATCGCGTTCCAGCTGCGGATTTCGCCCACCGGCAGGCGCGCATAGAATTGCGCCACGGCCAGCACGATGACCGGCTTCATGAATTCGGATGGCTGAAGCTGCATGAAGCCCAGATTGATCCAGCGCTGGCTTCCCCCCGCGACTCCGCCGATCAACTCGACCAGAAACAGCGCCACCAGAATGGCGCCATAGGCGGGAAAGGCAAACCGCGCGAAAATTTCCAGCGGGATGCGGCTAAGGACCAGCGCCATCGCGGAAAATATGCAGAAGCGCACCGCCTGGTTGGTCGCCCAGGGGAAGATGCTGCCCCCCGCTGCGCTGTACAGGACCAGCGTACCGAAAACCGCGATGGCCAGCAGCAGCGCCATGACGCGCCAGGGGAATTGGGTGATGGGCTGGGGAATGATGCTCATGGCGCATCCGCCGCATTGCTGCCGGGGGGAGGAGGGGCGTCGTCCGACTCGTCGGCTGGTGGTGCCGCTGGTGCTGGCGTGGCGCTGTTGCCCGCCGCTGCTGCGTTGCTGCCATTGTCGGCGGCAGGTGGCGGTACTTCACCCTTCTCGATCGCGCGGGCCAGGCGGAACGCGCCCATTTGCCGCGCCTGCCTTTCCGACGGGGTGCCGCCCCAGCCCTTTTCCAGCGTCTCCAGCTTCTCCATCGCCTTCTTGGGATCGAACAGATAGGACAGCGTATCGCTGGCGATCATCGGCGCGTCCTCGTTACGGATCAAATGCCCGCCATGTTCGATGATGCAGGCGACCGCATAGCGCGGATTGTCGAACGGCGCGAAACCCTGGAACAGGGCATGGTCGCGCAGCTTGAACGCCAGTGAGCTGTTGCCGCGTACCCCGCCCGCGCGCTCGGCCATGGTGATGCGCCGGACCTGCGCGGTGCCGGTCTTGCCGGCGATCAGCACGCCGGGGATGGACATGCGCGCGGCCCCGCCCGTGCCGCCGCCATTGACGACTGCGCTCATTGCGTCGCGAATGACGACCAGATGCTCTTCGGATGCGCCGACCAAAGCAGGCTCGGGACGCTTCGCGCCGTGCAGGAAATTGGGCATGAGTTGCTTGCCGGTCGCCAGCCGCGCGGCCATCACCGCCATTTGCAGCGGATTGATCAGCATATAGCCCTGACCGATGGTGGCGTTCACCGTGTCATACACCTGCCATTTCTGGTCATATTTCTTCAGCTTCCAGGCCGGGTCGGGCACCGTGCCATAGCTTTGGCTGGGGAAGGGCAGGTCGAAACGCTGGCCCATGCCGCACCGCCGCGCCATCGCCGCGATCCGGTCCATGCCGATGCGTTGGGCCATCTGGTAGAAATATATGTCGCAACTCTGGGCGATGGCGGTCCGCATGTTGACCGCGCCATGGCCGCGCCGCTTGTGGCAGTGGAACAGCGTATTGCCGACGCGCAGCGCCCCGGAGCAGCCGACCGTTTCCTGCGGCCCGATGCCCGCTTCCAGCAGTGCGAGCGCCACCATCGGCTTGACGGTCGATCCGGGGGGATAAAGCCCCTGCAACGTCTTGTTGCGCAACGGGACATGGTCATCCTGCGACAACATGGCCCATTCCATATGGCTGATGCCGTCCGAAAAACTGTTCGGATCGAAACTGGGCATCGACGCCATCGCCAGCACATCGCCATTGGCGCAATCGATGACGACGACGGAACCGCTCTGCGTCGCCAGCCGCCGTCCGGCATATTCCTGCAATCCCGCGTCGATGGTCAGCTTGATCGAATGGCCGGGCGTATCGGGTCGGGTGGTCAGTTCCCGCACGATCTTGCCGCGCGCCGTCACCTCGACCCGCTTGGCCCCTGGCTTGCCGGTCAGATGTTCGTCAAAGGCGCGCTCCAGCCCGTCCTTGCCGACCTTGAAACCCGGCGTGATCAGCAGCGGATTCTTGCGTTCCTTATATTCCTCCGCCGTCGCCGCGCCGACATAGCCCAGCAAATGACCGACTGTGGACCCGCCCGGATAATGGCGCGAAAAGCCCTGGCTGGGCGCAACGCCCGGCAGGTCGGGCAGGCGTACGCTGACCGCGGCATATTGGTCGTAGGTCAGCTTGTCGGCGACCTGCACCGGGCGGAACCCGGCCGACTTGTCCAGTTCCTCGCGAATGCGATCGACCTCGTCCGGCTCCAGGCTCAGCAATTGCGCCAGATGCTTCACCGTCGCATCGGCGTCTACCACCCGCTGCGGGATCAGGTCGACGCGAAAATCGGTGCGGTTGTTGGCCAGCGGCCGACCATGGCGGTCGATGATCCAGCCCCGGCGTGGCGGAATGAGCGTCAGGTTGACGCGGTTGCTCTCCGACAGGAGCGAATATTTCTCATTCTCCGCCACGCTGATCCACGCCATTCGCGCGGCCAGCACGGCGCCGACCGCCCCCTGGAGCGCCCCCAGCACCATGGTGCGGCGGGTGAAGGTGAAGGACTGGGCGGCTTCGGTGATGATCTGGCGTTTGGAACCGGGAAATTTCATGCCATCACGCGCCAGCGGTCGATCCGCGCGCATTGCCGGACGACGAAGGGAAATAATAATATCGTCCAGAACATCTGTGGCGCGACCAACAGCAACCTCACATCGCCTCCGCCGGTGATGCGGGCAAAGAACAGCCCGCCGGCCATGCAGACTATAATGGCGAAACCGGCGATCAGCCAGTCCTGTCGGTAACTACGCCATATCATGCGATGCTCGACCGCGTCGACGCCTATCAGCATGATGGTCCACAGGAACATGGCGGAACCGATCGGCTGCCCGCTCATCATGTCGTCGAACAGGCCGAGCGGCAGGCCGATCCACGCCCGCCACAATTCCGGGCGCAACAATCGCCAGGATAGCAGAAACAGCAGGCCAAAGGGCGGCATGACCGGCGATTGCGCGATCACGGGCAGCGCCGTGACGGACGATCCCAGCATGACGGTGATGACCGGGATGCCCGCCAGCCGAAAGCGGGACGGGTTCCGCCCCAGGCGCGGCACATAGTGAAGGTGCCGATCGATCATGGCGTCGCTACATTGCCCGGCTCTGCGCCATCCGCCGCGGCGGGTGCGCCTGGGTCGGGGCGTGTCACGACCTGTTCGAACGCGCGCTCGACCACGACCGCATCGACGCGCGATGGATTGGCCAGCGGGAAGCCCCAGGCGATTTCGCCCTGCACCCGCACGACGACCGCAACGGGAATGTTGGGCTGATATATGCCGCCAATGCCCGATGTGACCAGCAGATCGCCCGGCTTGAACGGATTGCGCCCGGCCGACAGCGACCGGATTTCCAGCGATCCGTCGCCGGCCCCGGTCGCGATGGCGGGCACATTGTCATTCGCCCGCCGCACCGGCACGATGCTGCCGCTATCGGTCAGCAACAGGACGTCGGACGTGTTGGGCGTGGTGCTATGCACCCGTCCGATCAGCCCTTCCGTCGCGCGCACCGGCATGCCCGGCTGCACGCCCTGCCACCGCCCCGCATTAAGGCGAGCAAAGCGCCGCGCACTGCTGGAGGAGGAACTGATCAGCCGCGCCGTCAGCAACTGGCTGGCATCCTCATCGACCAGCTTGAGCAATTTCTTGAGCCGCGCATTTTCCTGCGCCACGGCCTTGGCTTCGATGATGCGGTTGCGATCCGCCTCCACCTGGCGGCGCAGCGCGACATTCTGCGACCCCGCACGCCAATAGGCGGCCAGCACTTCGTCGATGGAACTGACCCCGCTCACCATGTTTTTCAGGCCCACGGACACAGGGCGGGTCAATTCGGCGGTAACTGCGCGAATACCTGCAAACCCGGTGGGATCGAAGATCGCGACGACGATCAGCAACAGCCCGATCGCTGCGCCGGTGACCGCCACCACATAGCTGGCGAACAGGCTATATTGCGCCTTCCGGTTGTGTCCGGGGCGTCGGCTGGGTGGCCGCGCCATCTACGCGTCCCTTTCGCTCTGGCCTAACGATCAGGCGGTTTGCAATACACCCCGGAAGATCGGATCTTCCATCGCACGGCCAGTGCCGATCGCCACGCAGGTCAGCGGGTCTTCGGCGATGGTCACGGGCAGGCCGGTTTCGTCGCGCAATTCGTCGTCCAGACCATGCAGCAACGCACCGCCACCAGTCAGGACGATGCCCTGATCGACAATGTCGGCGGCCAGTTCGGGCGCGGTATTTTCCAGCGCGATCCGCACGCCTTCCACGATCGTGCTGATCGGTTCGGCCAGGGCATCGGCAATCTGGCCCTGATTGATGCTGATTTCCTTGGGCACGCCGTTCACCAGATCGCGGCCCTTGATATGGATCGTCTCACCCACGCCATCGGCGGGCGACTGGGCGATGCCATATTGCTTCTTGATCCGTTCCGCCGTGGCTTCGCCGATCAGCAGATTGTGATGACGGCGCACGAAGGACACGATCGCTTCGTCCATCTTGTCGCCGCCCACGCGCACGCTGGTGGTATAGGCCAGGCCACGCAGCGACAGCACGGCGACTTCGGTGGTGCCGCCGCCAATGTCGACGACCATCGAACCGATCGGCTCGGTCACGGGCATGTCCGCGCCGATCGCGGCGGCCATCGGTTCCTCGATCAGGAACACCTGCCGCGCACCGGCATTGCTGGCGGCATCGCGAATGGCGCGACGCTCGACGCTGGTGGAGCCGGACGGCACGCAAATCACGATTTCAGGCGCGCGCCAGGGGCTGTGCTTGCCGCCATGCACTTTGGTGATGAAATGCTTGATCATCTGTTCGGCGACGTCGATGTCGGCAATCACGCCGTCACGCAGCGGCCGGATGGCCTCGATCGAATCCGGGGTCTTGCCCATCATCAGCTTGGCGTCGACGCCGACCGCCTTCACCCGCTTCACGCCGTTCAGCGTTTCGACCGCCACCACCGACGGCTCGTTCAATACAATGCCGCGACCGCGCACATAGACCACCGTATTGGCGGTGCCCAGGTCGATGGCCATATCCTGCGAAGTGAATTTGAAGAGACGCGAGAAGATCGACATGCCTTATCCTGTATCGCCCGCCGTCCCCGCGACGCGACTGGGGACCGGTCGGAAAGCTGTTCCGTTCGTCGCTGCGCTAAATGGCTTCTGCCCTGTTCAGTTGTCCTGTGCAGTGCAAAATATTTGGCGTCGCGGGTCGCGGAAAGCGACCGATTGGGCTAGTCCCTAATCAATGTCAATACGCCGCCTGCCCGAACATCTGGTCAATCGTATCGCTGCCGGTGAAGTGGTTGAAAGACCCGCCAGCGCGCTCAAGGAAATTGTTGAAAATGCGTTGGACGCTGGCGCGACTCGCATCGCGATCCGCCTGTCGAACGGCGGACTCGACCGGATCGAGGTGAGCGACGACGGTGTCGGCATGGATTCGGTCGACATGGCGCTGGCGCTGGAACGGCACGCGACATCCAAGATGCCCGATGACGATGCCATGGAAAATGTGGCCAGTCTGGGTTTCCGTGGCGAAGCGCTGCCGTCCATCGCCAGTGTCGCGCGCCTGTCGATCGACAGCCGGCGGCAGGGCGGGGAGGGCTGGAACCGCACGGTCGACAATGGGCAATTGGTGGCGGAGGGGCCAGCCGCCTTGCCCCCCGGCACCCGTGTCACCATCGAGCAGCTTTTCGCCAAGGTGCCCGCCCGCCGCAAATTCCTGCGATCGGCCAAGGCGGAATATGCCGCCTGTCTCGACATTGTCCGTCGTCTCGCAATGGCACATCCCGCCGTTGCTTTCGCGCTGGAACATGACGGTCGCCGGACGCTGGGGGTGCAGGCGGGCGATGCGCGGGAAGAAAGGGTCGCCGCGCTGACGGACCGGGCGCTGGCGGACAATCATGTCATCATCAGCCTGGCGCGCGAAGGCGTGCGCCTGTCGGGCGTCGCCTCCATTCCCACCTACAACCGCGGCGTGGGCGATCATCAATATCTGTTCGTCAATGGCCGCCCCGTGCGCGACCGACTGCTCATCGGCGCATTGCGCGGCGCCTATGCGGACATGCTGGCGCGCGATCGGCATCCGGTGGTGGCCCTGTTCCTCGACGTCCCGCCGCTCGACGTGGACGTCAATGTCCATCCCGCCAAGACGGAGGTGCGCTTCCGTGATCCCGCGATGATCCGGGGCATGATCATTTCGGGCCTGCGCCGCGCGCTCGACGAACAGGGCTTTCGCGCGGTCCAGAATGCTGATCCCGCCGCGCTGTCCGCCTGGCGCGCCGAACCCGTCTCGCCCACGCCGATCGGCGCGATGCCGATCTTTGACGCCGCGCCGGTCAGCTATAACCCGCTCGCCGCATCTTCCTTCGGCGATCGCCGTTCCAGCTTCATGACCCCGCCGCCCCAAGCGCGCGCCGAACCCGCCATGGCCCCCGCCCCGGAAGGGCAGAGCTTCCCGCTGGGCGTCGCGCGCGGCCAGGTCGCGCGCACTTACATCGTCGCGGAAGCGGAAGACGGCCTCGTCATCGTCGATCAACACGCCGCCCATGAACGGCTGACGCTGGAGAGGATGCGCCGGGCGATGGAAGGGCAGGGCGTCCAGTCGCAGGCGTTGCTGCTGCCCGAAGTCGTCGAACTGGAAGAACCCGCCTGCGACCGGCTGGAATCGCGCGCGCCGGAATTGCACGACTTCGGCCTAGACCTCGAACGCTTCGGCCCGTCCGCCATGCTGGTCCGCGCCGTACCGGCCATGCTCGGCCAGTCGGATGTCCAGGGCCTCGTCAAGGATCTGGCCGACGATCTCGCCGCCTATGACAGCGCCCTGTCGCTGAAGGAACGGCTCGACCTCGTCGCCGCGACCATGGCCTGTCACGGATCGGTTCGCGCGGGCCGGGTGCTCAGCGTCGCGGAAATGAACGCCCTGCTGCGCGAAATGGAAGTCACGCCACGCTCTGGCCAGTGCAACCATGGTCGCCCGACCTGGGTGAAGCTGGGCCATGGCGACATAGAAAAATTGTTCGGAAGGAAGTGATCTGATGACGATCCTCGCTGCCTTACTACTTGCCGCAGCCCCGGTTGCCGCCACGCAATGCACAGCGCCCGCACCATTGGCCGAACCCTGGACCAGCTGGACCCAGAGCGGACGGGCAAAGGCGGGCGTTCAGGCTCATGGCGCGCCCGCGCTGATCCTGGGAAAGCCGGTCACCGCCACGCTGACGCCCGCCGCCCATGTCCAATTCGCCGCGCCGCCCGGCAAAGGGGCGAACGATGGGCATGGCGGTCTCTTCACCCTGTCGCTCAAGCAGGCGGCGCGGGTCGGGATCGCACTAGATGGCCCGGCCTGGGTTGACGTCGTCATGGGGACGCAGGCGATCGCCTCGGTCGAACATGGTCATGGCCCGGACTGTTCGGGCATCCGCAAGATCGTGTGGTTCGACCTGCCCGCCGGGCGGCATCTGGTGCAGATTGCGGGGTCGAAAGCCGCCGATGTGCGAGTGATGGCGGCCGACGCACTGGCCAACCAGCCCCAGTAACACAGACAGCGTGTTCCCGCGCAGGCGGGAACCCAGTCCTACGGTCGAACTGGGTTCCCGCCTGCGCGGGAACACGCCGCTACCGCATCAGACTCAAACCGGCCGCGTCCGCCACAATGCAATCGGGATCATGGTCAGCACCGCGTCGTCATCCTGATTGAGGATCGTCACCTTGCTGTGAACGATGCCCATTTCCGGGCGGCTTTGCGACGCCTTCTTGGCAATCACCTCGCTGGTGCCGCGCAGCGTGTCGCCGGGCCGCACCGGGCGCAGCCAGCGAAGCTCGTCAACGCCCATCGCGCCCAGACTCGCCGCCTGCCGCCCCGGATCGCGCTGCATCTCGGTCACAAACATCTTCATGAACAGGGCGGTGGTGTGCCATCCGCTGGCCGACAGCGTGCCGAAATGGGTGGCAGCGGCTGCCTCATCGGACAGATGAAAGGGCTGTGCGTCAAACTCGGCGGCGAAGGCGATCGTCTCCTCCCGGCTCACCGTCAGAGGACCAAAGGCGATGCTATCGCCCACTGCAATATCCTCGAAATAGACTGTCGCGTCCGCCATGATATTTCCTTTCATGACGGACCTAATGCGAAGTTACGTTTACGTCAATGTCAGCTAATGTGGAGTGAAGGCTGGCCGCGCGGCACCGTCATGGTCGCGCGCGTGCTGATCGCGCCGCCCGGCGTGGATACCTGATCCACCACCCGCGCCTTGGTTGTCCACGCATCGGGCGTCACTTCGCACACCAGATAGCCGCGCTGGTCGTTGATGAACTTCAGCTCCGGATTGTTCTTCAGCATCATGTCGCTGCCGGTTCGCAGGTCGGACCCGTTGCCGCCGGAAGAGATCGAGGTCGACACAAATTCCACCGCCACGGTCTTGTCGCCATTGTCGAGCAGCCCGGCGAAATTCTGGTGCTCGTCCCCGGTCAGCACGATCACATTGTCCAGCCCGCGCATCTTGGCCAGCAAGCGGTTGCGCGGCACGCTATAGCCGGCCCAACTGTCGATATTATAGATTTTCGCCTTCTCGTCAGCATAGCGGCGCCGGTCGAGCGACATCATCATCACCTGCTGCGCCAGGCAATTCCATTTGGTCCGCCCACGCTTCAGATTATCGACCAGCCAGCTTTCCTCCTGCGCCGAAATGACCGTCGCCTTGCTGTCGTCAATGCCGGAACAATAGGGTTTGAACCCGTCATTGCACGGCTGGTCGCTGCGGAAGGATCGGGTGTCCAGAAAGTCGATCGACAGCAGGTCGCCAAAGCGCGCCTCGCGATACATGTTGGTGATGATGCCGTCGCGCGGCAGCATCGCGGCGCGCACCGGCATATATTCATACCATACTTGCAACCCGGCCTGACGGCGCAGGCGGAAAATCTCCGGCGGCACATCCTTCCAGTCATGGTCGCCGACCCAGTTATTTTCGACCTCATGATCGTCGAAGGTCGAAAACCATGTGTGGTTCGCGCGCGCGGCCTGCAGGTCATAGTCGCTCAGATATTGCGCATAGCGCAGCCGGTAATCGGCCACGTCGAAACAATCCTGGCCGATATGATGGCGGACCTGATCCTCCGGCAACCCGTCCTTGTCATAATCGGGTCCGCGCTGCTTATATTCATAGATGAAATCGCCATAGTGAAAGACGAAATTCAGGTCATCCTCGCGCGCCAGATGGCGGAATGCGGTGAACAGCCCATCCTCATAATTCTGGCAGCCCGCGACCCCGAATTTCAGGCTGGCAAGACTGGCCGAGGCCAGCGGCAAAGTGCGCGCCCGCCCGCGCGACGACTGGTCGCTGCCCAGGGTAAAGCGATACCAATAGGGCCGGTCGGGTTGCAAACCCGTCACCTCGACATGGACGCTATGGCCCAGTTCCGGCCGCGCCGTCGCCTCGCCCGAAGCCACGATGGTCTTGAACCTGTCGTCGCTCGCCACTTCCCATTTCACCGGCAGCGGCACCATCGGCATGCCGCCATGCGGCTCGAACGGCTTGGGGGCCAGCTTGGTCCAGATGACGAAACCGTCCGCCGCCGGATCGCCCGACGTGACGCCCAAGGCAAAGGGGTAGCCCGCAAACCAGCTTTGCGCCTTCAACAATGCGGGCGCGCCGATCAGCGGCACCGTAGTTGCAACGGTCAGTAACTGGCGACGGGAAAACATGGCGGCGACTTTCTGTATGGCTGTTTTACGACTGTGTCTTAGCCTGCTGCCCTAGCTTCGCAATATGACAGATCGACGCAAGCACGTCAGACGATCCAATCGCGCAAGACCCGCCACCGCTCCGCCTTCTGCGCGCGCGACAACGTGGCATGCGCGCCGCTGGAGGAAGGGAGGTCGATCAGCGTCAGGTCGTCCCGCCCCGCCAATTGCCGTCGTGCATGCAGCGCTGCCGTCCTGCCGTTGAACGCGACCGCCTGCAAAGCGGGCAGGGCCGCAACGAATTGGCCGAGATCACGAAGCTGCGCATCGCTGATCAAGCTGTCCAGACTGCCGGGCCGGGTCGCGCTGGCGATCACGTCCCACAGCCCCACGCCCCGCGCCCGCAAACGCTCCAGCCGCAGCGCATAGGGCTGCCCGACCAACGCCTCGCCCACCACATCGCCGATCAGCGCCCAGAACGCATTGCCCCGATGCGCATAATATTCCTGCCGCGCGATCGACACATCGCCGGGCAGGCTGCCCAGGATCAGCAGCCGGGTGTCGGCATCAACGCTGGGCGGGAAGGCGAATTTGAGAATGATTTCCGCGTCCTCCGTTCGCCCTGAGCTTGTCGAAGGGCCGTTCTTCTATGCGCAGAAGGGCAGGGCTTCGACAGGCTCAGCCCGAACGGATAAAGGACAGATCAAACGTTAAACCGGAACAGCATGATGTCGCCGTCCTGCGTCACATAGTCCTTGCCTTCGGACCGCCACTTGCCTGCTTCCTTGGCACCCGCCTCGCCATTGAACTGGACATAGTCGGCATAGGCCATGGTTTCCGCGCGGATGAAGCCTTTTTCGAAATCGGTATGGATCGCGCCAGCCGCCTGCGGGGCTTTCGACCCCTTGTGCACGGTCCAGGCGCGCGCTTCCTTCGGTCCCACGGTGAAGAAGGTGATGAGGCCCAGCAACTCATAGCCAGCCCGGATGATCCGCGCGAGGCCCGCCTCGGTCAGCCCCAGGGCTTCCAGATATTCGCCGCGCTCCTCGACCGGCATGGTCACCAGTTCGGCCTCGATCGCCGCCGACACGATGACCGCGCTGGCATTTTCCGCCGCCGCCTTTTCGAACACCCGTGCGGAATGGGCATTGCCCTGCGCCGCCGCGCCTTCCTCGACATTGCAGACATAGAGGACGGGCTTGGCCGTCAGCAGCTGCGCCTGCGCGAAGAGGCGGGCTTCCTCGTCATCGCGCGGCTGGGTCAGGCGCGCAGGCTTGCCATCGCGCAGCAATTCCAGCGTCTGCCCCAGCACGGAAGCGGCGGCCTTGGCCTCCTTGTCGCCCTGCGCGCCCTTCTTCAGCAGATTGGGCACGCGCTTTTCCAGGCTTTCCAGATCGGCCAGCATCAATTCGGTCTCGACCGTCTCGGCGTCAGCGATCGGATCGACCTTGCCCTCGACATGGGTGATGTCGTCATCCTCGAAACAGCGCAGCACATGAACGATGGCGTCGGTTTCGCGGATATTGGCCAGGAACTGGTTGCCCAGCCCTTCACCCTTGGACGCGCCGCGGACCAGGCCGGCAATGTCGACAAACGCCAGCTGCGTCTCGATGATCTTCTGCGACCCGCCAATCTTCGCGATCGTCTCCAACCGGGGGTCCGGCACAGCCACGCGCCCCTCGTTCGGCTCGATCGTGCAGAAGGGATAATTCGCCGCCTGCGCCGCCTGCGTTTCGGTCAGCGCATTGAACAGGGTGGACTTGCCCACATTGGGAAGCCCGACGATACCGCAACGAAAACCCATTTGACTGCCTTCACTTCAAATCCGATGGCGCGCCCGATAGCGGTTTCGCCGTGCATTGGCCAGCCTTTGCCCCATCGGCGACAATATCGGACCGATCAGGTGATGACGCTCGGCGCATCCATGGCGGTATAGCCGCGAATGTCGGCCAGTTCCTGCGCGGCGGCGACGAGCGGGGCCAGCGCGTCCCCCGTCGCCAGATTAAGGTCGCCATCGGGCGCCATATACCGCTCGATATAGACGCGCAGCGTTGCCCCCTGCGTGCCGGTGCCCGACAGGCGGAACACGACCCGCGATCCATCCTCGAACAATATACGCACGCCCTGATTGCGGCTGACCGATCCGTCGGTCGGGTCGGTATAGGCAAAATCATCCGCCGCGCTGATCGTCCCGCCGCTGTTGCCGGTTCCCGCCAGACTGTCGATCTTGCCGCGCAGCGCCGCCATCAGCGCATCGGCCCGATCGGTCGCGATGGCCTCATAATCATGCCGGGCGTAATAGTTGCGGCCATAGGTCGCCCAATGATCGGCCATGATCGCCGCGACGCTCTGCTGACGCGCTGCGACGATGTTCAGCCATAGCAGCACCGCCCAGATGCCGTCCTTTTCGCGCACATGGTCGGACCCGGTGCCCGCGCTTTCCTCGCCGCAGATGGTCGCCATGCCTGCGTCGAGCAGATTGCCGAAGAATTTCCAGCCGGTCGGCGTTTCGTAGAGCGCAACGCCCAGTTTCTCCGCAACCCGATCGGCCGCGCCGCTGGTCGGCATCGACCGGGCAATGCCCTTCAACCCGGCCTTGTAACCGGGCGCGAAATGCGCGTTCGCGGCCAGCACCGCCAGCGAATCCGACGGCGTAACATAGCAATGCCGCCCGATGATCAGGTTGCGGTCACCATCGCCGTCCGACGCCGCGCCGAAATCGGGCGCGTCGACGGCCATCATCTTGTCGTAAAGCTCTTTGGCGTGGACCAGATTGGGGTCGGGATGGTGATGGCCGAAATCGGGCAGGGGGGTGCCGTTTATCACCGTGCCCACGGGCGCCCCCAGCCGCCGCTCGAATATCTCGACCGCATAGGGGCCGGTCACCGCGCTCATGGAATCGAACGCCAGCGTGAAGCCGCCCGCGATCATCGCCCGGATCGCGCCGAAATCGAACAATTGCTCCATCAGGTCGGCATAGCCCGTGACCGGATCGACCACCTCGACCAGCATGTCGCCCATCCGGCTGGTGCCGATATGGTCCAGATCGACGTCGGCGGCGTCCAATATGCGATACTGGTCGATCGTCAGCGTGCGCGCATGGATCGCATCGGTCACCTTCTCCGGTGCCGGGCCGCCATTGCCGACATTATATTTGATCCCGAAATCCTCGTCCGGTCCGCCCGGATTGTGGCTGGCCGACAGCACCAGTCCGCCAAAAGCGCCCGACGCGCGGATCAGGTGCGACGCGGCTGGCGTCGACAAAATGCCGCCCTGACCCACCAGCACCCGACCAAATCCGTTGGCCGCCGCCATTTTCAGGACGATCTGGATGACCTCGCGATTGAGATAGCGCCCGTCGCCACCCACCACCAGCGTCTGCCCGGCAAAGCCCTCCAGGCTGTCGAACACGGACTGGACGAAATTTTCGGCATAATGGGGCTGGGCAAAGACCTTCACCTTCTTGCGCAGGCCCGACGTCCCCGGCTTCTGATCGTTGAACGGCGTGGTCGAAACTGTCTGAATCACCCGGTAACCCCCTGCAAGACGCAATGTCCCGCGCCCTTATGGCCCGGCGTTGTGACAATTCGCAATGCAGTTATTGCCTGCCCGCCCGCTCAATCCGCCAGCCGCAGCGCGACTTCGTTCATGAACCGCGCATCGTCATTCTTCGCCAGCCATTCCGCTTCCGCGCCGATCGCGCCCAGCATGTCGGCCAGCGCGTCGCTCTCGCTCTTGTGATAATTGCCCAGCACATAGTCATGCACCCGGTCCTTGTGCCCCGGATGACCGATGCCGATCCGCACCCGGCGGAAATCCGCGCCGATATGCGCGTCGGTCGATCGCAGGCCGTTATGCCCGGCATTGCCGCCGCCACGCTTCACCTTCACCTTCATCGGCGCCAGATCCAGTTCGTCGTGAAAGACGGTCACGTCCTGCGGCGTCAGCTTGTAGAAGCGCATGGCCTCGCCAACGGCCCGCCCGCTTTCGTTCATGAATGTCGCGGGTTTGAGCAGCAGGATCTTCTCCGGCCCTATCCGCCCTTCCTGGGTCCAGCCCTGAAACTGCTTGCGGGGCGGGGAGAAGCGATACAGGTCCGCGATCAGGTCTGCGACCATGAAGCCGACATTATGCCGGTGCATCGCATATTGCGCGCCCGGATTGCCCAGGCCCACCCAGATTTGCATCGTCGCTTGCTCCTTCACGACAAAACCCCGTTCGCCCTGAGCCTGTCGAACCGCCTGGTCCGACAAGCCCAGCCCGAACGGGGTTGAGCTGAACCGTTATACGGTCGAAAGGCTTATTCGGCTTCCGCCTCGGCCTCGCCTTCACCTTCGGCGCTCTTGAGAGCCGACGGGGCGACGATGGTCGCGATCGTGAAGTCGCGATCCTCGATCGCGGGCTTCGCGCCCTTGGGCAGCGTCACCGCGCTGATGTGGATCGAATCACCGACTTCGAAGCCGGTCAGGTCGACCACGACATCGTCGGGGATTTCGGAAGCATCGACGACCAGTTCGACATCATGACGAACGACGTTCAGCACGCCACCCTTCTTGAGGCCGGGCGAGGCGGCTTCATTTTCGAAACGCACAGGGACCGCGACGGTCACGCTGGCATGTTCGGCAACGCGCAGGAAGTCGGCGTGCAGCGGACGGTCCGAAACGGGGTGGAAGGCCACATCCTTGGGCAGGGTGCGGACGGTCTTGCCGTTCACTTCGACCATGATGACCGAATTGAAGAAGTGGCCGGTGCCGAGCAGCTTGTTGAGGAGCTTTTCCTCGACATGGATCGACAGGGGTTCTTCGTTCATTCCATAGATGACGGCGGGTACGCGGCCCTCACGGCGGAGGGCGCGGGAGGCTCCCTTGCCTGCCCGATCGCGTGCCTCGGCCGACAGCGTAAGCTGCTCGCTCATTGCGTGTCTCCAAAAGCTGGTTTGAGTTACTTTTCCCGCCACGCCTCCAGGGATGACCATAGCGGGAGCGCGCCCTTTAGCAGAAAAGTCCCAGAAAGCAAGCGGGCCAACACGCGGTGCTCCCGCGAAGGCGGGAGCCCAGTTCATACGTCTCGACTGGACTCCCGCCTTCGCGGGAGCACAAAGCGCCTACTGCACCCGCGTCACCGCAAACCCGCGCGCCTTCAGCAGGTCGATCAGATTCTCCCGCCCCGTCAGATGCCCGGCGCCCACCGCGATGAACGGCGCGCCCTTCATCGGTTCGATGGCTTTCACCCAGTCGCGGTTGCGCGCCACCAGCACCGCTTCCTCGACCACCGGGTCGGGCTGCTCGCCAATCTGGTCCTCCCTGGCGATCGCTTCCATGTCGCCCGTGCTCCAGGCTTTGAGGATGCGGTCATACAGCCCCTTCATATCCTTGGCCTCATGCACGGTCTGCACCAGCAGGCGCGATTGCGCCGCTTGCGGCAGCGTGTCGAACGCGCCGAACTGCCGCTCTATCGTCTCCAGCCCGCCAATCGGCTTGCCTGCCTTCGTGAAGGCCGCGATCAGTACCGGCTCGACTCCGTCATCCTGACTGACACCCAGCCCCTGTTGCGTCGCCGCCGACAGCAGCATCGCCGCTGCCCAGCTTTCATAGCCTGACAATATTTGCGTGCTGGTCCCGCCATCGCTGATCGCCTTGTCCAGCGCAGCCTTCTCCTTGTCCGGCACGCGCGCTTCGAGTGGCGGCAGGCCCGGACTGCGCCCCATGGATTCGAACAGGGCGAGCGTTTTCTCCTCGTCCTGCAAATCCGCCGCCTCCAGCACCAGCCGGTCGGCCTTGGCCATCGCTGCGCGGATCGTCGGCGTCTCCCACGCTACCCCCTTGGGCAGCACATGGATGGTGCCGAACAGCCATCCCTTCATGTCGCCGCGCTGCACCTGCCACAGCGCCGGGCCATCCTTTGCAGCGGGCGAGGGGACAGGGTCGCTGCCACAGGCGGCAACCAGCGTCAGCGCACAGAATGCCAGAAAATGCGCCAGAAATCGGGTGAACAGCCGCATCGCCGCTTACTCCTTCACGCGCCGGGTCTTGATGCCCAGCGCCTTCAACTGATCCTGCACGCTGCCCTTGCCCGCCAGATGCCCAGCGCCCACGGCCACGAACACCGTGCCGGGCCGGTCCATCCGCCCCTTTATCCACTGCGCCCAGTTCGCATTGCGCCCGGTCAGCAATGTCTGCGCCAGCTGCGGCGTCGCTTCGAGCGATTCGTTCATCGACCTGGCCAGCCGCTTGGGGTCGCCCGCCTGCCAATAGCGCAGCAGCTTGGCAAACTCGCCCTCCATCTCCGGCAATCCATCGACCGTCGCGTTCAGAAATTCGATCTGTTGCGCCATCGGCAGCGTGGCGAAGAAATCGATCTGCTGCTCGACCGTCTCCAGCGCCTCGACCTGCTTGCCCGCCTTCACCGCCGCCGCGCGCAATATCTTTTCCGCGCCCAGATCGGCCCGGTAGCCCAGCTTCTGGAGCGGCGCGACCGACAGCGCCATGCCCGCCATCCACGGGGCAAAGCGTTCGAATGCCTGCCACGGCATCGCATTGGCCTCCATCGCCGCGCGATATTTCGCCCGCGCCGCGTCGTCCAGCCGGTCCGACAGCGCCACCCCGTCGCCCGCGACCGCCTTGCTCATCATGACAGCGCCCATGGCATTGGGATCGTCCGGCTCGATGATCTCCAGCACCAGCTCGTCCGCCCCGTCAAACGCGGCCTTCACATCGCCGCGGAACCAGTCGATCCCCGGCTTCATCACATGGACGGTGCCAAACAGGTAGATTGTGGTGTCCGCATCCTGCACCCGCCACAGGGCGGGGGTGGCGACGATATTGGCGGGCGTGGCCGGGCGCGCCTGCGCCACGCCACTCATCATCAACAGCGCAGCGGCGCATAAACGAAGCATCTTCATGCCGCACACATGCGTGCAGGGCGGCCCAAGGGCAAGCTGCTTAACCCTGTTTTGCGCGCGTCTCCCTTGACCGTATCAGCCCCATACGCCAATGCGCGACGCCAAGATAAACCGTCATATCGCAAGGATCACCCGTGGCCGAAGGCAAAGCGCTTTCCTTCCAGGACCTCATCCTGACTCTCCATGCCTATTGGGGGAAACAGGGCTGCGTCATCCTCCAGCCCTATGACATGGAAGTGGGCGCAGGCACCTTCCACCCCGCGACCACCTTGCGCGCGCTGGGGCCAAAGCCGTGGAACGCCGCCTATGTCCAGCCCAGCCGCCGCCCGACCGATGGCCGCTATGGCGAAAATCCCAACCGGCTTCAGCATTATTACCAATATCAGGTGATCATGAAGCCGTCGCCCGCCAACCTTCAGGATCTCTATCTGGGGTCGCTGATGGAAATCGGCATCGATCCGCTGGTCCATGACATCCGCTTTGTCGAGGATGACTGGGAAAGCCCGACGCTGGGCGCCTGGGGGCTGGGCTGGGAAGTCTGGTGCGACGGCATGGAAGTCAGCCAGTTTACCTATTTTCAGCAGATGGGCGGTTATGACTGCAAGCCGGTCGCGGGCGAACTGACCTACGGGCTAGAACGGCTCGCCATGTATATCCAGGGCGTCGACAGCGTCTATAACCTGAAATTCAACGACGCGGGCGTCACCTATGGCGACGTGTTCCTCGACAATGAAAAGCAGATGTCGAAATGGAATTTCGAGGTCGCCGACACGGAAAAACTGTTCCGCTGGTTCAAGGATTGCCAGGCCGAATGGCGCCAGTGCATCGACAATGGCGTCCCGCTCGCCGCGTTCGAGCAGGCGATCAAGGCATCGCACACCTTCAACCTGCTACAGGCCCGCGGCGTCATCTCCGTACAGGAACGCGCCAGCTACATGGGCCAGGTCCGCGACATGGCCAAGGGCAGCTGCGAAGCATGGATGGAATCCAACGGATGGACGGCGTGATGGGCACAAATTTAAACCCGTTCGCCCTGAGCCTGTCGAAGGGCTCCACTGAGCCGAAGGCGAAGTACCTTCACTGCGTTCAGGGGCGGGCTTCGACAAGCTCAGCCCGAACGGTTTGGGATGCGATAAATGACTGACTTCCTCCTCGAACTGCGCTGCGAGGAAATTCCCGCGCGCATGCAATTGAAGGCCAGCGACGATCTCGCCCGCCTGTTTACCGAGGAACTGGCCAAGTCCGGCCTCACCCCCGGCGCGATCGACAGTTTCGTGACGCCGCGCCGCCTGGCGCTCATCGCCCGCGACCTGCCGCTGGAAACCGCCGCCGTCAGCGAAGAGCATAAAGGCCCGCGCACCAGCGCGCCGCCCCAGGCGCTCGAAGGCTTCCTGCGCAAGACCGGCCTGACCCAGGACCAGCTGGAGGATCGCGACGGCGTCTGGTTCGCCGTCGTCAACAAGCCCGGCCGCGCGACCGCAGACGTGCTGGCCCAAGCCATACCCGCCATCATCCGCGCCTTCCCCTGGCCCAAATCGATGCGCTGGGGCATCGCGTCCCAGACCACCGAAAGCCTGCGCTGGGTCCGCCCGTTGCAGGGCATCGTCGCGATTTTGGGCGAGGACCTTATCTCCTGCGAAGTCGACGGCATCCAGTCGGGCTACGCGACGCTCGGCCACCGCTTCCACCATAGCGGCGAGATCACCATCGGCGGCGCGAGCGATTACGCCGAAAAGCTGCGCGCCTGCCATGTCATCGTCAGCCATCAGGAACGCCAGTCGATCATCGCGGAAAAATCGGCACAGGCCGCCGCCGCCCACGGCTACACCGTGGTCGAGGACAAGGGGCTGATCGCGGAAAATGCGGGCCTCACCGAATGGCCGGTCCCGCTGCTGGGCGATTTCGACTCCGCCTTCCTGGAGGTGCCGCCTGAAGTCATCCAGCTGACCCTGCGCATCAACCAGAAATATTTCGTCCTGCGCGATGGCGAGGGCAAACTCGCCCCCGCCTTCATCTGCACCGCCAATATCGAGGCGAAGGATGGCGGCGCGGCGATCATTGCCGGCAACCGCAAGGTACTGGCCGCACGCCTCTCGGACGCTCGCTTCTTCTGGGAACAGGACCGCAAGACCCGGCTGGAGGATCACGCAAAGAAGCTGAAACGCATCACCTTCCACGAGAAACTCGGCACCGTCGCCGACAAGGTCGAGCGCGTGGCGAAACTCGCCCGCTGGCTGGTGGAAGAGGGCATCGTCACCCCAACCACCACCGTCACCCCAGCGAAGGCTGGGGTCTCAGGCGGCAGCGTCCCAACGCCTGAGATGCCAGCTTCCGCTGGCATGACGAAGGATCGGTTGGCAGACCTCGCCGAACAGGCCGCCCGCCTCTGCAAGGCCGACCTCGTCACCGAAATGGTCGGCGAATTCCCCGAACTGCAAGGCGTCATGGGCGGCTACTACGCCCGCGCCGAAGGCCTACCCGACGCCGTAGCCGACGCCATCCGCGACCATTACAAGCCGGTCGGCCAGGGCGACGACGTCCCCACCGCGCCGGTCACGGTAGCGGTGAGTTTGGCGGATAAGCTGGATACTATTTTCGCATTTTTGTCTGTAGACTTGGCACCGACTGGCAGCAAAGACCCATTTGCTTTGCGGAGGTCGATGATCGCTGGCATCGCAGTTCTGGAATTCAATAACCTTCGCGTTCACATAAACCAGATCATTTTGCACTGGGTTTCTATTACTTTCCAGCAAATGAGTAGTGATTTTCAGGACGCTACGGAACAGAATAGAAAAAATATTGCGCTTAACCAAGAAATAACGCAGTTATTTAGTTTAATAGAGATTCAAAAATTAACCATGGTTCGCGATAAAATCGCTAGTGTTTTAGAGCCAAAGGGTGGGGACGCTGGGCGATTCCAAAAATGGAATGAGTTACTACAGCGCGGAAGAAACGACGAATTTATCGAACTACGATATAAGGTGCTGATGTTTGCTGGCGACCGCCTCAAGGTCCAGCAGAAGGAAGCCGGCGTCCGCCACGACCTGATCGACGCGGTGTTCGCCTTGGGCGGCGAGGATGATCTCGTCCGCCTGCTCGCCCGCGTCCATGCGCTCCAGTCCTTCGTCGCGACCGACGATGGCGCAAACCTGCTGGCGGGCTACAAGCGTGCCGCGAACATCCTCAAGAAGGAAGCGCCTGCCCAACCCACCACCGTCATCCCCGCGAAGGCTGGGACCCATCTCCCAACCGAGCAACCAGACACAGCCGCGACGATGGATTCCCGCCTTCGCGGGAATGACGGGCCTCTTTCCTACACCCCCGAAATAGCCGAAGCTGCGCTCATCGCCGCGCTCGACGTGGCGGAACCGCGCACGGCTCAGGCGGTGGCGGCGGAGGATTTCGAGGGCGCGATGGCGGCCCTTGCAACGCTCCGCGCGCCCATCGACGCCTTCTTTGAAAGCGTGACGGTCAATGATCCCGATGCGGACAAGCGCGCCGCCCGCCTCGCCCTTCTGGCGCGGGTCCGCGATGCCGTTCACAGTGTAGCGGACTTTTCGAAAATTACCGGATGACGTAATAAAATGTTACGTTTGCCGGGAAAAGTACGAAGTTAAGGCGTAATAATCCTATTCGAACGCGCATGATCTGGCTATGCATGTCAGATTGTTGTGATGCAATATAATCGGCAATCAGTGCAGGGAGTGCCGGGAATGAAGAATACAGAAGAGGGCATGATGACGACGACCGCAACGCGCTATGTTTATCGTTTTGGCGGCGGCGTCGATGATGGCGGTCAGGGGGACCGCAATCTTCTGGGCGGCAAGGGCGCCAATCTCGACGGCATGGCCGCGATCGGCTTGCCGGTGCCTCCCGGCTTCACCATCACGACGGCCATGTGCACCCGCTATTATGAAGATGGCGGCGTCTATCCCGACAGCGTGAAGGCGGAAGTCGCCACTGGCCTCGCCCATATCGAAGGCATCACTGGCAAGACGTTCGGCAACGCTGCCGATCCGTTGCTCGTCTCGGTCCGCTCCGGCGCGCGCGCCTCCATGCCCGGCATGATGGACACGGTCCTCAACCTTGGCCTTAACGACGAAACCGTCGTCGGCCTCGCCAACACGTCGGGCGACGAGCGTTTCGCCTGGGACAGCTATCGCCGCTTCATCCAGATGTATTCGGACGTCGTGCTGGAACTGGACCATGGCGCGTTCGAGGAAGCGCTGGAAATCGCCAAGGAAGATCAGGGCTACACCCTCGACACCGAAATGACGGCGGACGACTGGAAGGCGCTGGTTGCCGAATATAAGGCGCTGGTGGAAAAGCTGTGGAACAAGCCTTTCCCGCAGGACGTCCATGACCAGCTCTGGGGCGCGATCAGCGCCGTATTCGGGTCGTGGCAGTCGGAACGCGCGAAAGTCTATCGCCGCCTCAACAACATCCCCGGCGAATGGGGCACTGCCGTCAATGTGCAGGCGATGGTGTTCGGCAATATGGGCGAAACCTCGGCCACCGGCGTCGCCTTCACCCGCGACCCGTCGACCGGCGAGAATGTCTATTATGGCGAATTCCTGATCAACGCCCAGGGTGAAGACGTCGTCGCAGGCATCCGCACCCCGCAATATCTGACCAAAGCCGCGCGCGAACGGGCAGGGGCCAAGCCGCTGTCGATGGAAGAGGCGATGCCGGAAACCTATGCCGAACTGGCCAAGGTGTTCCAGATCCTCGAAACCCATTATCGCGACATGCAGGACATCGAATTCACGGTGCAGCAGGGCAAGCTGTGGATGCTCCAGACCCGGTCGGGCAAGCGCACCGCCAAGGCCGCGCTCAAAATGGCCGTGGACATGGCGCATGAAGGGCTGATCACTGAAGAAGAAGCCGTCGCCCGCGTCGATCCCGCCGCGCTCGACCAGCTGCTTCACCCCACGCTCGATCCAAAGGCGCCGCGCGACGTGCTGACCAAGGGGCTGCCCGCCAGCCCCGGTGCCGCGTCGGGTCTGATCGTGTTCGACGCCGATACGGCCGAGCGCCGTAACGAAATGGGCGACGCCGTCATCCTGGTGCGCGTGGAAACCTCGCCGGAGGATATTCACGGCATGCACGCGGCCAAGGGCATCCTGACCGCCCGCGGCGGCATGACCAGCCACGCCGCCGTCGTCGCCCGCGGCATGGGCCGCCCCTGCGTGTCCGGCGCTGGCGGCATCTCGATCGACAATAGCGCCAAGATCCTGCGCGTCGGTGGCCGCGAGCTCAAGGAAGGCGACATCCTCACGCTCGACGGTTCTACCGGCGAAGTGATGGCGGGCGAAGTCCCGACCGTTCAGCCCGAACTGGCCGGCGACTTCGGCACCCTGATGGTCTGGGCCGACAAGGTGCGTCGCCTCAAGGTCCGCGCCAACGCCGAAACGCCGCAGGACTGCAAGGTCGCGCGTGAATTCGGCGCGGAAGGCGTCGGCCTGTGCCGCACCGAACATATGTTCTTCGACGCGGCCCGCATCACCGCCGTGCGCGAAATGATCCTGGCCGACAGCGAAAAGGGCCGCCGCGTCGCGCTCGACCGGCTGCTGCCCGAACAGCGTGACGATTTCGCGCAGATTTTCATGGTGATGGCGGGCCTGCCCGTCACCATCCGCCTGCTCGATCCGCCGCTGCACGAATTCCTCCCCCATGCCGAGGCGGAATTTGAGGAAGTAGCCAAGGCGGCTGGCGTCGGCGTCGAAGTATTGAAGCGTCGTGCCAATGAACTGCATGAATTCAACCCGATGCTGGGCCATCGCGGTTGCCGCCTGGGCGTCACCTATCCCGAAATCTACGAGATGCAGGCCCGCGCGATCTTCGAGGCGGCGCTGATCGTCAAGCAGCGCGGTGGCGAAGCGCCGATCCCCGAAGTCATGATCCCGCTCGTTGCCACCCGCAAGGAACTGGAGCTGATGAAGGCAATCGTCGATCGCGTCGCGACCGAAGTGTTCGCGGAACAGGGCGACAGCGTCGAATATCTGGTCGGCACGATGATCGAACTGCCCCGCGCCGCGCTCAAGGCGGGCGAGATCGCGGAAGTCGGCGAATTCTTCTCCTTCGGCACCAACGACCTTACCCAGACGACGATCGGCATCAGCCGTGACGATGCTGGCCGGTTCCTGACCCAATATGTGGACAAGGGCATCTTCGCCCGCGATCCCTTCGTCAGCATCGATGTCGAGGGTGTGGGTGAACTGATCCAGCTCGCCGCCGAACGCGGGCGCAAGACCCGCCCCGGCATCAAACTTGGCATTTGCGGCGAACATGGCGGCGACCCCGCCTCGATCGCCTTCTGCGAAGCCACCGGCCTCGATTATGTCTCGGCCTCGCCCTATCGCGTGCCGATCGCCCGGCTGGCTGCGGCGCAGGCTGCTCTGGCGAACAAGAAATAAGGCAAAAGGCGGGGCGCAAACCCCGCCTTTTTCTTACCGGTTCAGACCGGGCCCGGCTCAGACCGGCGTAGTAATCCGGCCGAACAGTCCCTTGCGCTGCCCGCCGCCTTCCAGCGCACGCGCCTGCTCCCGCCAATCCTCACGCGCGATCGTGCCGGGCGTCAGTCCCAGCCGCGCTTCCAGCGCCGCCTCCTGCTCGTTGCTCAGCGTGGCGATCTGGCCATAGCGATGATAGCCTGCCTCATGGAGCGACGCCGCCTGCGACTGGCTCAAGCCCTTGATCTGGCTCAGATCGTCGCGTTCCGCAGCAACGCCAGCGCCCGGCACGGCATCAACCGTTGGCGTACGCTTCTCCAGCGCGACGATCCGCGCATTGGCGGCCTCCAGCTGTGCGTCGCGATCCTTGAGCATGGCGCGATGGGCGGCCTGCTCGTCCCGCCAGGCCCGGCGATATTTCCCGCGCCCGCTCATCATCAGGCCCAGGATCAGGCCGATCACCAGTGCGATCAGCAGCAGGGCGATGTCATTAAGGGTGAAGCTCATGATGGCATCCTTTCATTACCGTCTCGAACGGCGGATGACGCCAAAAGTTGCCCCGTGGCCCGATAAAGGCGGGAAGGGCGGGTAAAAGTGAAAAAAGGGGCTTGCCCAATCCGGCGCGCCCTACTATCCGCGCCACTCCAGTGCACCCGTAGCTCAGCTGGATAGAGCATCAGACTACGAATCTGAGGGTCGGGCGTTCGAATCGCTCCGGGTGCACCATTTATTCGAAGGGCTTTTGGTCCTGGCTTCCAGCCGCGATCAGTCTCCCTTCCAGCGCACCCGTAGCTCAGCTGGATAGAGCATCAGACTACGAATCTGAGGGTCGGGCGTTCGAATCGCTCCGGGTGCACCATTTCCCTTTCACGCCATCGCCAGCGCGACCATCGCGTCGATGTCGGCATGCTGCTCCAGCAGCGCCGCGACATCGTCCAGGGCGTCCTCGACCGTCTGTGCATAATCGGCCATCGCCGACTGCCCGCCCAAGCGCTGCAGCAATGCGTCCCGCAGCGGCGCGCTGGCCAGCAGGCCATGGACATAGCTGCCCAGCACCCGCCCATCGCGGCTGATCGCGCCATCGGCCCGCCCGCCGTCCAGAATGGCAAAGGGCCGCGCACAATCCGGCCCGCTGGTCGCGCCCATATGCATCTCATACCCGGTAAAATCGGCGTCTAGCCCATGGCCCTGCACCTGATGGAGTACCTTGCCGGATGACATCAGCGTGTTCACCTCCAGCAGGCCGAGTCCTGCAATGGTCTCCGGCGGTCCCTCGATCCCTTCGGGGTCGCCGATCGTCCGTCCCAGCATCTGATAGCCGCCGCAAATCCCCAGCACCGCGCCACCCCGCCGGTGATGCGCGCGAATGTCGATGTCCCAACCCTGCGCCACCATCGCGCGCATGTCGGCGATCGTCGCCTTGGACCCCGGCAGGATCACCAGCGCCGCATCGGCCGGGATCACCTGCCCCGGCCCGATCATCCGCAACTCGACCGACGGCTCCAGCTTCAGCGGATCCAGATCGTCGAAATTGGAGATGCGCGGCAGCACCGGGCAGGCGATGACCAGCGGCGCATCGACAGACGGCGCGCGCCGTTCCAGCACCACCGCATCTTCGCTCGGCAACCGCGCCACGGCGTCCAGCCACGGCACCACCCCCATGCCGCGCCAGCCCGACAACGTCGCAATCTGGGCATAGCCATCCTCGAACAGGGCAGGATCGCCACGGAATTTGTTGATCAGGAAACCCCGGATCATCGCAGCGTCCGCCGGGTCTATCACCGTGCGCGTGCCAACCACCGCCGCGATCACGCCGCCCCGGTCGATGTCACCGACCAGTATGACCGGCACATTGGCCGCCCGCGCAAAACCCATATTGGCAATGTCGCCCGCGCGCAGATTGATCTCGGCTGGCGATCCCGCCCCTTCGACCACCACAATGTCGCATTGCGCCTTCAATCGCTCGTAACTTTCCAGCACAGCGCCCAGCAGTTCGCCGCGCGCGCTACGGAAATTGCCCGATCCCAACGTGCCGCGCACCTGGCCATGGACGATCAACTGGGATGTCCGGTCTGCCTGCGGCTTCAACAGCACCGGGTTCATGTCGCTATGCAACGGCACGCCGCACGCAACCGCCTGCAATGCCTGCGCCCGGCCAATCTCTCCGCCGTCGCTGGTGACGGCTGCATTGTTGGACATGTTCTGCGGCTTGAACGGCCGCACATTGTAGCCCCGTCGGACCAGCGCCCGGCACAATCCGGCGACCAGCACCGATTTGCCCACGTCCGATCCGGTTCCCTGTAGCATGATCGCGCCCATCGGACGCTCCTGACGGCAGCGGGCCGCCAGCGCAAGCCGTCAGGCGACGATGGCCGCCATCCCGCACCGCATCTCATGCACGCGCACGTCGGCATAGCCGAGCTGCACGCCAAGCGTCGCCGTCACGCTCGCCAATATGCCGTCCAATAAGGGGGCGGTCGTGGCCAAAAGCGTGCCGATGGCCGGGGCGAGTGGGCTGAGGTTCACATTGATGCCCAGCACCGACACCTGCACCTGCGTCCGGCTGGCCAGGCTGGCGGCCAATCCTTGCGTCAGGTCGTTGGTGCTGACGCGCTTGGCTGTCTGCGCGCTGATCTCGGCGGGGGAAAAATACACATTCTGCGGCTGCACCCCGCCCAGCGCGACATTCGCATAGCCCGTCACTTTCGTGCCAAGCAACTGCGCTAATATGGCGGGACGCGGATTGGCGGGCAGGCTGAAATTGGTCAGGGCCTGCGTGTCGACATCCGCCAGTGCCGCCGTACCAATCGACGGTTTCACCGCCAGGGTCACGCCCTGGGTCATCGATCCGGACGTGCAATCGATCGCCGACAGCCTGGCTTCCGCCGCTGCCAGTTCCACATAGAGCGGGATACGCACCGACGCGATGCCGGACAGCGCCGTGGCGACGCTGCTTTCCAGATAGAGCCGGGTCTGGGCCGTACGCAGCACGACGGACTTGTCCGCCGTCACGCTCAGCAGGGGGGATCGCACTTGCCCTTCGCCAATGACCAGCATCAGCCGCGTCGATGTCAGCCCCGGCACCGTCACACGCAGGTCCATCGGCACGGATGTTCCCGATGGCGGGCTGAGGATCATGCGCAACATCGAAAAGGCGTCGAGCAGCAGATGGGGTTGCCCGGTTGCGCTTGCCGCGCCCCGCATCGGGCCAAGATCGATGACATCGCTCAGCCGGATCGATCGTCCCGCAATCCTGCCCGCCATGCCCAGCAGCACCGCGGCGCTTTGATTGCCACCCGCACTGTCGGCCATCGCCCCGATCACGTCGGACAGCGGGATTTCGCGATCGAACAATTCGCCATAGGCTTCATCATCGCGCCCCGTCCTGACCCGCAGCGCATCGGCAACGCCCAGCAGATCCAGATTCAGGCTGGCGAGACCCTGGCAGTCCATCACCGACAGGTTCAACTCCGTCCCCGCCAGGCTGGACAACAGCATGTTGGGCAACCCGCCACTGACCGCCGCCAGCCCTGTCCCGATTGAAAAGGCCGCCGCATCCTGTCGCGTGGCGATCGCCCGCGCCCGCAAGTCGATGCCATCGCGACCGACCAGCAGCCGGGCGAAAAACAGGGGCGTGCGCCGTTGCAGTTCGACCCGCATCGCCCCACCTTCGCCGGCCACGAACCGATCCGCCACCGGCACGGCGCGATCGGCCCGATAATTGCCACCGTCAACGCCGACCAGCGCAACGCCGCTGACCCCGCTTTGCCCTATTAACTCTTCTGCCGCGCTGCGCCCACCGCCGACAGCCGCCAGCGCCGCTGCATCGGCAATGCCCTGCAACTGCCGCTTGGCCAGATATACCGACCCCAGATCCACCGCGACCGTCGCCGCGCCTGCCAGCATGAACAGCGATCCCGCCATGATCAGGCTGATGCCGCCACGCGCCTCTTGGATCAGGCCGCGTCGGGTCATGGCATGGCGATCCGTATGACTGCGCTGCGCTGAAGCGTCGTGTTGGACAGGGGAATGGGCGTGGCCGCGAAGATCGGCGCGTTGTTGAGATCATAGCTCAGCGTCACCCGATAATAGCCGCCACCCTCCTGCGTGCCGATACTGATGGTCTGCGCGGCGGGCGCGGGGAAGGCGGCGCGGCTGGCGGCGATGCTCTGGTCCACAAGGGCGCGTCGTTCGGCAGCGTCCAGACCGGCGACCGCCGCGCGCGCCGCATCATTGGCGGCCTGTTGCAAGCTGTGGGCCGTCATGAACCAGCTGCCATAGACCAATATGCCAAACAGCAGGCTGATGAGCAGCGGCAGGGCAAAGGCCGCCTCGACCAGCGCGCTGCCCGCTTGATTGCGGGACAGGGCGGCGATCGACCGAAAGCGGAGGGTTGGGCTTTTACGCATAAGGACAGCCTAGCCGGGCGCACTCAACAGCCGGTTTGGTCGGCTGTCGGTGGATAGTGCGCAATTCGCGCACTTCTCCGTCCCGCCGATCCGGGCCTTCAATCAATCCTGATCCACTCCCTCCGAAACGGACCATGAATTTGCGCAAAAGCTGCACCCGTCGCCGCTTACCCGGCCTTATCCGTCGCCATTCGCTGCCCTGTCATCACGATCACGGCGCCCTCGATTCCGTAAGTGCCATGCAGTTGCGCGATCGCCGCCTCTACGGGCATGATTTCCCCGCCATTGGTCAGCAGCCGTGTCGTCACCCGCCTGTCACCCTCGCCGCGCAGCACCCGCTCCAACTGCTCGCGAAACTGAGGGCGGGCGGAAACTTCGATAATGTCGGGCAGGCACACGCTCGACAGCCTTTCTTCAGGCAGGCCCATCATCGCGCAGAATGTGTCGTCGGCAATCTCTATGAAGGCGCGCGTCGACACCCGGACATAGCCGACCCCGCCATGCACGCTCATCGCCTTCAGAATCGCCGATTTGACGTCGGCCAGACGGTGACGGCGCATGTCCGCGGTAATGTCGCGCAGCAGCAGGGCGATGCCGTCGCCAAAGGAGAATGTCTCGAAATGCAACCATGCATCGCTGCGAAAGGGGGAGGGGATGTCCGCCGCGCTGGCCTCCCCGGATGCCAGGCTATGGCGTATATGGGCCTCCGTCAGCGCACCGGCGAATTCGGGCAGCGCTTCCCATAACGATCGTCCTTCCAGGTGCCGGTCCCACCGCTTGGTCATCGCCAGCGCCACGCTGTTCACATAGTCGATCGTCAGGTCGCTGCGGCACAGGATCAACCCCTGATGGATGTGGTTCGCCAGTTCGCGCATCCGGTCGGGGGCAGGGGCGGGACCATCGCCGACGCCCAGATTGCGGAAACTCTCCACCCCCATGAAGATATGGGTCTCGCGGCCATGATGGGTGATCATCACGGGTTCGCGCGCGCCGACCTCCCGCCAATGGGCGAAATTGCGCACCAGTTCGGCGGCGGCGACGCTCCGCCCGCGACGATCATCCAGCATGGCTTTTTGGCTCCCGGTTCCTGTCAGGAAACCAGGATACAGCCCCGGATCAGAAGGTGAATCGACAGACCACTCCGTTTCGGAGGGGAGGGTGGCTCAGCTGCCGTAAGCGCGCTGATAGTCCAGCGCGTCGATCATCTTGCCGCCCGCCATGAACACAGCGCCAGTGCAGGCCAGCGCCAGCAACTGGCCGCCCAGGCCGGGATATTGCTGCATATAGACCAAACCGCGTTCAGACGCGCCCAGAGCCAGCGCATAGATGATCAGGAACGCCTCGAACTTGGTCTTTATCGTGAAAAGGCGTTTGATGCGTCCCATTATGATCCCACCTGGCGTTGCGGCCCGCCGCTAGGGGATTAGATCGCCTGAAAGCTGCAAATGGTCAACAAGGGTTAACCATGATTGTTCGATCCGGGCGATCAGCCGTGTGTCCGCCAGGTCGTCCGGCGCAATCTGTTCGGGCCAATAGTCACTGACGATCCGCGCAATCGCGTCCAGCTTGCCCTCGTCCATCATGAACCGCGGATCGATCGTCGCCGGGTCCGCCACCACGCGCAATCGCAGGCAGGCCGGGCCGCCGCCATTGGCCATGGACTGACGCACATCCACCGGCACCAGTCGACGGATCGGCCCGTTGCCCGCCACCATCTGTTCCAGCCATTGCCACACGGCAGGGGTTTCCTGCGCCTCGGTCGGCAATATCAGCGCCATCCCGCCATCGGGCAGCGTTACCAGTTGCGCGTTGAACAGATAGGATTTGATCGCATCGGCCAGGCTGACCGCACTGGCCGGGACTTCGACAATCTCGACACCGGGCATGACAGCGCGCAAGTCGGCGTAGAAACCCGCATTGTCGGCAAAGGCGAGTTCATGCGCGAACAGTACCCGTTCATTGGCGACGGCGACGACATCATTGTGAAACGCACCCGCCGCGATCGCCTCTTCGGACTGCTCGACAAACAGGGTCCGGGCCGCGTCCAGGCCATGCAGCCGCGCCACGGCCTTGCTCGCTTCGAGATGCTGGCGCGCAGGGAAGGGGCCGCCCGACCGGCCATAGACGAATATCTCCACGCCCGCCGCGCCATGATGGCCGCACAGCCGCATATGATTGGCCGCGCCCTCATCACCGAAAGGCGCAGGTACCGGGGCATGAACCGCAAAGGCGCGGGGATCGGAGAAGGCGACCCGCAACTGCGCCAGCGTCTGCGGCCATTCATGGCTGCGATGCGGCATGGTGACGAGGTTCGCGACGGTCAGATGCGTTCGCCCATCGGCGGTGTCGCTGGCGGGGGAAACCGTTGCTGCGTTCGCCGCCCACATGGATGATGCCGACATCGCCGCCGCGCGGATATGCGGCTCGGCTGCACCAATATCGGTCCCCAACTGCGCCAGCCATGTCCCGTCAGGCCGCCATTGCGGCAGGAACATGCCCTGCGCCAGCCCCAGTCGGATATTGCCGCGCATCTTCTCGATACCCTGCAATGCGGCCGCGCGCGGATAGGCGATCGCGCCAGCATTGCGGGACGAAGCCAGATTGCCCAGGCTCAGTCCCGCATAATTATGGCTCGGCCCGATCAGCCCGTCGAAGTTGATCTCGGTAACGCTCATGCCCGTCCCGCCATGGTGAAGCTCTGCCCCGGTTCCAGATGCAGTCGCGCCGCGCTTGCCGCGTCCAGCGACACCGCGCCATCCTCATCCTCGACAACAAAGCCATAGGTGCAGCGATAATCGGCCAGCGCCCCAGTCGACACCAGCATCTTGACGCCGCCCTTGTCGTGGCAGGATGACAATATGACGTCACGCGCCGCCGCGATCGTCTTCAACTGGTCAATCTGGCCCACCATCGTCGGCCCGCCGTCGAAAATATCGACATAGCCCGCATTGATGAACCCTTCCGTCTCCAGCATCCGCATCGCCGCCCGGCCATTGGGGTGGGGCAGGCCGATGACGGCGCGCGCGCTGTCGGTCAGCATCGCGGTATAGATAGGCGTTTTGGGCATTAGATCGGCGATGAACTGGTTGCCATTGACCGCGTTGAACTCGTCCGCCTCCTGAAAACTCATGCCGAAAAATCGCCCGGCAAGCCCATCCCAGAAAGGCGATCCGCCAGCCTCGTCAATCACCCCGCGCAATTCCGCGATGATCCGGTCGCCAAAGCGTGGCCGATGCCCGCGAATGTAAAGATAGCGGCTGCGCGCCAGCAGCAGGCCTAGCCCCTCCGCCCGTTCGCGCGGATGCAGGAACAGCCCGCCCACTTCGGTCGATCCTTCCAGATCGGTCGTCAGCGACAGCATCTGCGCCCGGAACGTCCGTGCCAGTTCCCGGCTATGCTGGGTCAACATGCCCAGTCGATAGGAGTAGAAGGGCCAGCTTTGCCCGACGGTCGAAAATATCTGGCATGTGCCGCGCACCTGCCCCGTCTCCGTATTCTCCAGCACCAGCACGATCAGTTCGTCCTTGATGCCCTCCCCGGTGCGGGACAGCGCAGTCGCGGTCCGCTCCAGCTTTGCCGACAGCGCCTTGCGATCGGGCGGCAGGTTGGTGAAACCGCCACCCGTCAGCTTGGCCATCTCGTACAAGGTCTGCAAATCGTCCGCGCGCGCGGTGCGCATGATGAAGCTCAAGCGATCATTCCCTCTCTTTTATATTGTCCTTGCGCGATCCGCAGCAGCGCCAGCGCAGACAGTTGTGCCCGTTCGGCCAGACTGTCGGTCAGCAGAAATTCTGCGTCGCTATGGATGCTGCCGCCGCGCGCGCCCATCGTGTCGACCACCGGCACGCCGCACGCCGCGATATTATTGCCGTCGCATACACCGCCCGTGTCGCGCCAGCCGATCGGCAGGCCCAGTTCCGCGCCGCACCGCTGTACCAGTTCGAACAGCGCCAGCGCCTTGGCGTCCATGGGCTTTGGCGGTCTACCAAAGCCGCCATGGCAATGCAGGCTGACGTCATGCTCGCGCGCCACATCGGCGATCGCCCGGTCCAGCAAGGCCTGCGCTGCGCTCTCGTCCGCGGGCGTCATCGGCCGGAAATTCACGCGCAACACCGCATGATCAGGCACGACATTGTTCGGCCCGCCGCCGTCGATCCTGGCCGGATTGCAGGAAAAGCCCTTGCCGCTCGCCGCCTTCAGCCGCAGCGCCAGATCCGCCGCCGCCAGCAGCGCGTTACGCCCATCATCGGGATTGCGCCCGGCATGGGCGCTACGCCCGGTGACGATGATCGAGAAATTGCCGCTCCCGGCCCGCGCGCCAGCCAGCGTGCCATCGGGCAGCGCTGGCTCATAGGTGAAGGCGGCCAGCTTTCCCGCCGCCACCTTCTTCAGCAATGCGGCAGAAGAAGGACTGCCCACTTCCTCGTCGCTGTTGATGACGACATCATAGCCCAGCCTTGCGGCCTCTTCGGTCCCCTCGAACGCGTGCAGCGCCGCCAGCATCACCGCCAGCCCGCCTTTCATGTCCGCCACCCCCGGTCCGTTCAGCACGCCCGGCTCCAGCCAGCGCAGCGTCTGGAAAGGATGATCGATCCCGAACACCGTATCCATATGCCCCGTCAGCAGCAGCCGCACCGGCGCATCCGGACGAACCGACAGGTGGAGGTGGCGACCCGATGCGATGCTGTCGATCCGCCCATCAGCAGCGACCGTCTCGACTGGCGTGGCGTCCACCAGTCTTATGTCACCGGGCAGCACGGCAAAGGCGTCGGCCAGCAATCCGGCCATCACCCCCAGTCCATCCAGATTACGCGACCCGCTGTTGACAGCGGCCCAGGCCTGCACCTGCGCCAGCATCGGCGCATCTGCCGCATGGTCCAGCAATGTTCGATCGAGCGATGATAAAAGCGTCATCCCGCCGGGTCTATCAGACCCCGCGCTGTGTCTCCACCCCTCTGACAGCGTAGTCATGCGTCAGCCTGGAATGTGACAATCCGATCTGGCCGATGGCCTAAAAATCGTAACTCAAAGTCACCCGGCTGAGCGTGTTGAAATTGCGCGACGACAATAATGTCTCGGACTCATACTGCACGTTATAGGACAGCGCGGCCGACCAGCGCGTCGTCACCTTCGTCTCCATCGACGTCAGCGCGTTGAGCGAATAGACGTCGCTCTCCGCATAACCGGCGGCGGTCTGCTTGAATGTCAGGGTGGGACTGGCCCGCCAGGCCAGCGCCATCGATCCACGGGCGCCCAGCTTGGTTTCCCGCACCCCGATCAGATATTTGGCGTGTCGCACCGAAGGGCCGATATCGACCAGCAGGTCGACAGGCTTGCTCACGATCAATTTATAACCCACCCCCGCCGACGCGGTGTAACGCTCGTCATAGCCGATGGACGTGTCCCGCTCGAACTGGGCCAGCCCATAGGCAAAGCCGCGCGGATCGAACTGATATTTGGGTTCATAGCTGGCAAAATAGCGTTCGCGCGACGTGACGCCATTGGCGCGGCGATAATCGGCGGACGCGCTCAGCTTGTGCGACCATTGAAGGCCATTGCGGGTTGCCGTGGCTGATGCGCTGATCCCGATTTCGCTGGTGGAGCCGGTCGATCGGAACCCGCCCGCTTCGACCCGTCCGGTCCACAATTCGGCGAAGCTCGCTTCGCGAATCACCGTGTCATGGGTGGCCTTGGTTCGCTCTTTCCAGCTGTTGACGAGCTGCTGGATTTCGTCCGCTGAACCTGGGTTGGTCTGACGGGCGATCTTCGCCACGGTTGCGATGTCCGTTTCATTCCCATTGGCAATCGCCGCCTCCAGCATTTCGCGCACTGTTGGCGGCAGCAGGGTCGTATCGGCGGCATGGACCGGAACGGCGAAGAGCAAGGCGACGGGGATCAAACAGCAGCGCATGTGCGTGTCATAGCTGCATGACCGCAAAGGTTAACCCCCTAAGCGACAGGTCGCTCAGATAAGCGCCTTGAACTCCGCCAGAATGTCACGGTACAGCTTGCGCTTGAACGGCACGATCAGCTCCGGCAGCGTCTCCGGATCGGTCCAGCGCCATTCGCGAAATTCGGGATGCTTGGTCTGGATATCGATATGCTCGTCCTGCCCCAGGAAGCGAGCCAGGAACCAGATCTGTCGCTGGCCGCGATATTTGCCGCCCCACAGCTTGCCGACCAGTTCCGGCGGCAGATCGTAGAAATGCTCGTCCTTGGTCGTCGCGATGATCTTGACATGATCGGCGATGATGCCGGTTTCCTCATGCAATTCGCGAAGCGCCGCTTCCCTCGCCTCTTCGCCTTGGTCGATGCCGCCCTGCGGCATCTGCCAGGCTTCGACCATATTATCGAGCCGTTGGCCGACGAAAACCTTGCCATGCATGTTGACGAGCATGATTCCGACGCAAGGTCGGTATCCGCGTTCCTGTTCTTCGGGCGTCGAAGCCATTTTGTCCCCTGATTACGCTATTTCGACCGCGACATACCCCCCGGAGCCGCCGACTTTTTCCTGTTTCTCGTGCCAAGGATAGGCGGCATGGCTGCATCCGTCCATTGATCGAATCGCAACGCGATGGATTTGGTCGCCACAAATTTGGCGGCCTGCCTTGGCAAGATGCTTTATAGGTCGCTTGGAACCGGCATGATCCGGCTGCATTGCAGGATGATGACCAAACCCGTCCTGCTCTGGCTCCGCCAGGATCTTCGCCTGTCGGATCAGGCTGCGCTGGTCGCCGCTGTCCAGGCTGGGCCGGTGATCCCTCTCTATATCCTAGACGATGACACGCCGCGCCATTGGGCAATGGGCGGCGCGTCGCGCTGGTGGCTGCACCACAGCCTGTCGCGGCTTGACGAAAGCCTCCGCGCGAAAGGATCACGCCTCATCCTGCGGCAGGGCAAATCGGCGGACATCATACCGCAGGTCGCAAAGCAGGCCGGCGCCGACAGCGTATATGCGCTCCACCACTATGAACCATGGTGGCGCAACGCGGAAAAGGCGGTCGGCAGGCAAGTGGATCTGCATCTTCATGATGGCGGCCTGCTCCTGCCGCCCGGTGCGGTACGGACAGGGGGAGGGGGCATCTATCGCATCTATACGCCTTTCGCCCGCGCGGTGATGACCCACATGCCCCCGCCTGCGCCTTGTCCCGCCCCGGACGATATTCCCGCGCCATCATCCTGGCCGACGAGCGATTCGCTGGATGACTGGGCGCTGCTGCCAACCAGCCCTGACTGGGCGAACGGCTTTTCAAAGGACTGGACGCCGGGAGAGGGCGGCGCGCAGGCCAATCTTGAAAGCTTCGCCGATGAAGCGCCTGACTATGCCACCGGGCGGAACCTTCCATCCATCGAGGGAACGTCGCGCCTTTCGCCCCACCTTCACTTTGGAGAAATCTCCCCGGCCACGGTTTGGCATCGCCTGACAGGTTCGGATGAAGGAACAACAACCTTCCTCAAGGAACTGATTTGGCGCGATTATGCGCATAACCAGATCGTCGAACGGCCCGACTATGGCTCCGCCAACGCCCGCGCGGATTTCGATGCGCTTCCCTGGCGCGACCTGAGACAGGCGAAACGTGATTTCACTGCCTGGCAGCGCGGTTGTACCGGCTATCCGATTGTCGACGCCGGGATGCGCCAGCTTTGGGCGACGGGCTGGATGCATAACCGCGTCCGCATGATTGCGGCGAGCTTCCTGATCAAGCATCTGCTGATCGACTGGCGTCACGGCGCCCGCTGGTTCTGGGATACGCTGGTCGATGCCAGCTACGCCAATAACAGCGTCAACTGGCAATGGGTGGCGGGCAGCGGAGTGGATGCCAATATGTTCGTCCGCATCATGGCCCCGCTGGTCCAGTCGGAAAAGTTCGACGCGGCTGCCTATATTCGCCAATGGGTGCCGGAACTTGCCGACCTGTCAGACGCCCATATTCATGACCCCGACGCCCATGGCGTCCGCCCCCCGGCCTATCCGGCAAAGATTGTCGGCCATCGCGAAGGCCGCGAACGCGCGCTGGCCGCCTATCGCGACGTTAAGGGATGATTGCAGCCCGGCCCGGCTTGATGCAAGATTGACGTCATGAATGCGATCGATCCCCGGCGCGGCAAGCGCCCCCTGTCCGTACGGCGTCCGCCGCGATCGGGGGCCGTCAGTGCGTTCGCCCGCATGATCGGCCCGCAATTTCACCGCCTGCTCGATCGTATCGACCAGGGACTGGAGCAGGGGGCGATCGACGCCACCCTGCCGGATGGCACGCGCAGGCTGCTCGGCGGACGCGCGCCGGGGCCGGAATGCACAGTGCACCTGTTGCACTGGCGCGCGCTGCTGCGACTGGCGACGGGTGGTTCGTCCGGTTGGTATCGCGCCTGGGCGGCGGGCGAATGGACCAGTCCCGACCCCGTGCCGCTCTTTGCGCTGTTCATGGCGAATGCGGTGGCGCTGGGCAAGGCCGCCCGGCCACGCGGCCCCGCCCGCTGGACCGGGCGCTTGGCGCATTGGGCACGGCGCAACAGTCGTCGCGGATCGCGCCACAATATCGCCTTCCACTATGATCTGGGCAATGATTTCTATCGCCTCTGGCTCGACCAGAATATGCATTATTCCAGTGCCTTGTTCGCTGATCCTGACCGCCGGATCGAAAGTCTGGAACAGGCGCAGCGCCGCAAGGTCGACGCGATCCTCGATCGGCTGGACCTCGCCGATGGCGCGTCGCTGCTGGAAATCGGCTGCGGCTGGGGCGGGTTGGCGGAGCAGGCGATGGAACGCCATGCGGTCCGCTACACCGGCCTCACCTTGTCGACGGAACAGGCCGATTATGCCCGCGATCGCCTAGGGTCCGGCGCGCAGATCTGCCTGACCGACTATCGCGACGCTCAGGGGCAATATGACGCTATCGCCAGCGTCGAAATGGTGGAGGCGGTCGGCCAGCGCTATTGGCCCGACTATCTCGCCGCCATCCATCGCCTGCTCAAACCGGGCGGTCGCGCGGCGATCCAGTATATCCTGATCGATGACGCGATCTTCGATGGCTATGCGCGAAGCGCGGACTTCATCCAGACCTATATTTTCCCCGGCGGCATGCTGCTCTCCGAAAGCCGCTTCCGCGCTCTGGCGGAGCAGCAGGGCTTTGTCTGGCAGGATGTGGAGCGCTTCGGCCTCGACTATGCCGAAACGCTGCGCCGCTGGCGCGAACGGTTCGACCGCGTCATCGACGAAGGCCGGCTGCCCGCCAGTTTTGACCAGCATTTCGTGGCCTTGTGGCGCTATTATCTGATGTATTGCGAAGGCGGTTTTCGTGGCCGGGGCATAGATGTGGCCCAGGTAACGCTGGTCAAGCCCGCCTGACGCCTCAGCGCTCGATCCGCACCCGATGCCCGGTCGGCGTGTCCGCCACCACCAGATCGACGATAGCGTCAGCCGCCACTTCCGGTCCCTTGACCGTCGCAGGATCTTCACCGGGAAAGGCCCGCGCGCGCATCGCCGTGCGGGTCGCGGCCGGATCGACAATATGCGTGCGGATGGCGGAGATATTCTTCATCTCCTCGCCATAGGCTCCTACCAGCGTTTCCAGCGCGGCCTTGGACGCGCCATAGGCGCCCCAATAGGCACGCGGCGTTGCAACCGATGATGTCAGCGCCACCACCCGCGCGTCCTTGCTCGCCCGCAACATCCGGTCGAACGCCGCGATCAATGCTTGCGGCGCGGCGATATTGAGCGTCAGCAGTCGCGCAAATTCCTTGGCGTCGATCGCAGGCACTGCGGCCAGCGATCCCAGCGTCGCCGCGTTCAGCACCAATATGTCCAGCGCGTCCCAACGCCCGGCAATCGCCTGCGCCAACCGCCCGATGCTTTCCCCGTCGATCAGGTCCAGCGGCGCGATCGTCGCGTGGCCGCCCGCCTTGTGGATCGCATCCTCCACCTCTTCCAGACCCCCGGTGGTCCGCGCGGTCAGCACGACATGCGCGCCCGCCGCCGCCAGCGCCTTGGCCGTTGCCGCGCCGATGCCACGACTGGCCCCGGTTACAAGCGCCAGCTTGCCAGAAAGAGGAAGCGTATCAGTCATATGTCCCCATATTCCAGCGAATGCCGGAATTCCTTTTACATGCGGCAATAGATTACAGATTCGCCCGGCTGAGCGTTCAGGCGACCCGTTCGGCCAGCAATTCCAGCTGGTTGGTGACCACCACATCATCCTGATCGGTCAGGGTGGTGGGATAGTCGCCAGTGAAGCATGCATCGCAATATTGCGGCCGGCCGTCCGCGCGTTTCGCCTCGCCCAGCGCCTTGTACAGGCCATCGATCGAGATGAAGGACAGGCTGTCGGCATGGATGAAATCCTGCATCCCGCCCACGTCGAGCTTATGCGCCAGCAACTTGGTGCGTTCGGGCGTGTCCACGCCGTAGAAGCAGCTATGTTTGGTCGGCGGAGAGGCGATCCGCATATGCACCTCGGCCGCGCCTGCCTCGCGCATCATCTGCACGATCTTGAGTGAAGTCGTCCCGCGCACGATCGAATCGTCGATCAGGACGATCTTCTTGCCCTCAATCAGCGCCCGGTTGGCGTTGTGCTTCAGCTTCACGCCCAGATGGCGGACCTTGTCGCCCGGCTGGATGAAGGTGCGGCCGATATAGTGGGACCGGATGATGCCCAGTTCGAACGGTATGCCCGACTCCTGCGCATAGCCGATGGCGGCGGGAACGCCGCTGTCCGGCACGGGGATCACATAATCCGCCTCGACCGGGTTTTCGATCGCCAGCTGCGCGCCGATTGCCTTGCGGACCGAATAGACGCTGGAGCCATCGACGATCGAATCGGGTCGGCTGAAATAGACATGCTCGAAAATGCAGGGGCGCGGATGCACTTCGCCAAAGGGGCGGTGCGATCGTATCTCGCCAGAATTGGTGACGATCACCAGTTCGCCCGGATCGATCGAGCGGATATATTCGGCGCCCACCACATCGAACGCCACGGTTTCGGACGCGAACATGATGGTGTCGCCCAGCTTCCCCATGACCAGCGGCCGGATGCCCAGCGGATCGCGGCAGGCGATCATGCCTTCGGGCGTCATGACGATCAGCGAATAGGCGCCCTCGACCTGCTTCAGCGCATCGATGAACTTGTCGAGCAGGGTGCGATAGCTGGACGTCGCGACCAGATGGATGATGACTTCGGTGTCGGACGTCGACTGAAAGATCGATCCGCGCCGAATCAGCTCGCGCCGCACCTTCATGGCGTTCGAGATATTGCCATTATGGGCAACCGCGAATCCGCCGGAGTTCAGTTCCGCATAAAGCGGCTGGACGTTGCGCAGCGAAGTTTCGCCAGTGGTCGAATAGCGCACATGGCCGCAGGCCGAACCGCCCGGCAGGCCGCGAATCACCTCGTCCCGGTCGAAATTGCCCGCGACATGGCCCATGGCCCTGTGGGTATGGAAATCATGCCCGTCCCAGCTGGTGATGCCGGCAGCTTCCTGCCCCCGATGCTGAAGCGCATGGAGGCCGAGCGCGACGATAGCAGAGGCCGTGTCAGCGCCAGAAACGCCGAAAATGCCGCATTCTTCGCGCAACTTGTCGTCGTCGAAAGGGTTGGTCGTGATCATGGGTGTGAGCGGGTCCATAGCCGTTCCTGCCCGACGCCAAGGGCCGGGCTTTGGCGCGCATATAGTCACTCTCGTCCGCTTTGTCGCCCTCCTGTAACAAAAAAGCGTGCCGGGCCGTTCCTTTGCGGGGATTTTCCGTCCCGCTATCGGCAAAATGCCCTACTGGCCATGCCGTCCCTGCACGGCTAAAGACGCAGCCCTGATGCATCGTTTCGCCAATCCTGCCCGCTTCCTAAAGATCGCCCGTCCGCTCACCGGCTGGCTGTTCTGGACCGGCCTCGTCCTGCTGCTGGCGGGCTGCGCCTGCGGCCTGTTCGTGACCCCTGCCGACTATCTTCAGGGGCAGACGGTGCGAATCCTCTATATCCATGTGCCCGCCGCCTGGTTGGGGATGGCCGGTTGGACCGGCATCGCCGTGGCGGCGCTGATGCAGCTGGTCTGGCGGCATCCACTTGCCGCCGTTGCCGGTCGCGCCATCGCCGCGCCGGGTGCTCTGTTCACTGCCATCTGTCTTGCCACCGGATCGATATGGGGGCGTCCGACCTGGGGAACATGGTGGGAATGGGATGGGCGCATGACGTCGATGCTGGTCCTGCTATTCCTCTACCTCGGCTATATCGCCTTGGCCAATGCCAGCGCGCGCCAGGGGGCGGGGCAGGGCGGTGTCAGCAACGTGACCGCCATCTTCGGACTGGTCGGCGCGATCAACATCCCGATCATCAACCGCTCCGTCGTCTGGTGGAACAGCCTGCATCAGGGACCGTCCATCACCCTGCGCGGCTCCAGCATCGACATGGCCTTGCTGTGGCCACTGGGCCTGACGGTGCTGGGCTTTTCCCTCTGGTTTGGCGCAATCGTGCTGATGCGGATGCGCGCGATACTGGCACAGAATAAGGTCGAGGCGCGCATGCAGCGCCTTGCGAGAGGATAGCCCCATGCACCAATGGATCTTCGTCGCCGCTGCCTATGCGGTGACCCTGCTGGGAACAGCGGTGGTCAGCCTGATGAGCTGGCGCGCGATGCAGCGCGCAGAGGCGCAGGCCGAAACGATGGCGGGCCGGTCATGAAGGCCAAGCATCAACGCCTCATCCTCGCCCTCGTTGCGCTGGTCGCGCTGGTCGGCGCGGGCCTGCTGGCGGCCTCCGCGCTCAAGGATGAAGCCGCCTATTTCTACGCACCAGGCGATGTGAAGGCCAAGGGCGTCGAACCGGGCAAGGCGATTCGCCTGGGCGGCATGGTCGTGAAAGGCAGCCTGAAACGCGCGCCCGATGGCGTCACCATGTCTTTCGACGTCACGGACGGCAAAGCCACCGTCCCCGCGACATTCAGCGGCATCGCGCCCGACCTGTTCAAGGAAGGCAGCGGCGTCGTCGCCGAAGGATCGTTCGATGGAAAGGGCACTTTCATCGCCACCAACCTGCTCGCCAAGCATGACGAACGCTATATGCCCCGCGAACTGGAAGGCATGAGCTACAATGAAACCACCCATGAATTGCAGGTGGAAAAGTGAGAATGCGTCACACCGCGGATCATGACGGAACGCCCATGATCAAGGGGCAGGCCGCATGATCGCCGAAACCGGTCTCGCCGCGCTCTGGCTCGCCGCGTCTCTTGCCCTGCTCCAGCTTGTCCTGGCCCTCGTTGGCCTCAAGGGCGACAAGCCCGACCTGCTCGCAGCCGTCCGTCCTGCCGCCGTGGCGCAGGGTGTCCTGACCGCGATCGCCTTTGCGCTGCTGATCACCCTGTTCATGCGCTCGGATATGTCGGTGCTGCTTGTCGCCACCAACAGCCATTCGGCCAAGCCCTGGCTCTACAAATTTGCCGGGACATGGGGCAACCATGAAGGCTCGATGCTGCTCTGGGTCACGGTCATGGGCGTGGCGGGGGCGGCGGTTGCCCTGTTCGAGCGCGCGTTGCGGCGCGACACCCACATGGCGACCCTGGGCGGCCAGGCGGCGATCAGCCTTGGCTTTTACGCCTTCCTGCTTTTCTCGTCCAACCCCTTCGCCCGGATTTCGCCTGCGCCAGCGGACGGGCAGGGGCTTAACCCCCTGCTGCAAGACCCCGGCCTCGCCTTCCATCCGCCCACGCTCTATCTGGGCTATGTCGGCCTCTCCGTCGCCTTTTCCTTCGCCATCGGCGCGCTGCTGACGCGGCAGGTCGACGCCGCCTTTGCCCGCGCCATGCGGCCATGGGTGCTGGGCGCGTGGATATTGCTGACGCTGGGCATCACAGCGGGCAGCTATTGGGCCTATTATGAACTGGGCTGGGGTGGCTGGTGGTTCTGGGACCCGGTCGAAAACGCCTCGCTCATGCCCTGGCTCGCTGCGACGGCCTTGCTCCACAGCGTGACCGTGCTGGCGACGCGCGACGCACTGCGCGCCTGGACGGTGATGCTGGCCGTCGTCGCCTTCTCCATGTCGATGGTCGGCACCTTCCTCGTGCGATCTGGCATCCTTACCAGTGTCCATGCCTTCGCCGTGGACCCCGAACGCGGCAGCTTCATCCTCGGCCTGCTCGCCCTTTATATCGGCGGCGCGCTGGCCCTGTTCGGCTGGCGCATCGGCGCTGTCCGCGAAGGCGCGCCCTTCGAACTGGTCAGCCGCGAAACCCTGCTGGTCGTCAACAATCTGCTGCTGACCGTCATATTGGGGCTGGTCCTGATCGGCACCCTCTATCCGCTGATGACCGAAGCGTTCGGCCACAAAGTCTCAGTCGGCGCCCCTTATTTCGACCGGATCGCCGGCCCCATCGCACTGGCGCTGATGATCGCCATGGCTGTCGGCCCGTTGGTCCGCTGGCGGCGCGACCAGGCAAAGGCTGTTTGCAAACGTTTGCTGGTTCCGCTTTGCATTGCGTTGCTATTGTTCAGCTTGGTGTCGGTCTTGGCTTGGGGCCGCATCGGCATCCTGCCTTTCCTTGGCCTCGTCGTCGCCGGATCGGTTGGCGTCGCGAGCCTCGCGCCCTTGTGGAAACGCAATCTGCGCCGCACGCCGCTCTTCACCTATGGCATGGTCATCGCCCATCTGGGCTGCGCCGTCAGCCTGGGCGGCATGGCCAGCGATTCCGCCTTCACCGTTGAAAAGCTGGTCGCCGCCCGTCCCGGTGACATGATCGAAACGGCTGGCTGGCAGATTCGCCTGCTTCAGATCCAGCCCCTTGCCGGCGACAACTGGACCGCACTGCAAGCCGATATGGACGTCAGCCGGAACGGCGCGCCGGTCACTATTCATCCCCAGTCCCGTTTCTTCGCCTCTCCGCCAACCACCACCAGCGAAGCCGCGCTGCTGACCCGTTGGGACGGCCAGCTTTACGTCGTGCTGGGCGAAGAGGTGGAAGGCGGCCGGTGGCAGCTTCGCATCTGGTGGAAGCCCTTTGTCACGCTGATCTGGCTTGGCGGCATCATGATAGCGCTGGGCGGCGCGCTGGCGCTGCTCGGTCGGGAGCGTCGCGGCTGGCTGATGAAATGGCGGGCGAGGGCGGCGGCATGAGGAAATGGCTCATCTGGCTCCCGCTGGTCCTGTTCCTGGGCTTCATCGCCCTGTTCGCCAGCGGCCTGTTCCAGCCTGACGATCGCATCATCCACTCCCGCCTCGTGGGTCAGCCGCTTCCGGCCTTCAACCTGCCAGCTGCCGCCAGCGATCGCCCGCCGCTCGCGAGCAGCCAGCTTGCCGCCGGACAGCCGCGCCTGCTCAACATTTTCGCCAGCTGGTGTGTCCCCTGCGCCGCCGAAGCGCCCCAACTCGAAGCGTTGCGGGCAGCAGGCGTGCCGATCGACGCCATCGCCATCCGCGACGCCCGCGCCGATGTCGACGCTTTCCTCCAGCGCAACGGCAATCCCTATGCCCGCATCGGCCTGGACGCGCGCAGCGAAGTCCAGATCGCGCTGGGTTCGTCGGGTGTTCCCGAAACCTTCGTCATCGATGGCAAGGGCCGCATCGCCTATCAGCATATCGGCGAGATTCGCGCCGACGATGTACCGATGATCCTCGACCGGTTGAGGAGCGCGCAATGAAGTATCTGGTCCTGCTCTTCGCGCTGATCGCCGCGCCGCTGTCCGCGCAGACCGCGCTCCCGCCCGCGCCCTACGCCAATCAGCAGATTGCCGACCCGGCGCTGGAGCGCAAGGCCAAGGCGCTGATGGAGACCATCCGTTGCCTGACCTGCCAGAGCCAGTCGATCGCCGACAGCAATGCCAGCATGGCGGGCGACATGCGGTCCCAGATCCGCGAACGCATTATGGCGGGCGAACAGCCCGAAGCGATCCGCGCCTGGCTGATCACCCGCTATGGCGACTGGGTGAGCTATGAACCCACAGCCGCGCCGATCCTCTGGCCGCTCTGGGCTGCGCCGCTGGTGTTGCTGGGGCTGGGCCTCCTCCTTCTGCGTGGCCGAATCAAGCGAAAGGGACGGGCATGACCGGATGGTTCCTGGCCTTCGGGCTGGCCGCCCTGGCCTTCATCGCCATGCTGCTGGTAGGTCGCATCCCACGATCGGCGCGCGAAATCACGGCCGCCGCGCTGTTGCTTGGTCTGGCGGGCTATGCCTGGCAGGGTAATCCCGGCCTTGCCGGCGCGCCGCGAACGGTCAAACAGATTGACGCGCCCTTTGACGAAAAGCTGGCTGAGCAAAGGCGCGGGCTGGCGGAACGTTATGGCCCCGCCGGGCAATGGCTGGTCATGTCCGATGGCCTGGGGCGTCAGGGCAAGACGAAGGAATCGGCCAATATCCTGCTCGCAGGGCTGCGCCAGACGCCCAATGATGCCAATCTCTGGCTTGGTTTAGGCAACGCACTGGTCGCCCACGCCGATGGTGTCGTATCACCGGGCGCGGACTTCGCATATCGGCGCGCCCTTGCGCTCGACCCGGACGGGCTGGCGCCCCGCTATTTCTACGGCCTTGCGCTTGCCCGCAATGGCCAGTTGCAGGCGGCGCGCGACCTTTGGGCGCCACTCGCCGCAGCCACGCCGCCGGGCAGTGCGATCAGGACGGAACTGGACGCCAATATCGCGCGTATCGACTCGCTGCTGTCCGGTAATGGGCCGGTCAGCCCATGATCACCCCTCGGGCCGCATTGCGCGGCCTTGGGAGCCGTGATAGGGCGCGGCGGTTTGTGGGGTGGCGGCATTTCCCTGATTGCCCTTGGACAGGTGTCGAACAGAGCATGACAATTCGGCTTTTCCTTCGTGGCTGATCTTCTTCCCAATACCGCGCCATCGTCCCCTGCGGACGATCATGACGGCGGCCATGGCCATTCCCGGCAAAAGGCGACGGTCAAACTCGTCGTCGGCGCGATCGGCATCGTGTTCGGCGACATCGGCACCAGCCCGCTCTACGCTTTCCGCGAAACCTTTGCCGGGCATCACCATCTCGATCTCGACCCCGACCATATATTGGGCGTCATCAGCCTGATGTTCTGGTCGATGATGCTGGTGGTGACGCTGAAATATGTCAGCATCATCATGCGCGCGGACAATAAGGGCGAAGGCGGCAGCCTGGCCCTGCTGGCGCTGATCAACGGCCAGACCAAGACGCAGCGCTGGTCGCGCGGCATCGTGCTGCTGGGCGTATTTGCGACAGCGCTCTTCTATGGCGACTCGATGATCACGCCGGCCGTGTCGGTGCTTTCGGCGGTGGAAGGGCTTGCGGTTTACAACCCCGCGCTGGCGCCCGCCGTCCTGCCGGTCGTCATCCTGATCCTGCTTGGTCTGTTCTGGATACAGGGGCTTGGCACCAACAAGGTCGCTGCGCTGTTCGGCCCGATCATGCTGCTCTATTTCGTGTCGATCGGAAGCCTTGGCATCCTTTCGATCATCAAGACGCCCGGCATCCTGTTCGCCTTCAATCCCTATTGGGCGGTGATGTTTTTCGTTACCGATCCTTTACCCGCTTTCCTCGCACTGGGATCGGTCGTTCTCGCGGTGACCGGGGCCGAAGCGCTCTATGCCGATATGGGCCATTTCGGTCGCAACCCGATCCGCGTGTCCTGGCTCGCTTTCGTCCTGCCCGCCCTGATGCTCAACTATATGGGTCAGGGCGCGCTGCTGTTCCGCGAAGGCGCCGCCGCACTGCACAGCCCCTTCTACAATCTCGCGCCGCAATGGGGACAGTTGCCGCTGATCGTGCTGGCAACCATGGCGGCGATCATCGCGTCGCAGGCTGTGATTTCGGGCGCGTTCTCCGTCACGCAGCAGGCGATCCAGCTGGGCTTCATGCCCCGCCTGCGCATCGCCCACACCAGCGCCGCAACCGCAGGCCAGATCTACATCCCGCTCGTCAATTGGGGTTTGATGGTCATGGTCATCCTGCTGGTCCTGACCTTCAAGACATCGTCCAACCTGACTGCGGCCTATGGCATCGCGGTCACAGGCGCGATGTTCATCGACAATGTGCTGCTGACAGTGGTGCTCTATCGCCTGTGGCAATGGAAATGGTATTATGCCGCGCCGGTGCTGGCGGTGTTCTACATCGTCGATGGCGCCTATCTTGCCGCCAACCTGACCAAGGTGCCGGACGGCGGCTGGTTCCCGCTGCTGATCGGCTTCATCATCTTCACGTTGCTGACCACCTGGTCGCGCGGTCGGCGTCTGGTGCAGGATCGCCTGCGCGAAGCGGCCATGCCGATCCCGGTATTCGTCGCCTCTGCCGCCAACAGCGCGGTCCGTGTTCCCGGCACGGCGGTATTCATGACGTCGACACCCGACGGCGTGCCCCATGCGCTGCTGCATAACCTGAAGCATAACAAGGTGCTGCACGAACGCGTGATCCTGCTGACGGTGAAGATCCGTGACGTACCGGTCGTGGAGGATGACGGCCGCTGCAAGCTGGAGGATCTGGGCCGGGGTTTCTTCCGCATGGTGCTGCAATATGGCTTCATGCAGGAACCCGACGTTCCCGCCGCGCTCAAGAATGTCGCGGGCTGCGGTCAGGCGTTCAAGATGATGGACACCAGCTTCTTCCTGGCGCGACAGACGCTGCTGCCGTCATCCAAGCCCGGCATGCCGCTGTGGCGGGAAAAAATCTTCGCCTGGATGCTGCGCAACGCGGAAAGCGCGATGGAATTCTTCCGTCTTCCGACCAATCGGGTGGTCGAACTGGGCAGTCAGGTCGAGATATAAAAAGGGCGCAGCCTCGATCAGGCTGCGCCCCGACGTGCCTATCAGGCCGCGTCGCGATCCTTCGCGGTGATTTCCACAAGCTGACCGCCATTGATGGCAATCTTCTTGGGCTTCATCGCTTCGGGTACTTCGCGCAACAGGTCGATCACCAGCAGGCCATCGGCCAGGTCCGCCTTTTCCACGCGCACGAAATCGGCCAGTTCGAACCGCCGCTCGAAGCTGCGATTGGCGATGCCGACATGCAGGAATTTGGACCGGTCGGCTGGTGAGCCTTCATCCTTGCGACCGACCACCTGAAGCAGATTCTGCTGCGCGGTGATGTCGATCTCTTCAGGACGGAAGCCTGCAACGGCCAGCGTCACGCGATAGCGATCTTCCGACAGCCGTTCGATGTTGAAGGGCGGATAATTGTCGCCCTGGCTTAAACGCGCATTATTTTCGATCAGGTCGAACAAGCGGTCGAACCCAACGGTCGAGCGGCGATAGGGGGTCAGGTCAAAGTTACGCATCGTCATAATCTCCCAAAGAGCAAAATGAACCTGCCGAACCCGAAACCGGCGTTCGGCAATACCATGTCTGGCCCCATGCGGCGGCCAGACGCGCTTGATATGGTTCGGGCTTTTCGGCTTTCAAGGGGATGTTGCAGCCAGCATTTCGAGCGCCAGCGCGTGCGGGGTTGGACAGTTTGTCCTATCGTCAGGGAACAACAATTGGCGCAGACGAAAAAGCGCCCGGATCGCGGTTCACGATCCGGGCGCTTAATGGACGATTGCTCGTCTCCCCCTTGGTCTGCCTCGACCGCTTCTCAGCCCCCTAAGCTCAAAGCGGGATGCAGTATCCCTGAACCACGGCCTTTTACCTGTGCTTCGACTATCTTGCTATGACTGCTGAGGGGCGGAGTCACGGGCAAAATCGGCTGCGTGTGATTTTGCGCCTATGCCTGTGGCTGTGATGCAACAATCTGGCAATGCTTGCCGTTGTGCCATGCTATGCCTAGACGATCAGCCTGTTCCTTCGCAAAGGCCGACCGCGCCACATGATTCTATCCCGTTACGAACGCATGATCGCCAAACGCTACCTGTTGCCGGGGAAGGGGGAGGGCTTCATCTTCCTCGTCGCCGGGATCAGCCTGGTCGCCGTCATGCTTGGTGTCGCTGCGCTCATCATCGTCATGAGCGTCATGAACGGCTTTCGCGCCGAACTGTTCGACAAGATTGTCGGCCTCAACGGCCATGCCGTGGTGCAAGGCTATGGCGGCCGTCTGCCTGACTGGCGTGCCGTTCTGGCGGAAGCCAAGGCGACACCGGGCGTCACCAGCGCGACGCCGATGATCGAACAGCCCTTGCTGGCTACCTTCAACGGACGGGCGGAAGCCGTGTTGGTACGGGGCATGACCGTGGCCGACATCCGCGCCAACAAGACGCTGAAGGGCAAGGTGATCGCTGGCAGTCTGGACAGTCTGACGCCCAATAGCGGCAAGATCGGCATCGGATCGCGCCTGGCCGAAAATATGGGTATTCAGCTGGGCGACAGTCTGACCGTGATCAACCCGGCGGGCCGCTCCACCCCGTTCGGCACGGTGCCGCGGCAGGTCGCCTATCAGGTCGCCGCCATTTTCGAGGTCGGCATCTATGATTATGACAAGGCCTTCATCGTCATGCCGATGGAGGATGCGCAGACCTTGCTCCTGCTGGGCGATGTCGTTGGCATGATCGAGGTTGAAACGGTCAATCCCGACAAGGTCGGCCAGATATTGGAACCGCTGGCAGGCAAGGTTGCAGGCCGCGCCGTCATCACCGACTGGCGGCAGATGAACGCATCGCTGTTCGAGGCGCTGGCCGTCGAGCGGGTCGCGATGTTCGTCGTGCTATCGATCATCGTGCTGGTCGCGGTATTCAATATCTTGTCCTCGCTGATCATGCTGGTGCGCGCCAAGACGCGCGACATCGCGATTTTGCGCACGATGGGGGCGAGCCGGGCCGGGTTGGTGCGCATATTCATGACGGTGGGCGTCACCATCGGCACGCTGGGCATGGTGGCGGGGCTGATCCTTGGCTTTACCTTCCTTTTCTTCCGCCAGAATGTCGTCAACGCGATCCAGTTCGTGACAGGACAAAATCTCTGGGATCCCTCGATCCGCTTCCTGACCGAATTGCCCTCGCAAGCCGATCCCGTAGAGATCGCCACGATCTGCATCATGGCCTTGCTGTTCAGCTTCCTTGCGACGCTCTATCCGGCCTTTAAGGCCGCCAATACCGATCCTGTGCAGGTTCTCCGCTATGAATGACATTTTGAAAGTCGTAGGGCTAACCCGCAGCTTTACCCAGGGTGGCGAGACGATCCATGTCCTGCGCGGTGTCGACCTGACCGTGGGGCCGGGCGAGATTGTCGCGCTGCTGGGGCCATCGGGCTCCGGCAAATCCACCCTGCTCCAGGCGGTTGGCCTGCTGGAGGGCGGCTTTGACGGGTCGATCCGCATTGATGGCGAAGAAGCAGCGAAGCTCGATAATGACGGCCGCACCCGGTTGCGCCGCGACGCATTGGGCTTCGTCTATCAGTTCCACCATCTGTTGCCCGATTTCAACGCGACCGAAAATGTCATCCTGCCCCAGGTCATCCGCGATACCGAGATGGAGGCCGCACGCACCCGCGCGGAATCCTTGCTGACGTCCCTGGGCCTAGGTCATCGGCTGGACCACCGACCCAGCCAATTATCGGGCGGCGAGCAACAGCGTGTCGCCGTCGCCCGAGCGCTCGCCAACCGGCCTGCGCTGGTGCTGGCGGACGAACCGACCGGCAATCTGGATGAGCGGACCGCCGACATCGTTCTGGCTGAATTTCTGCGGCTGGTGCGTGAGGAGGGATCGGCAGCCTTGGTCGCGACCCATAATGAACGGCTTGCCGCCCGGATGGATCGCGTTGTCCGGCTGCACGAGGGGGTCTTGCAGTAAGGCAGCCCAATCTTACCCACAGACTTTTCTTCCGCAGGGCTGGTCACCAAGCTGGCCTTCTGGATAGAGTGCCCTATGCCCCACGCCGCTTTCGTTCCGCTTCGCATATTCTCCTCCTACACCATGCTGGAAGGGGCGATCGATCCCAAGAAGATCGCCAAGCAGGCGCGGGCGCTCGGCTTCCCCGCCGCCGCCATCACGGATCGCAACGGCCTTTATGGCTCGATGGCCTTTTCCGACGCATGCAAGAGCGAGGGCGTCCAGCCGCTGATCGGCGCGATGCTGGGCGTGTTGCGACCGGGTCGCCCCGCCAATGCCCCGCCGGTCCATGACTGGCTGGCGCTCTATGCGCAGGATGAGGCCGGCTATGACAATCTGTGCGCGCTGGTCTCCATGGCGCATCTCGACCGGCCGCTGGAGGAAGTGCCGCATGTCGACCTGGACGTGCTGGAGGGGCGGACCGACGGCCTGATCGCGCTGACCGCGGGCGGCGAAGGCGCGCTGGCCCGCCTCTTTGCGGAGGATCAGCCCGAAGCCGCGCTGGCCTATGCAGAGCGGCTGGAAACACTCTTTCCCGACCGTCTCTATATCGAAATCTGTCGTCGGCTCGATCCCATAGAGGGAAAGGCGGAGCCTGACCTGCTGGATCTGGCCTATGCCCGCAACCTGCCGCTGGTAGCAACCAACCCGACCTGCTTTACCGAACCGCATTTCCATGCCGCGCACGACGTCATGCTCTGCATCGCCGACAGTGCCTATGTCGACATGCCCGACCGGCGGACCAGTTCGCCCGACGCCTGGATGAAACCGGCCGCTGAAATGCGCCGCCTGTTCGACGATCTGCCTGAAGCGTTGGCCAATACGCTGGTTATCGCCCAGCGCTGCGCCGTCGCCGCGCCCAAGCGCAAGCCGATCCTGCCCAGCCTTGCCGGTGATATCGAGGGCGAGGCGCGGATGCTGCGCGATCTGGCCAGCGCTGGCCTTGACGCCCGGCTTGCGAAGCTCGGCATCGTCGACGATGCCGCACGCCAGCCCTATCTCGACCGGCTGAAGTTCGAAACCGACATCATCATCCAGATGGGCTTCCCCGGCTATTTCCTGATCGTTGCCGACTTTATCAAATGGGCCAAGGATCATGACATTCCGGTCGGGCCGGGGCGTGGTTCGGGTGCAGGGTCGGTCGTTGCCTGGGCGCTGCTGATCACCGATCTCGATCCGCTGCAACTTGGCCTGCTGTTCGAACGCTTCCTGAACCCAGAACGTGTGTCGATGCCCGACTTCGACATCGATTTCTGCGAAACGCGGCGCGGTGAAGTCATCCGCTACGTCCAGCAGAAATATGGCGTCGATCATGTCGCGCAGATCATCACCTTCGGAAAGCTCAAGGCCCGCGCGGTCCTCAAGGATACCGGGCGCGTGCTTCAGATGAGCTATGGTCAGGTCGACCGGCTTGCCAAGCTGGTGCCCAATCATCCGACAGACCCCTGGACGCTGGAACGTTCGCTCAACGGCGTGGCGGAATTTCGCGCGGAATATGACAATGATGGCCAGGTCAAACGGCTGATCGACTATGCGATGAAGCTGGAGGGCTTTCCGCGCCATAGCTCCACCCATGCCGCGGGCGTGGTGATCGGCGACCGGCCGTTGCAGCAGTTGGTGCCGCTCTACCGCGATCCACGATCCGACATGCCAGTCACCCAGTTCGACATGAAATATGTCGAGGGGGCCGGTCTTGTGAAGTTCGACTTTCTGGGCCTCAAGACCCTGTCGGTGCTGCAAAAGGCGGTGCAGTTGCTGGCGGCGCGCGGCGTTACGGTGGAGCTTGATACGCTCAGCTGGGATGACAGCGCCGTTTATGATCTGCTCCAGCGGGGCGACACGGTCGGCGTGTTCCAGCTGGAATCGGAAGGAATGCGCAAGACGCTGGCCGCCGTGCGCCCGACCAATTTCGGCGACATCATCGCGCTCGTGTCGCTCTATCGGCCCGGTCCGATGGACAATATCCCCATGTTCGGCCGCCGCAAGAACGGGCAGGAGGAGATTGAATATCCCCATATCCTGCTTAAACCGATCCTCGAAGAGACCTATGGCATCTTCGTCTATCAGGAACAGGTGATGCAGGCCGCGCAGATATTGGCCGGTTACAGTCTGGGCGACGCAGACTTGCTGCGCCGCGCGATGGGCAAGAAGGTGAAGGCGGAGATGGACGCGCAGCGTTCGCGCTTCGTCGAGGGCTGCGCCGCCAGCGACATCAAGCCGGCCAAGGCGAATGAACTGTTCGACTTGATCGACAAATTCGCAGGCTATGGCTTCAACAAGTCGCACGCTGCCGCCTATGCCTTGCTTGCCTATCAGACGGCGTGGCTGAAGGCGCATTATCCGGCGGAATTTTATGCCGGGTCGATGGCGTTCGATATTCATCTGACCGACAAGCTGACCATATTCGTGGACGATATGCGGCGCATGGGGCTGACCTGTCTGCCGCCTGACATCAACCGCAGTCAGGCGGACTTTTCGGTCGAGCCGATCGCGTATGAGGGCGATGATCCGCGGCTGGGCTATGCCGTGCGCTATGCTCTGGGTGGTCTGAAGGGTGTGGGCGAGAAGGCGATGGACCAGCTGGTTGCGGAACGCGACGCTGGCGGTCCGTTCAAGAGCCTGGACGATATTGCCGATCGGATCGAACCGCGATTGCTCAACCGGCGGCAGTTGGAAAGCCTGGCGGCGGCGGGGGCGTTTGACGCGATCCATGCCGACCGGGCTGGCGTCCATGCGGCGGCGGAAACGATATTGAGCGTTGCGTCAAGCGCGGCGCAGGCGCGTGAAAGCGGGCAGGGCGGGCTGTTCGGCGATGTCGAAACGCCCCATGCCGATGTCCGCATCCCGCCGCATCAGGCCTGGTCGGTGGCTGATCGCATGGCGCAGGAGAAGGAGGCGTTCGGCTTTTATTTTTCCGCCCACCCTGTCGATCGTTTCCGCCATCTGGCCGATGCCCGCGGGGCCAAAAGCTATGGCGCGATCTGCGCCGAGCCATTGGCGGGGGAAGCGCGCGCTACTGGCGTCATGGCGGCAATGGTCGAGGATGTACGCTGGCGCGAGACCAAGCGGGGGGCGCGTTATGCCAATGCGACCTTCTCTGACAGTAGTGGCCAGTTTCAGGCCAGCTGTTTCGAGGAAGACGCCTGCAAGGCGATCGAGGAACTGGCGCGCGATGGCGATTGCGCGCTACTATATGTCGAGCTGGATCGTTTGCCGGGTGAGGAAACGCCGCGTGTAACGGTGCGCAAGATCGAGCCATTCAAGCTGATCGCCAGCGCGTCGCGCATGGAACTGGTGGTGGATACGACCGATCCGGTTGCGGTCGAGGCTCTGGCGGCGCTGATGGCGCAGAGCCGGGGTGGGCGGAGCGAATTGTTCCTGCGAACATCGGCCGGGAACGGGCAGGCTGTGCGCCTGTTTCTGGGCGATGATTTTCTGCTGGGTGCGGATCAGGTCGACGCCATGTCGGTGATCCCCAATCTGACGATCCACCGCTTCGAGCGGATGGAGCCGACCCAGGACGGCTACCGGACCCGCAACCGGCGGGCCGGAATGCGGCTGGTCGGCTGAGCATCACAGCAGCCGCATTTGCGCGCCTTCGGGCGGGCGGAACAGGTCGGTGCGCAGGGTCAGACGTTCGGCCCCCAGCCCGGCGCGCTTGCGGGCCTTGACGAAGCGGGTGCGGATGAGGTCCGCCCATACCCCTTGCCCCCGCATCCGGCTGCCAAAATTGGGGTCATTGTCCCGCCCGCCCCGCAATTCGCGAATGATCGTCATGACCCGCGCCGCGCGATCGGGATAATGGGCGTCGAGCCAGGCGCGGAACAAAGGCGCGACTTCATGGGGCAGGCGAACGGGAATATAGGTGACTTCGCGCGCGCCCGCTGCGGCGACGCGGGCGACGATCGTCTCGATCTCATGGTCGGTGATAGCCGGGATGATCGGCGATAGGCTGGCGTACACCGGCACGCCAGCGTCTGCCAGTTGCCGGATCGCGTCCACACGGCGCAGCGGATGAGGCGCGCGCGGTTCGAGCGTCCGGGCGACCGCCGGGTCGAGCGTCGTCACCGAAATGGCGACCGACACCAGCCTGTCGCGCGCCATGGCGGCGAGCAGATCGATGTCGCGCAGGATGCGGTCGGATTTGGTCGTGATGAATATGGGGTGGCGGCATTCCGCCAGCAATTCCAGGATCGATCGGGTGATCCGCCAGTCCTTTTCGATCGGCTGATAGGGATCGGTATTGGTGCCCAAAGCGATGGGCATGACGGTGTAATTTTTCTTCGACAGTTCGGCGCGGAGCAAGGCTGCGGCGTCCGGCTTGGCGAATAGCCGGGTTTCAAAATCCAGCCCGGGCGACAGGTCATGATAGGCGTGGGTCGGGCGCGCGAAACAATAGATGCAGCCATGTTCGCAGCCGCGATAGGCGTTGATCGACTGGCCGAAGCCAATATCGGGCGAATTGTTGCGGGTGACGATCGTGCGGGGATGTTCGACCGTGACCTGCGTTCGGGTTCGAGTGACGGGCCCGTCTATATCCTCCACCGCATCGAGCCAGTCGCCGTCGGCTTCGCGCTGGGGCAGGGAAAAACGCTCACTTTGCGTGTTGAATGTTGCGCCTCTTCCTTTCTCCATTCCCATGACCGAACGAGAACATAAAAGGAACAAAATGTCAATCGGAAGTTCGTAAAGCCAGCCCATATACCATATGGCAAGTCCGGGTCAGCGCTCGGTCAGGCGGGGCATCAGTTCGACAAAGTTGCAGGGACGAAAGCGGCTGTCGAGTTGGGTTACCAATATGCCGTCCCATGCGTCGCGCACCGCGCCGGTCGAACCGGGGAGCGCGAAAATATAGGTGCCGCGCGCGACGCAGGCGGTGGCGCGGGACTGGATCGTGGAGGTGCCGATCGTCTGGTAGCTGAGCCAGCGGAACAGTTCGCCAAAGCCCGGAATTTCCTTGTCCTGCACCTGGGCCAGCGCTTCAGGGGTAACATCGCGCCCGGTGACGCCGGTGCCGCCGGTGGTCAGGATGACGTCTATGTCGGGATCATCGATCCAGGCGTGAAGTCTGGCGACGATGGCGGACTTGTCGTCCCGCTCGATATAGCGGGCGGCCAAGACATGCCCCGCGCCTTCCAATCGTTCGACCAGCGTGTCGCCGGAGCGGTCGTCCGCCGCGCTGCGGGTGTCGGATATGGTCAACACGGCAATGCGGACGGGGATGAAGTCCCGGCTTTCGTCAATCGGCATCAGTCGGACCCGCCACCCATCGACGCAGCCGGACGGGCGCGGCCATCGGCATGGCTCAGGCGAACAAGTTTCACGCCCTTGGCGTTGGGGAAGGTCGGCCACATGCCCTGCGCCATCCCGGTCAGGCAATCGGCGGTACCCTTGGCCTGAATCTGGTACATCCAATAGTTGCGCATGACGATGTTCACATAGGCGCGGGTTTCATAATAGGGCAGCGATTCCATGAACAGCAATGGATCGCCCTTGTCATTGACCTGCGAGTTCCAGCGCTCCACCGGCAGCGGCCCGGCATTATAGGCGGCCATGACCTTAGGCAGCAGTCCGCCCGTGGCGCTCATGTCGCGCAATGCTTCCAGATAGCGCTGGCCAAATTCCATGTTGGTCGACGGGACGAACAGTTGCGCGGCGGAAGAAAGGCCCATGTCGCTGCCCGTGCCGGGGCGTACCTGCATGAGACCGCGCGCGCCAGCGCTGCTGACGACGTCGGACCGGAAGCCCGATTCCTGCAATGTGTGCGCGTAGATCAGCGAGGGATCGACGCGCCAGCCGCCATCGGGGCGCCAGTCGGGCGCGGGAAAACGGGCAAAGCTGGCCGGTTGCTTGCCCGCCGGGCCATTATGGGCGAGCCACAATTGGGTCGCGGGCAGATTGAGCGCGTTGGCGAGGCGGAGCAGCGCATCATATTGGCCAGTGCCGCCAATCTTCGCCTGAAAACGCAGCAATTCGTCGGCGCGGGCGCTGTCGCCGATCGCGGCGAGCGCAATGGCCGCGCGGGCGTTGGGGCTGTCCTTCAGCGCCAGCCATTCGGCCTGACCGAAGCGGGTTGCGACTGGCGGGGCACCCAGCGGCATCCCCAATGATTCGCGCGCCAGCAGGCCGTAGAAGGTTTCATCCGACCGGGCGGCGAGTTTCAGATAGTTCGCGACCTTTTCCGCTTCGCCGCAGACCATATAGGCGCGCGACGCCCAATAGGCACCGGCCGCGCGCATATCGTCATTGGTTGCGAAGGCCGCGACATTGGCAAAGGCCGGGGCAGCGGCGCGGCAATCATTCTGACGCCATGCGGCAAGGCCGGCGGTCCAGTGCGCCTGCACCGTCCAGTCGCCCCCAGTGCGGGTTTCGAGCGCGCGGGCGGCCATGCGCCGGGCATTGGCATCGTCATTTTCTATATAATAGGCCCAGGCGACGCGCTGGCGCACTTCCGTCAGCCCTTCCGGCGTCAGACCCGCTTCGCCGGTGGTCAGCAGCGCTTCGGCCCCGGCCGGATCGTCGACCTTGATGAAGGACTGTATCTGGCCGGAAAGCGCAACCGCCAGCGCATCCGTCTTGGTCGACACCACATATTCGCGGCGGGGCGCGGAACCCAGCCACACCATTTTCTGCACCTGTGGCAGGGTGGGCAGGATGGTTGCGCCGCGCTTTTCGGCGAGGCGGGAAAGCTGTTCGGCCTTGGGCAGCCAGGCCGCCTTGTTGATGAGGTCGAGCAGGTCGAACAGTTCGACCCGTGGCGATCCCTTCGCCAGATAGAGTTCGGACAGGGCGAGCGGGCGGACGGCGTCCTGCGCATCGAGCGCGTTGATCAGCGTCCGGGCTTCGCCCCACTGCTGCGCCTGCAACGCTGTAAAGATGGCGCGGTAGCTGGCTTTGGCGCCATCGCCAATCTGGAGCGGGGAGGCGGGCGTGACGGCGATCGCGGGCGAGATCGGGGCAGTTTCGGCGCGGGCGGGCAGCGTTGCAGCCAGGCCCAGCGCGATCAGGGCAAGGCTGGATATTTGGGTCGCGGCACGAATCACGGGTGAACTTCCTCGATCAGGCTTTGCAGGGCGCGCCAACATTGCGCTTTCGCCGCAGGCTGGGTCAGCAGCAGGCGGGGATGAAATGTGGCGATGGCAGGCACAATGCCGCCTTCATGGTTAAAGTCGCGTAAACCATCCGGGTCTGCGGCGGCATCCGTCGGAAGCAGCGCACGGATCGTCCGATCGCCCAGCAGCAACAGGCGGCGGGGCCGGGCGAGGGCAACATGGGCACGCATCCGGTCGGCCACGGCGGCAAGATCGGCCGCCTCCACCATGCCGCCGGGCGGGCGGGCGGTGAAGAGCGAGGCAAGATGGATGGCGGAACGGTCCAGCCCGATCGCGCGCAGCATCGCGTCGAACAACATGCCCGCACGATCGGCCAGCAACTGACCCGCCGCCATGTCCGCCGGATCGGGCAAGTCGGTCACGACCATCAGCGGGGCGGCTTCGTTCCCCGTCGGCAAAATGGGCGCGCCGGGCCAGCGTCGTTCGGGCTGGGCCGGATCATTTGCCAGCCAATCACGGAACGAATCGAGGTTTTGGGGTTTCTGTTCAGGAGGCGCAGACGCAGGAACCGCGCGAATCGCGCCCGTCGCATCGGGCGCGGTGACGGGACGCAGCCAGTTAACCGGCGATTCGCCGACTGCGCCATCCACGCCCGCGAGCGTCCACCACGCCATATAGGCGTTAGCTGCCACCGCTTCATCCTGCAATAAACCCCGCATCAAGAACATCTTGGGCCAGAGGTTGACGAGGGGGTCAAGATTCTTCATCGCCTTGGGTGGTAAAGTGTTGGAGTAATAAGGCGACCGGATGGACGGGGTGCAGCCCGCCGGTGGCTCAATGGAGGGTTTATGAGCGAACGGGAATCGATGCCCTATGATGTGGTCATCGTCGGTGGGGGACCGGCGGGGCTATCAGCCGCGATCCGGCTGAAGCAACTGGCCAATGACGCGGGGCAGGAACTGGGCGTGTGCGTGCTGGAAAAGGGGTCGGAAATCGGCGCCCATATCCTGTCGGGCGCGGTAATCGACCCCAGGGCGCTGGACGAATTGCTGCCGCAATGGCGCGAGATGGGCTGTTCGCTCGCTGAAACGCCGGTCACCGACAATCAGCACTGGTTCCTGACCAAGACCGGCAAGATGGCGATGCCGCACATCATGACGCCGGGGTGGATGCACAACAAGGGCACCTATACCGGGTCGTTGGGCAATCTGTGCCGCTGGCTGGCGGAGCAGGCCGAAGGTCTGGGCGTCGAAATTTTCCCCGGCTTTGCCGCGGCCGAGATCCTCTACCATGAGGATGGCAGCGTAAAGGGCGTGGCCACAGGCGATATGGGTGTTGACCGGGAAGGCAATCATAAGGGCGACTATCAGCCCGGTCTGGAGCTGCACGCGAAATATACCTTCTTTGCCGAAGGCTCGCGCGGGCACCTGACCAAGATATTGAAGCGGCAATTCGCGCTGGACGCGGAATGCGAGCCGCAGGTCTATGGCATCGGCATGAAGGAATTGTGGGATATTGATCCCGCCATGCATCAGCCGGGCCTGGTGATCCATTCGCAGGGCTGGCCGCTGACCGACGCCTATGGTGGTGGCTTCCTCTATCATCAGGCCAATGGCCAGGTGGCGTTGGGCTTCGTGGTCGGGCTGGGCTACCGCAACCCGCACCTCTACCCGTTCGAGGAGTTCCAGCGCTGGAAGCAGCACCCGGAAATCCGCAAATATCTGGAAGGCGGGCGGCGCGTCTCCTATGGCGCGCGGGCGATCAACGAAGGCGGCTGGCAGTCGGTCCCCAAGCTGGTATTCCCCGGCGGCGCGCTGATCGGCTGTTCGGCGGGCTTTGTGAACGTGCCGCGCATCAAGGGCACGCATACCGCCATGAAATCGGGCATGCTGGCGGCCGAGGCGGCCTTTGCCGCCGTGCAGAGCCAGCGCGGCAGCGACGTTCTGACCGATTATGAGGATGTGCTGCGCTCCAGCTGGATCGCGGACGAGCTGAAGCTGGTCAAGAATGCCGAACCGCTGCTGAGCAAATTTGGCGGCACGATCGGTACGATGCTGGCGGGCATCGATATGTGGATGCGTACGCTCAAGATCGGCCTGCCCTTCACGATGAAGCATAAGCCGGACAATGAGAAAATCTGGCCCAAGGATGCCTGCGCCAAGATCGATTATCCCAAGCCCGATGGCGTGATCAGCTTCGATCGCCTGTCTTCGGTGTTCCTGAGCAACACCAATCATGAAGAGGACCAGCCGGTTCATTTGCAGCTGAAGGACCCAGCGATCCCCATCAGTTACAATCTACCCCTTTATGACGAGCCGGCGCAGCGTTATTGTCCCGCAGGCGTATATGAAGTGGTTGGTGAGGAAGAGGGCAATCCCCGGTTCCAGATCAACGCGCAGAATTGCGTGCATTGCAAGACGTGCGACATCAAGGACCCGACCCAGAATATCAACTGGGTCGTCCCCGAAGGTGGTGGAGGACCAAACTATCCCAATATGTAAGCGCCTGATCCCGTTCCTGATGCTGACGATTCCGGTGGCTGCACCCGCCGGAGCCTCGGTTGATCCGCAAGCTGCGCTGCACGCCTATGCGCGCGCGCGGCTGGCGGACGGGGATGGGGCGATGGCGCTGGCGGTGGACAATTACCGCACCGCCCTGACGCTCGACCCGGACAGCGTGGATGTGGCGCGCCGGTCCTATGTCCAGGCGCTGGAGAGCGGCGACCGGGCGCTGGCGCTGCGGTCCGCCGCGTTGCTGGAGGAGCAGGGTGCGCTGCCGCGTGACGGCACGCTGCTGCTGATCGGCGAGGCGCTGGGGCGCAAGGACTGGGCAGGCGCGCGCGCGCTGACGGCGCGGATGGTGGAGGAAGGCAATTTCTCCTTCCTTGCACCCATCATCACCAGCTGGATCACGCTGGGCGAGGGCCATTATGTCGCGCCGGTCGTCGCGGCTCAGGACCGTTTTGCGGCGCTGGCGCAGCGTTATGTCGATGAACATCTGGCCTTGCAGGCGCTGGATCGCGGCGATGTAGCGGCGGCGGTGCCCGCGATCCGGCGCGCGATCGCGCTGCGTGGCGGCGAAAGCGCGGCGTTGCGCCTGACGCTGGCGGCGCAATTGGCGGCGCGCGGGGCGAAGGCGGAGGCGCTGATGCTGGTCCCGGCGGGCGAGGCGACGTTTGCGCGCGCGCGGGCCGATCTGACGCGCGGCAAGGTGAAGGCGGCGGCGGTCACGCCGGTTCAGGGTTATGCGCGTTTGCTGTCGCGGCTGGCATCCGACATCGCGTCGGACAATAGCGGCATGGCGCTGAGCGTCCGGCTGGCGCGGATCGCGACCTTTGCCGATCCGGGCGGGACGGAGGTGCAGCTGGTCGCCGCGCGCCTGCTGAGTGCGGGCGGGCTGGCGCAGGGCGGCGTGGCGGAGGCGCGCAAGATCCCGGTCGATGGCTGGTATGGCGCGCTGGGTCAGGCAGAGCTGGTCGATGCGCTGGCGGCGGCGGGCGACAGGCAGGCGGCGCTGGCACTGGCGCGATCGCTGGCTGCGGAACCGGGCGCGGGCAGCGAACGGCAGGTGCGGTTGGGCCGGTTGCTGGCCGACATGAATGATTTTGACGGTGCGGCCGCGGCGTTCCGGGCAGCGCAGGCAGACTATGGTGACGGCCAAGTGCCCTGGGCGCTGTTGCTCTTCGAAGGGAGCGCGCTGGAACAGGGCGAACGCTGGGATGAAGCGCGCGTCGTGCTGGAGCGGGCCATGGCGCTGGCCCCGAACGAACCTGTGGTGCTCAATTATCTGGGCTATGCGCAGATCGAGCGGCGGCAGAATGTTGCGGAGGCTCTGGACCTTATCAAGAAGGCGAGCGCGCTGAAGCCGCAGGATGCCTCTATTGCCGATTCGCTGGGCTGGGCGCGCTATGTGACAGGCGATGTTGCTGGCGCGGTTCCGGTGCTGGAGCGGGCGGCGGCGGGCGCGCCGGCGGATGCGACGATCAACGAGCATCTGGGCGATGCGCTGTGGAGTGCGGGACGGCGGTATGAGGCGCGCTATGCCTGGTCGGCGGCCTCCCTCTTTGCGCAAGGGGACGGCGCGGAGCGGATCGCGGCCAAGGTGGAGCAGGGATTGAAGCCAGAATATGCCGCACCCTGATCTGGACGCGGGCCTGATGATCGAGACCGCCTATGCCAAGGTGAATGTCGCGCTGCATGTGCGGGCGCGGCGGGACGATGGCTATCATGCGCTCGAAAGCCTGTTCGCCTTTGCCGAACATGGCGACCGGCTGAGCGCCGTGGCGACCGATGACGGGGCGATCGATCTGGTCATCGACGGGCCGTTCGGCGGCGCGCTGGAGGAGGGGCCGGACAATCTGGTCATGAAGGCGGCGCGGGCGTTGCAGGCCTATCTGGGGACTCAGCGCGGCGCGGCGATCCGCCTGACCAAGATTTTGCCGGTAGCGTCAGGCATTGGCGGCGGTTCGGCGGATGCGGCGGCGACGCTGCGTCTGCTGGCGCGATTGTGGGACGTGCGTATTGAGGCTGAGGAGCTGGCGGGGCTGGCGCTCGATCTGGGATCGGACGTGCCCGCCTGCGTCGCCAGCGTGACGCAGATGGTGACAGGACGCGGCGAAAGGCTCCGGCCGCACCCTGTCGAGGGGCTGGACGGCATGGCGATGCTGCTCGTCAATCCGGGGGTCGGTGTATCGACGGCGCAGGTTTTCAACGGTTGGGACCGGGTGGATCGCGGGCCGCTGGACGCCACGAGCCTGGAAACATTGGTGGCGCATGGACGCAATGATCTGGAGGCGCCGGCGATTGCCGCTGCGCCTGTGATTGCGCAATTGCTCGGCGCGCTGGAGGGGCATGACGGGCTGGTGCTCGCACGCATGTCCGGGTCTGGCGCGACCTGCTTTGCGCTGTTCGACAGCGATGGGGCGATGGCGGACGCGGCCATGGCGGTGCAGGCGGCGCACCGCGACTGGTGGATCATGGAAACGCGGATCAGAACGGCATGAGCGAGGCATTCACGCAGATCGATGGCGGCGGGCTGGACGTTCTGATCATCGCCGATCATGCGTCGGCGCGGGTGCCCGATGACATCGACCTGGGCATCGATCCGGCGTTGCTGGACAATCATATCGCGATCGACATCGGCGTGGCGGAGGTCAGCGCGCTGCTGGTGGCGCAACTGGGCTGCACCGCGATATTGGGCGGCGCGTCGCGGCTGGTGATCGACCTTAATCGCGAACCGGACGCGCCGGGCCTGTTGCCGGTGATGAGCGACGGCCATGCCATCCCCGGCAATCGCGACGCGGACCTGGCCCAGCGGATGATGCGGTTCCACCATCCCTATCATCATCAGGTCGAACGGCTGCTGGAGGGGATGACCGCGCCGTTCATCCTGTCGTTGCACAGCTTCACGCCCAATCTGGCCAGCGATCCGGGGCAGAAGCGCCCGTGGGAGATTGGCATATTATATAATGCGGACGATCGCGCCGCGCGGATCGCAATCCCCATGCTGGAGGCGGCCGGGCTGATCGTTGGCGACCAGTTGCCCTATTCGGGCCAGCAATTGAACGCGACGATGAACCGCCATGCGGAGGCCAATGGCATTCCCTATCTGGGGATCGAGATGCGGCAGGATATGGTGCGTGACGCGGCGGGGCAGCGGCGTTTTGCCGATTTGATCGGCCCAGTGGTGCTGGCATGCAGGAGCGCACTGACATGAGGATTTTGATCGCCGGATGCTTGTTGCTGGCGGCCTGTGGCGGGGAGCCAGGCAAGCCGGGCAATGAGGCAGGGCCGCAGCAGGCGACGGCTACGCCGGTCGATGACGGCAAGGCCGATTGTGCGATCGGCGCGGACGCTGGCTGGGCACGCGATTGCCAGATCGAGCGGACAGGTGAGATATTGACGATCCGTCATCCCGATGGCGGTTTCCGCCGCTTTCGGGTGCTGGCGGACGGTCGTGGGCTGGAAGCGGCGGATGGCGCGGAGATGGCGCGGTTGCAAATCGTCGATACCGGACTGGTCGAAATCCGTATCGGCGGCGACCGCTATCGCCTGCCGGTGAAGGTCGCCGGATCGGCGCCGTGAACGCCGGAACGCCGATCCTGACCGCAGAGCAGATGCGCAGCGCGGAACAGGCTTTGTTCGATGCTGGCGTCGATGATTATGGCTTGATGGAAGAGGTTGGCGCGGCGGCGGCGGCAATTATCTGGCGCGCGGGCGGACTGCGCGACACGCTGATCCTGTGCGGGCCGGGCAATAATGGCGGCGACGGCTTCGTCATCGCCCGGCTGCTGCGCGCGCGGGGCGTTGCGGTACGGGTCGCCGTGCTGGGGGAAAGCGGCACGCCATCGAGCCGCCGGGCGCAGGCGGGATGGGATGGGCCGGTCGAGCAACTCGCAACCGCTGCCCCGGCCACGCAACTGGTCGACGCGCTGTTCGGCACAGGGCTGTCGCGCGGGCTTGATCCGGCCGTGGCGGCGCGGCTGTGCGACCTTAGCGCGTCGGCCAGCCACAGCTATGCCATCGACCTGCCCAGCGGCGTGGATAGCGACAGCGGCGCGCTGCTTTCCGCCGTGCCGCATTTCAGCATCTGTATCGCGCTAGGGGCATTGAAGCCCGCCCACCTGCTCTATCCGGCGGCGGGGCATGTCCGACGGCTGATCTGCGCCGACATCGGTATTCCGGCGTCGGACTTGGTGCATCGGCTGATGCCGCCACGCCTGGCAGCGCCTGGCCCGGACGATCATAAATATCGGCGCGGCCTGGTGGCCGTCGTCGGCGGGACGATGGCAGGCGCTAGCATTCTGGCGGCGCAGGCAGCCGCGCGATCCGGTGCGGGCATGGTGCGACGGCTGGCAGCCGATGGCCTGCGCCACGGGGCCGACGCCATCGTCACGCAGGACGCGCAGACCGTCGATGCGCTGCGCGAAGCGTTAGATGATGCCCGGTTGGCGGCCGTGCTGGTCGGGCCGGGCCTGGGGCGCGACGCCATGGCGCGGGCGCGGCTGGAGGCAGTGTTGACCCATGGTCATCCGCTGGTGCTGGACGCCGATGCGCTGACGCTGATCGACGTCGACCAGATACCCGATGGCGCGATCCTGACCCCGCATGAGGGCGAATTCACGCGGCTGTTCGGCAATCTGCCGGGCAGCAAGATCGACCGGGCGCGGGCGGCGGCGGAGCGGAGCGGCGCGATCGTGATATATAAGGGCGCGGACAGCGTGATCGCGGCCCCGGACGGGCGCGTTGCAGTGGCGTCGGGTTCGTCGCACTGGCTGTCCACCGCCGGAACGGGCGACGTTCTGGCAGGGCTGGTCGCCGGGCGGCTGGTGGTGACGCACGATGCTTTTCGTGCGGCGGGCGAGGCGGTGTGGCTGCATGGCGATGCTGCGCGACGGGCGGGCGCGGCTTTTATCGCCGATGATTTGCTTGCAGCGCTGCCAGCGGCTATCGCCGCGCGATTGTGACCGACACTGATCCAGACATCATCATCCGCATCGCTGCCAAGGGCGATGGCATCACCGCCGATGGACGCCACGCCGCGCTGACGGCACCGGGCGACCGGCTGCTGACCGATGGCACGACCATCGCCGGGCCACATCGTGTGGAACCGCCCTGCGTCCATTTCCCGACCTGTGGCGGCTGCGAATTGCAGCATGTCGATGAAGCGAGCCTGGCGGACTTCGTGACCGGGCGTGTGGTCGGCGCGCTGGCGGGGCAGGGCATTGTCGCGCAAACGGTGCTGGCGCCGCATCTTTCGCCACCCATGACGCGGCGACGCGCCTCGCTGCGCGCGGTGCGGGCGAGCAAGACGGTGACGATCGGTTTTGCCGAATCCGGTAGCCATAAGCTCATCGACCTGAGCATGTGCGCGGTGCTGGACCCGCGGCTGTTTGCGCTGCTGGCGCCGCTGCGCGAACTGTTGCGGCTGATCCTGCCCGACAAGCGGGCGGCGCATGTCCGCATGTCGCTGATCGACCAGGGCGTCGACCTGTTGCTGGAAGGGGTGAAGGTCGAAGGGCTGGAGGCGGACGAGGGGCTGGGCGATTTTGCGCGGACGCAGGGTCTGGCGCGCCTGACGATCGATGAAGGCGATGGCCCGCAGACCCGCTGGGAACCCGAAGCGGCCACGGTGACATTCGGTGGCGTGCCGGTGGCGTTTTCGCCCTTTTCCTTCCTGCAAGCGACGCCCGATGGCGAAGCGGCGCTGGTGGGCGCGGTACGTGAGGCCATGCCGGACACGGGCGCGGTGGCGGACCTGTTTTGCGGCCTTGGCACTTTCGCGCTGGCGCTGGGGGCTTCGCGCCCGGTCTATGCGGCGGAGGGCGCGCGCGATGTCGTGCTGGCGCTCAAACTGGCGGGGCAAAGGGCGCAGCGGCGGATGGTGGCGGACCATCGCGACCTGTTCCGCCGGCCATTGACGCCAGAAGAACTGAACCGCTTTGCCGCCGTGGTCATCGACCCGCCACGCGCGGGTGCGCGGGAGCAGGTCATGCAACTGGCCGCGTCCAGTGTGCCGGTAATCGCCTATGTGTCCTGCAATCCGGCAAGCTTTGCGCGCGATGCCGTGCATCTGGTGGGCGGCGGATACCGGCTGGATCAGGTCCGCCCGGTCGGCCAGTTCCGCTGGTCCACCCATGTCGAGATGGTGGGGATATTCCGCCGATAAAAACTGTCCCTCGCTGCGGTGGAAGCAGCGAGGGACAGGCACCCTCTCCAAAGGGGAGCTTGAGCCTTTTAGCCCAGCTTGATGACAGTCGCGCGACGGCGGGCAGGGACCGGCTCGGCGTAGAGGCTGGCCATCGGCTCGTCCGCTACTTCGACCACGGTTTCCGCCGTGAAGCCGTTGAAACCCGTACGCATGGCGCAACCATAGGCGCCCAGCATGCCGATTTCGATATAATCGCCAGCGGCGACATCGTCGGGCAGCATGAACGGGCCGACCATATGGTCCATATCGTCGCAGGTCGGACCATAGAAGGAGAAGCCAGTCATCGCCGCGTCGCTTTCCTCGTCACGCAGCAACGCGACGGGGAAACGCCAACCGATATGCGCGGCATCGAACAAGGCACCATAGGCACCGTCGTTGATGTAGAGTTCGGTGCCGCGACGGCGCTCTACCCGGACGATGATGGAGCTATATTCCGCCGACAGCGCGCGGCCAGGCTCGCACCACAGTTCCGACGAATAGCTGACCGGCAGGCTTTCGAAGCCACGGTGGATCGCGTCGAAATAATTTTCCAGCGCAACCGGCTCCATGCCCGGATAGACCGACGGGAAGCCGCCGCCGACATCGATGATGTCGACCGTGACTGCCGCGTCGACGATCGCCGCGCGGACGCGCTCGATCGCATCGCTATAGGCCTGCGGGCTCATCGCCTGGCTGCCGACATGGAAGCAGATGCCAAGCGCGTCGGCGGCCTGACGGGTGGCCATCAACAATTCGCGGGTTTCGCCGAGTTCCGCGCCGAATTTCGACGCCAGCGACAGCTCGCTATGTTCCGACGACACGCGCAGGCGGACGCACAATTCCAGATCCGTCGCGCCATTGGTCGCGCGCATGATCTTTTCCAGCTCGTCGATCGTGTCGAGCGAGAAGGTGCGTACGCCATGGACGGCATAGGCTTCGGCGATGGCTTCTTCAGCCTTGACCGGATGCATGAAGCACAGCTTCGCGTCCGGCAGCGTTTCCGCGACAAGGCGCACTTCCGCGATGGAAGCGACGTCAAAGTGCGAAATACCATTGTCCCACAACGTCCGAAGCAAATCGGGCGAGGGATTGGCCTTTACGGCATAGAGCGAGCGCCCCGGAAACTTCTCGACGAAGAATCGGGCGGCGCGGGCCGCAGCCTGCGGGCGAATCAGCGTTACCGGTGCTGCCGGTGTGAGGGTGGTCGCTACCCCCAGCGCGCTAGGATGCTTGTGCAATTCAAGGGACCTCCAGTGTCGTTCGTGGGCATAAAAAGCTGCCTTGCGGTGGAAGTCCCATGGGGCAGCGGACGGTCGCTATATGCGTAGGGGGTCCCCCTGTAAAGCGTATGTGCAAATTTTGTTGCACGCGGCTCCACGAAGCGTGCCTCAGGAGAGGCGAGCCTTGAAATCCGAATAGGAAAAAGCGCGAATTTCCGTGAGTTTGTCGGTGGTTGAATCCCAGAGCCAGATGGCAGGCAGGGGAACGCCATTGAATGTATTGGTCTTGACCATGGAATAATGGGCCTGGTCGAGGAAGGCGATCCGCGCGCCCGGTTCCGCGCCGCCGGGGACTCGATAGTCGCCGATAATGTCGCCCGCCAGGCAGGATGGCCCGCCAAGGCGCGTGACGGGGCCGTCCGATGGCTCGTGCAGCATGGCGGGGCGATAGGGCGCCTCGATCACGTCGGGCATGTGGCAGGTGGCGCTAATGTCGGTGATGCCGACGGCCATGCCATTGTCGATGACGTCGAGGATTTCGCCCACCAGTATGCCCGCGTCGAGCGCCATCGCTTCGCCCGGTTCCAGATAGAGGGTGAGGCCGGTCTGCGCCTTGATCCGTTGCAGGAAGGCGACCAGATCGTCGCGCTGATAATCGGCGCGCGTGATATGGTGGCCTCCGCCGAAATTGAGCCATTTGAGGCTGGCGATGTGCGGCAGGATATGCGGTTCGACCGCCGCCCAGGTGCGCTCCAGCGGCGCCAGATCCTGTTCGCACAGATTATGGAAATGGATGCCGTCCACGCCAGCCAGATGATCGGGCGTCAACTGGCTGACGGGGAAGCCCAGACGGCTGTGCGGCTGCGAAGGGTCGTATTTTGCGACTTCGCCTTCCGGGTTTTGCGGATTGATGCGCAGCCCGATGTCGAAACTGTGTCCGGCCGCGCGGGCGGCGTCGATCTGCGGCTTGAAGCGCGCAATCTGGCCGGGGCTGTTGAAGATCACATGGTCGGAAATCTTGAGGATTTCGGCCAGATCGGCAGGCTTATAGGCGGCGCAATAGGTCGCGACTTCGCCCTGATATTCCTCGCGGCCAAGGCGCGCTTCATAGAGGCCGGACGCGCAGACGCCGTCGAGATATTCGCCCATGACGCTGCCGAGCGACCACATCGAAAACGCCTTGAGCGCGCCCAATATCTTGATGCCTGCGCGGTCGCGAACGTCGGCCAGGATGGCAAGGTTGCGCCGGATCGCGGCCTCGTCCACCACGAAGGCGGGCGAGGGGACGCGATACAGGTCGAAATGGGCGAAGGCGGCGGGATCGCCGGCTTTGGTTTCCATAAACTCTCCGTTCGGGCTGAGCGAAGTCGAAGCCCTACATCGAACGCTAGTGAGATGCCTTCGCTTGCGCTCAGGCGAGCCCTTCGACTTCGCTCAGGGCGAACGGTTCAGAACGCCAGCGGCGCGTCCAGTTCCTTCACCTGCCAGGGCAGGCCATGCTTGTTGAGCATGTCCATGAACGGGTCGGGATCGAACTGTTCGATGTTGAACACGCCTTCGCCGCGCCATGCGCCGGTCAGCATCATCGCTGCGCCGATCATGGCGGGGACGCCGGTGGTGTAGCTGACCGCCTGATTGCCGGTTTCGGCATAGGCATCCTCATGATCGCAGACGTTGAGGACATAGACGGTTTTCTGCACGCCATCCTTGGTGCCGGTGGCAATGTCGCCGATATTGGTCTTGCCCTTGGTCGTGGAACCCAGGCTGGACGGTTCGGGCAGCACGGCCTTGAGGAACTGGAGCGGGATGATCTCCTTGCCCTCGTAGATCACCGGATCGATCCGGGTCATGCCGACATTCTGGAGCACTTCCAGATGCTTCAAATAGGCGTCGCCAAAGGTCATCCAGAAACGGATGCGTTTGATTTCGGGATAGAATTTGGCCAGGCTTTCCAGTTCCTCATGATACATGAGGTACATATTCTTGGGGCCGACCTGATCGAAATCGAATGTCTGCTTGTGGCTGAGCGCCGGACCTTCGACCCACTGCCCGTTTTCCCAGTGACGCGACGGGGCGGTCACTTCGCGGATGTTGATTTCCGGATTGAAATTGGTGGCGAAATGCTGGCCATGGTCGCCGCCATTGCAATCGAGAATGTCGAGCGTGTCGATCGTGTCGAGCAAATGCTTCTTGATGTAGCTGGCAAATACGCTGGTGACGCCGGGGTCGAAACCGGAGCCGAGCAGCGCCATGATGCCCGCTTCCTTGAAGCGTTCCTGATAGGCCCATTGCCAGCCATATTCGAATTTCGGCGTGTCGCGCGGTTCGTAATTGGCGGTGTCGAGATAATCCACCTTGGTCGCGAGGCACGCGTCCATGATGTTGAGATCCTGATAGGGCAGGGCCAGATTGACGACCAGCCTGGGCTGTACCTTTTCGATCAGCGCGATGGTGGCGGCGACATCATCGGCATCCACCTGCGCCACGTCGATGGTGACGCCGGTGCGGGCCAGCACCGATTCGGCGACCTTCTCACAGCTGACGATGCGGCGGCTGGCGAGCGTGATGTGCGAGAATATATCGCTGTTCATCGCCATCTTGTGCACCGCGACCGACCCGACGCCGCCCGCGCCGATGACCAGAACCTTGCTCAATCTCGTCTCCATATGCTGTGCGCGGTCACCCCGCGAAAGCGCCCATATAGGGGCTTGGGATGACAGCGCAAAGACGCAGTGCAATTGCGCTGCCTGCCCTGATGTCCTTTAGGTCATGCCTTGCACCCATTCGCTGCTCTCAAACGTATCAACCGCGCATCCCGACACCTTTGGGATGCCAGGATAGCGGAAGGATGCCCCCATGAAATTTTCACCCATGACGATCGCGCTTGCCAGCGTGATATTGACAGCCAGCGGCAGCGGGATCGCGCAGGCGCAAATGGCCAAGAACCCGATGGTCGGCGGCGCGGCGATGTATCCGACCAAGGATATTGTCGACAATGCAGTCAATTCAAAGGACCACACGACGCTAGTAGCCGCAGTGAAGGCCGCCGGTCTGGTCGACACGCTCAAGAGCGCCGGGCCGTTTACCGTGTTCGCGCCGACCAATGCCGCTTTCGCCAAATTGCCCGCAGGCACGGTCGATACGCTGCTGAAGCCGGAGAATAAGGCGAAGTTGACCGGCATACTGACCTATCATGTCGTGCCCGGCAAAATGAACGCGAAGGACATTGCGGCCAAGGCTGCGGCCAATGGCGGCAAGGCTGTGCTGACAACCGCCCAGGGCGAACCGCTGACCGTCTGGCAGAAGGGCAAGGACTGGTATGTCACCGACGCCAAGGGCGGATCGGCCAAGATCACCATTGCCGACGTCAATCAGTCGAACGGTGTCATCCACGTCATCGACACGGTTTTGATGCCTTGATCGCTGTAGAAATGATGTGATGGCCGACGGGCCGATGGCTTCACCCCCTTGCCATCGGCCCGTTTGTTTTTGGGTCAGCGCACCAGTTTCTTCAGCCCCTCCACCGTATCCGCCTCCGCCGCTGGCTTGTCCCGCCTGATGCGAGCAATACGGGGGAAGCGCATGGCGAGGCCGGATTTGTGGCGTTTGCTGTCATGGATGCTGTCGAAGGCGACTTCCAGCACCAGCGTCTTTTCCACTTCGCGCACCGGGCCGAAGCGGGCGACGGTGTTCTGGCGGACGAAGCGGTCCAGCCATTTCAATTCCTCATCGGTGAAGCCGCTATAGGCCTTGCCCACCGGGTGCAGTTCTCCGTCCGGCGTCCAGCAGCCGAAGGTGTAATCGGAATAGAAGGAGGAGCGTTTGCCATGGCCGCGCTGGGCGTACATCATGACGCAATCGGCAGTCAGCGGATCGCGTTTCCATTTATACCATAAAGCGGCCTTGCGCCCGGCGACATAAGGGCTGTCGCGGCGTTTGAGCATTACGCCTTCGATCGCGGCGTCGCGCGCGCCTGCCCGAATGTCGGCGAGCGCGTCGAAATCGGCAGCGTCGATCGTGGCGGACAGGTCGAACCGCGTCGCGTCGAGATGGGGCATATAGGCTTCGAGCCGGGCACGGCGCTGTTCCCAGGGCAGGGCGCGCAAATCTTCGTCGCCCTCCAGCAGCAGGTCGTACAGGCGCACGAAAGCGGGATAGTCCGCCTGCATTTTGGCGCTGACGAGCTTGCGGCCAAGGCGCTGTTGCAGGGCGTTGAAGCTGGCCGCTTCGCCCCCCTGAAATTCACCTCGCACCAGCAATTCGCCATCCAGCACGGCATGGCCGGTGAAGGCGGCGGCTATTTCGGGGAAGCTCGCTGAAATGTCGTCGCCCGCGCGGCTGTAGAGGCGCGTTTGCCTGCCATGTTCCGGGCCCGTGCCGACGATCTGGATGCGGATGCCGTCCCATTTCCACTCGGCGGCATAGTCCGCCAAATCCACGCTGTCGGCTTCGAGCGGGTGGGCGAGCATGAAGGGGCGGAAGAAGGGCGTGCCCGCCGGGTCGGGGCGCGGCGCGCGGCCTTCGGCCCAGTCGAACAGGGCGGTGTAGGGGGGCGACAAGGCGTGCCAGACCTGCTCGACATCATCGACGTCGAGCCCGAATGCCTGCGCGAAGCCCGTCTTGGCAAGGCGGGCGGAAATGCCGACGCGCAGGCCGCCGGTGGCGAGTTTGAGCAGGGCGAAGCGGCCTGATGCGTCGAGATGGTCCATCATCTGCGCCAGGGCGTCGGGCGCTGCGGCGCGGCTGGTGGCGTGGAGGCGATCGACCACGGCAGCAAGTGTCAGCGTGCCATCATCCAGGTCCGGCGGTTCGCCCGGCGGCGTCGGCCAGAGCAGGGCGACGGTTTCGGCCAGGTCGCCCACATAGTCGCGGCTCATTTCATACAGGACGGGATCGACGCGGGCGCGGATCATTTCGCCAATGGCCGAGGATTTGACCGCCTTGAGATCGAGATTGCCGGTGAGGGCAGCCAGCGCCCAGCCGCGATCCGGGTCCGGCGCTGACCGCAGATAGGCAGCGATCAGCGCCAGCTTGCCATTGCGCGATCGGGTGTAGACGAGGGCGTCGAGCAGTTGGGAGAAGGGTCTCACTTACGTGCTCCCGCGCAGGCGGGAGCCCAGTTCGGACATCGCTTACTGGCGCAACGGCAGGACTGGGCTCCCGCCTGCACGGGAGCACATGGATTGTTGCCGTGTATCACCCTTCCTCCTCCTCATCGTCCCGCCCGACCAGCGCCAGCGCCCGCGCCCTGATCTGATGGGTCATGCACCAGTGGAGCAAAGCTTCCTCGCGCCCATGGGTGATCCAGGTTTCGGTCGGTGCAACCTCGCGGATCGTGTCGGTCAACTCGTCCCAGTCGGCATGGTCGGACAGGATCAGCGGCAGTTCGACATTCTTCTGCCGGGCGCGCTGGCGCACGCGCATCCAGCCGGATGCCATGGCGGTGATTGGGTCGGGCAGACGGCGGCTCCAGCGGTCATTGAGCGCAGATGGCGGCGCGACGATGATCGCGCCGCGCATCTCCTTTGCCGCGACGTCGGTTGCCGGGCGCAGGTCGCCCATCTCGACACCGAGTTCGACATAGAGATTACACATGCGCTCCATTGCCCCGTGGAGGTAGATCGGGTCGTGATGGCCGCGCGCGCGCAATTCGCAGATGACCCGTTGCGCCTTGCCCAGCGCATAGGCGCCGACCAGCACGGAGCGATCGGGGTTGGCGTGAAGCGCGGCGAGCAGCCGGTCGATTTCGCTGCCGGTATCGGGATGGCGGAACACGGGCAGGCCAAAGGTCGCTTCGGTCACGAAAATGTCGCACGGCACCGGCTCGAACGGCGGGCATGTGGGGTCGGGCCGGCGCTTGTAATCGCCCGTGACGACGACCCGCTCGCCTGCATGGGTCAGGACGATCTGCGCCGATCCCAGGACATGGCCTGCGGGCACATAGCGGATGGTGACGCCGCCCAGCCGGATTTCCTCGCCATAGCCGACCGGCGTGCCCGATGCCGTGCCGTAGCGCAGGCCCATGATCGCCAGCGTTTCGCGCGTCGCCCAGACATGGCCATGGCCGCCGCGCGCATGATCGGCATGGCCGTGCGTCACCAATGCGCGCTCGCGCGGGACTGACGGGTCGATCCACGCATCGGCAGGGCGGACATAGATGCCGGTGGGGTGGGGTTCGATCCAATGGGCCATAGATGACCAGAAGATGTGAGCACGCCGCCGGTTCCGCAAGCTGGTAACAGGCCTGCTGGTAACAGGGACGTAACGCTATCGTCACGGTGCCGACGCGCAGTTGCCCTATGGGCCACGCCACGACCCGATAGCGAGGAGGCTTGAACAGCATGGCGGCACCGGCCCATAAAAAGATCACGCGCGCGGTGCATCGCCACCGGCATCTGTCCAAGCAGGGGCTGCTGGAGCGTGCCTTTACCTTCGCGTTCCGGGGGCTGGTCTATGCCCAGATCTGGGAAGATCCGGCGGTGGACATGGAGGCACTGGCGATCACGCCCGATTGCCATGTGGTGACGATCGCGTCGGGGGGCTGCAACGTCCTGTCCTACCTGACTGCCGATCCCGCGAAGATCACGGCCGTGGACCTGAACACCGCCCATATCGCGCTCAACCGGCTGAAGCTGATGGCGGCGCGGACCTTGCCGGACCACGCCGCCTTTCACCGGTTTTTCGCGCAGGCGGACAGCCGCGAGAATATCGCGGCCTATCGGGAGATGGTCGCGCCGCATCTGGATGAAGCGACGCGGCGCTATTGGGAAGGGCGCGACCTGATCGGGCGGCGGCGGATCGGCGGCTTTGCGCGGGGCATCTACAAACATGGCCTGCTGGGGCGCTTCATCGGCGCGGCGCATCTGCTGGCGCGGTTGCATGGCGTCAATCCGCGGCGGATGCTGGACGCCACGACGCTGGCGGAGCAGCGCGCGATTTTCGACGCGGAACTGGCCCCGATTTTCGACAAGGCGTTTGTGCGCTGGCTGACCAGCCAGCCTGCCTCACTGTTCGGGCTGGGCATTCCGCCTGCGCAGTTCGAGGCGCTGGCCGGGGACGACCGGATGGACGCGGTGCTCAAAGCGCGGCTAAAGAAACTGGCCTGCGACTTTGACATGAAGGATAATTATTTCGCGGTCCAGGCCTTCGGGCGCGGCTATGCCGCCAATGACCCGGCGGGCGCGGGGCCATTGCCGCCCTATTTGCAGGCGGCCAATCATGACGCGGTGCGGACGCGGGCGGACCGTGTCGATGTGCGCCATGTCAATTTCACCGATTTCCTGCGCGATCAGCCGGCCGCCTCGGCGGATCGCTACATTTTGCTCGATGCGCAGGACTGGATGGATGACGATCAGTTGAACGTGCTGTGGGCGCAGATCACGCGGACGGCGAAGCCGGGCGCGCGGGTGCTGTTCCGCACGGCGGGCGAACCGAGCATCCTGCCCGGACGGGTTGTCGACGCGGTGATGGACCAGTGGGCGTATCAGGCGCAGGCGTCGCTTGATTACACGGCGCGCGACCGATCGGCCATCTATGGCGGGGTGCATCTCTATGTGCTGAAGGAGTCATGATGAGCGACCATGGACGGTTGATGGACGGCACCTATCGCTGGCAACGGCATATCTATGACATAACGCGCAAATATTATCTGCTGGGGCGCGATGGGCTGATCGCCGACCTTGCCCCGCCTTCGGGCGGCAGCGTGCTGGAAATCGGTTGTGGCACCGGACGCAATCTGATCGCGGTTGGCAAGGCATGGCCCCATGCGCGGCTCTATGGCGTCGATATTTCGCAGGCGATGCTGGACACTGCGCAGATTTCGGTTGAGCGGGTGGGCATGGCCTGCCGCGTCAGACTGGCACGGGGGGATGCCGTGGATTTCGATCCGCAGGCTCTGTTCGGGCGGGCGACCTTCGATCGCGTGTTCATCAGTTATGCGCTGTCGATGATCCCCGACTGGGAAGCAGCGTTGCAACAGGCCGCGCTATGCGTCGCGCCGGGGGGCAGGCTGGAGGTTGTGGATTTCGGCCAGCAGGAAGGCTTGCCCGGAGCGTGGCGCGCGGTCCTGTTTGGATGGCTGGCGCGGTTCCACGTAACGCCGCGCCCGGGCCTGGCAGCTGCGGTCCAACGGCTGGCGCATTCAGTTGGTGGAGAACCGTCCTGTCATTCCATGTATCGGAGCTATGCGATTAGAGGAAGCATAGCCTGGACTGAACACTGACCTGCGCAGTAGATTTCGAGGCTTGATCAGGCGGCTCCATGGGCCATCATGTCAGTCATGAGTCGCTGACGGATACCATCCTGCTTATCCCGTACCATTCCCGGAATCAGAAATGCATCGATCAAGAGCCAGATGAAGCCGACCAAGATGAGAAACGATATTATCTGCAAAATTGCGCTGGCAGGTCGGCCTAGATAAAAACGGTGCCCGGATATGATACCAAGAAAAAACCAAAGCAAGTAAGCTACAGCCACGCTTGGTCCCTGATTGGTAATCCGCTGTTCGATCAATGTCAGTTGAGCAGTGTTAAGTGCCATTTTTGCCCCCTGTGAAACCCCATCATCATCTTTCTGCTGAAAAATGATGTTACACAAGTAGGCAAATTACGTTTCAAGACTGGCTATCTTACGTTTTCGGGTTCTATCAGAGTGCTGCTCTGCGCAAACCTGCCCTTACGCTGCCTTGCGTTCAAGCAACTCAAGATCCAGCCGGTCCCAGATTTCCACCAGCGCCGCGACCAGATCGCGCATCATCGCTTCGGTGTGGGCCGGGCCGGGGGTGAAGCGCAGGCGCTCGGTCCCGCGCGGGACGGTGGGATAGTTGATCGGCTGCACATAGGCGCCATATTCGGCGAGCAGAATGTCGCTGATCCGCTTGGCCTTGACCGGATCGCCCACCATCAGCGGCACGATATGGGTGACCGTGTCCATGACGGGGAGGCCCGCATCAGCCATGAACTGCTTGAGCAGGGCGGCGGATGCCTGTTGCCCGTCCCGTTCCTCGCTGGAGCCTTTCAGATGGCGCACACTGGCCAGCACGCCCGCGACCAGCACGGGGGAGAGCGAAGTGGTGAAGATGAAGCCGGGTGCATAGCTGCGGATCACATCGACGATCATCTGGTCAGCCGCGATATAGCCGCCCATCACGCCGAACGCCTTGCCCAGCGTGCCTTCGATGATGGTCAGCCGGTCAGCGACGGAGTCGCGTTCCGAAATGCCGCCGCCACGCGCGCCGTACATGCCCACGGCATGAACTTCGTCCAGATAGGTCAGCGCGTTGAACTCGTCGGCCAGGTCGCAGATCGCGGCGATCGGCGCGACGTCGCCGTCCATCGAATAGACGCTTTCGAACGCGATAAGCTTGGGCGCTTCGGGATCTTCGGCCGCCAGCAATTCGCGCAGATGGTCGACGTCATTGTGGCGGAACACCCGCTTTTCGCAGCCCGAATTGCGGATGCCCGCGATCATGCTGGCATGGTTGAGTTCATCGGAAAAGACGATGCAGCCCGGCAGCAGCTTGGCCAGGGTAGAGAGCGTCGCTTCGTTCGAGACATAGCCCGACGTGAACAGCAGGGCCGCTTCCTTGCCATGCAGATCGGCCAGTTCGCCTTCCAGATCGACATGATAATGGGTGTTGCCGCCGATATTGCGGGTGCCGCCGGACCCGGCGCCGACATCGTGCAGCGCCTCTTCCATCGCGGCCACGACCTTGGGATGCTGGCCCATGGCCAGATAGTCGTTGGAACACCAGACGGTGATGGGCTTGGGACCATTATGGCCGTGAAAGCAGCGCGCATTGGGGTAGGCGCCCCGGTTGCGCAGGATATCGATGAACACCCGATACCGGCCTTCTTCATGGAGACGATCGATCGCCTGCGCAAAGATATGCTTGTAGTTCACGCTCGCCCTAACCCTAGACTGCCCACATTCTACTTATAGCGGGCGTTTACCGATTGATGCCGCGCTTTACCAGCGCTAACCGTTCGCAGACATAAGGGGAAATACCGATCAATCATATCGGACCTTTTGTCCAAGAGACAGAATCAGAGCTGTTCGATCCGGTCGAGGCCATAGCGGGCAAGCGCCGGGGCAAGCGCGCGGACATGGTCATCCACCCGCGTGAATACGGCGATGCCGTTAGCCGGAGCGTCCGGCCAGGGTTGGCCCTGCGTCAGAAACGCGATGCGCCGGGCGATCCCCTCGCCGCCATGAACGAAGGTCAGCGGACGCGATGCAGCGGCGGCCAGTTCTTCCTCGACCAGCGGAAAATGGGTGCAGGCCAGCGCCACGGTATCCATGCGGTCCCCGCCCGGCTGGTCGGTCAGGCCCGCCAGTGCGGCGCGGGCGATCGCCGGGTCGAGCGGTTCGCCGCGCAGCTTCGCTTCGGCCAGTTGCACCAATGCCGCGCAGCCATGGCGCAGCATGATGCAGTCCGCGCCATGTTCGGCGGCCAGCCGGTCGACATAGGGCTGGCGCACGGTGGCGTCGGTGCCCAATACTCCGAACACGCGGGTTTTAGAGGCAAGCGCGGCGGGTTTGATCGCAGGCACAGTGCCGACGACCGGAATGTCGAGCGCCGCGCGCACATGGCTCAATGCGATGGTCGATGCCGTGTTGCAGGCGATGACGGCGAGGCGCGGGCGGTACCGCTCCACCAGCCGCCCCAGCAGCGCCGGAACGCGCGCGGCGATCTCCGTCTCGCTCTTGGTGCCATAGGGGAATCCGGCGCTGTCAGCGGCATAGACGACCGGCGCGGTCGGTATCAGTGCGCGGGCGGGGGCGAGGATGGACAGCCCGCCCACGCCGGAATCGAAAAAGAGGATGGGAGCTTCTGGCGCGACCGTCATTATGGAGGGACATGTCGCGGGAACAGGCGGGGGTGTCAACGCCCGTTCGGTTCAATCCCCTGTTTCGGGCAGTTCCGCCAGCAACTTGCGCAGGGCCGCGACGCTGGCATCATATTGGTCGGCCGGGCCGGCGGCGCGCAGCAGTTCCAGATCGCCGCGCAACTGGTCAATCCGCCGCTGCGCCATGGCCAGCTTCACGCCGTCGACCCTGATCTTCAGGTCGATGGCGGCCTTTAGCGGCTCCGTGTCCGACCAGTCCGGCTGCCGCCTGGCGAGCGTATCGACCGCGTCGAGCAACTTGCCGATCTGCCGCCCATAGCTTTCCTGCGCGACGATCGCCTGTTCGGTCTGCGGCGCGCTCGAATTATTTTCGTTGACGATGATGTTGCCGAACGACCAGCCGCCGTTGATCGACTGCCACAATTTCTGCGGTGCCAGCGCCATCGTCGTCCAGTTGTGGACGAGGCTGCTGAAGGGATCGAACGAGGCATTGTCGGTCATGGCAAGTCCGTCGCTGGGAGGTCGCCAGATTGACGGGCGCGCAGGCATAAATCAAGCGAAGCCGATGAGAGGTTGCGGTTGACCATTGCCCGCGCCGCCCGTCACGCTATGGTCGCCTGACCATCCTGTCTGCCCCATCATCATCGGCGAGAATATGAACTTTCCCTGGCTGCTTCCCCTGTGCGTTCTGCTGCTTGGCTATGGGCTGGGTTCCATCCCCTTTGGCCTGTTGCTGACCCGCCTTACCGGGGCGGGCGACCTGCGGCAGATCGGTTCCGGCAATATCGGCGCGACCAATGTGCTGCGCACGGGGCGCAAGGGGCTGGCGGCGGCGACGCTGCTGCTGGACCTGCTCAAGGGCGCGGCGGCGGTGCTGATCGGCGCGGCGTTGATCGACGGAGGAGGGCCGATGGCGGGGGCCGCGGCCTTTATCGGCCATTGCTATCCGGTCTGGCTGCGCTTTGCCGGGGGCAAGGGCGTGGCGACGATGATGGGCGTGGTGACGGCGCTGCACTGGCCCGCTGGCTGCATCTTCGCGGCAGTGTGGCTGGGGGCGCTGTTCGGGACCAAATGGTCGTCGGTCGGCGGCATGGCGGCGGCGGTTAGCGCGCCGATCGCGCTATGGTTCATGGGGCGGATCGAACTGGTGCCCGTGGCGCTGGCGATGGCGCTGATCCTGTTGTGGCGGCATCGCGCCAATATCGCGCGGCTGATGCAGGGGACGGAACCCAAGATCGGGTCCGGCAAAGGGTGAGCGAGCAGGAACGGTTCGACCGGCTGCGGCTCATCCGCTCACCCCGGATCGGCCCGGTCAGCTATCGGCAATTGTTGGCGCGCTTCGGCACGGCGGGGGCTGCATTGCGCGCCATTCCCGATCTGGCGGCACGCGGCGGCGGCAAGGCAAGCGTTGCCGATGCAGGCGCGGTCGAGCGGGAGATTGCCGCATCACGGGCCTTGGGCGCGCGTTACCTGTTGATGGGGGACGCAGACTATCCCGCGCTGCTCGACCAGTTTGAGGGCGCGCCGCCCGCGCTGATCGTGCGCGGGGACGCGGCGCTGGCAGCGGGCCATTGCATCGCCATGGTCGGCGCGCGCAATGCATCGGCTGCGGCAATACGCTTCGCGCGGACGCTGGCGCAGGATCTGGGGCAGCGCGGCTCGGTGGTCGTATCGGGGCTGGCACGGGGGATCGACACGGCGGCGCATCAGGGATCGGTGGGCAGCGGGACGATCGGCGTCATCGCCTGCGGGCTGGACGTGGTGTTTCCGCCGGAAAATCGCGATTTGCAGGCGCAGATCGCCGATGTCGGCCTGTTGGTGACCGAACATCCGCCCGGCGTGCAGCCGCTGGCGCGCCATTTTCCCGCGCGCAACCGGATCATCGCGGGTTTGGCGGTGGGGACGGTTGTGGTCGAAGCCGCGCCCAAATCGGGTTCGCTCATCACCGCGCGGCTGGCGGGCGAGGCGGGGCGGGAGGTGATGGCGGTGCCCGGATCGCCGCTCGATCCGCGCGCGCAAGGCTGCAACCAGCTGATCCGCGAGGGCGCGACCCTGATCCAGAATGCCGACGATGTGCTGGAGGCGGTGGGCAGCATCGACATTCGCATGGTGCGGCAGGGCAGTTTCGATTTCGCCGGTGAGCCGGTATCGAGCGATGTCGCGGCGGGCGAACGCAGCGCCGTCATCGCGCTGCTGGGCCATGCGCCGGTGCCGGTGGACGAACTGATCCGGCTGAGCGGGCTTAGCCCGGCGGTGGTGCAGACCGTGCTGCTGGAACTGGAACTGGCCGAGCGGCTGGACCGGCTGGCGGGGGGACGGGTGCGTTTGCGGTGAGGAATGACGCCCAGTCGAAACGAACGGAGCCAATAGTTCCCCCAACTCTTTTATCACCAGAGATGCCGACCTTCGCTGGCATGACGGCAGAGCCAAGGGGCTAGCGCTCCCCCGCCTTCTCCCCTAATCACACGCACCGCTTGACGCCCGCCGTCATCGCCTTCCAGACTCGCGCGTACGTGTGAGGCATCAAATTCCGGGGCCGTAAATGCAGCTTGTCATCGTCGAATCGCCTGCCAAGGCCAAGACTATCGAGAAATATCTGGGCGGGGATTTTCATGTTCTGGCCAGTTACGGTCACATCCGCGATCTGCCCGCCAAGGACGGGTCGGTGGACCCGGATGACGGCTTTGCGATGCAGTGGGAAAATTATGGCGACAAGGGCAAGCAGCTCAAGGCCATAAGCGACGCAGCCAAGGGCGCGTCACGATTGATCCTGGCGACTGACCCTGATCGCGAGGGGGAAGCGATCAGCTGGCATGTGCAGGAGGTGCTGCGTGCCAAGAAGGCGCTGCCGGCGCAAGTGGACCGTGTGACCTTCAACGCGATCACGAAGGCCGCCGTGCTGGACGCGATGGCCAAGCCACGCGCGCTGGACGAGGATCTGATCGACGCCTATCGCGCGCGCCGGGCGCTCGATTATCTGGTCGGCTTCACCCTCTCGCCCGTGCTGTGGCGCAAGCTGCCCGGCGCCAAGTCGGCGGGCCGGGTGCAATCGGTCGCGCTGCGGCTGGTGGTCGAGCGGGAGCGCGAGATCGAATCCTTCACCCCGCAGGAATATTGGTCGGTCGCAGCGGAGATGGAACAGGACGGCACCGCCTTTACCGCGCGCCTCGTCCGCTGGAAGGGCGAGAAGATCGAGCGGCTGACGATCGGTCGCGAGGGCGACGCGATGGCGGCCAAATCCGATGTCGAGGCCGGGCGCTTCACGGTGGAGAAGGTCGAGACCAAGCCGCTCACCCGCAATCCCCCGCCGCCCTTCACGACGTCGACCCTGCAACAGGAGGCCGCCCGCAAGCTGGGCTTTTCCGCCAGCCACACGATGCGGATCGCGCAGCAACTCTATGAGGATGGCGCGATCACCTATATGCGGACCGACGGCGTGCAGATGGACGGCAGCGCCATTTCCGCCGCCCGCGCCGCGATCGCGCAGCGCTATGATGGCGGCTATGTGCCGGACAAGCCGCGCATCTACCAGACCAAGGCGAAAAATGCGCAGGAAGCGCATGAAGCCATCCGTCCGACCGATTTTTCGCGCGACAAGGTGGGCAGCGGCGATCATGCGCGCCTCTATGACCTGGTGTTCAAGCGGGCGCTGGCCAGCCAGATGGCGTCGGCGCGGCTGGAGCGCACCACGATCGACATGAGCGACGCCACCGGATCGCATACGCTGCGCGCGACGGGACAGGTGGTCATCTTTCCCGGCTTCCTGGCCCTGTATGAGGAAGGCCGCGACGATAGCGACGATGAAGATGGCAAGCTGCTGCCGCGCATGAGCGAGGGCGATGCGCCCGCCAAGAAGAAGGTGAGCGCCGAGCAGCATTTCACGCAGCCGCCGCCGCGTTATTCCGAAGCCAGCCTGGTCAAGCGGCTGGAGGAATTGGGGATCGGGCGGCCGTCCACCTATGCATCGACGTTGCAGGTGCTGAAAGACCGCGACTATGTGCGGGTCGAAAAGAACCGCTTTTTCGCCGAGGAGAGCGGGCGGCTGGTGACGGCCTTTCTGGAGCGCTTTTTCGAGCGTTATGTCTCCTATGATTTCACCGCAGGCCTTGAGGACGAGCTGGACGATATTTCCGGCGGCCGGGCGCAGTGGCAGGCGGTGCTGGAAGCCTTCTGGAAGGATTTCAAGCCCAAGACCGCCGAGGTGATGGAACAGAAGCCGAGCGACATCACCGCCGCGCTGGACAAGTTTCTGGAGCCGATGCTGTTCCCGCCCAAAGCGGACGGCAGCAATCCGCGCGCCTGCCCGCTGTGCGCTGACGGACAGTTGTCGCTGCGCGGCGGCCGCTTTGGCGCATTCATTGCCTGTTCCAACTATCCCGAATGCAAATATACCCGCAAATTCGGCCAGCCCGGCGGCAAGGATGGCGAGGATACTGGCCCGGAAATATTGGGCAAGCACCCGGAGACCGGGCAGGACATCGTCAAGAAGTCCGGCCGCTTTGGCCCCTATATCGAAATGGGCGAAGGCAAGGAGGCCAAGCGCGGGTCGATCCCAAGAGACTTGCCCGATGGCGAGTTGACGCTCGACTGGGCGGTCAGGCTGCTGAGCCTGCCGCGCGAGATTGGCCTGCATCCCGAAACCGGCAAGCCGATCGTGGCCAATATCGGGCGTTTTGGTCCATATCTGCTGCATGACGGCAAATATGGGCGGCTGGCATCGACGTCGGAGATTTTCGAGGTCGGGATGAACAGCGCGGTGGTCAAGCTCGCCGAAGCCGCCAATCGCGGCCCGCGCAGCGCCGGGCGGGAGCCTTTGAAGATATTGGGCGCGCATCCGCGCACGGAAGCTGAAATCAAGCTGATGGAAGGACGCTACGGCGTCTATGTCACTGACGGCACGACCAATGCGACCCTGCCCAAGACAGTGGACAAGGATCAGTTGACGCTGGAGGAAGCGGCCCAGTTGATCGACGCGCGGGCTGCTGCCGCTCCGGCCAAGAAGGGCGGAAAAAAGAAAGCCGCGCCCAAGAAGGCGGTGGCCAAGAAGGAGGGCGCGGCGAAGAAACCCGCTGCAAAGAAAGCCCCTGCCAAGAAGAAGGCGGCGGCGGCGGAATGATGGTCAGGCCGCGAGCCTGACCTGATTGCGGCCATTCGCCTTTGCGGCGTACATGGCCATGTCCGCGCGCTGGAGCAGTTGATCGGCACTCGCACCGGCACCGGCACTGGCACTGGCGCTGGGACCGGCACTGGCGCTGCCATCCGCATGTGCAGCGCCGACGCTGATCGTCGGGCGAATATGGGTGCCGTCCGCCGCTGCTATGTCCAGCATTTCGATCGCCTGGCGGACGCGCTCCGCCATGGCGGTCGCCTGGGTCGATGGCATGTTGCGCAGATAGATGGCGAATTCCTCGCCACCCAACCGCCCGCACAGATCATCGCTGCGAATGGTGGCGCGCAGGCTGTCGGCGATTGCCTTGAGCACGCGATCGCCCATGGCATGGCCATAGCCGTCATTGATCGCCTTGAAATGATCGACATCGATCAGCAGGCAGGTGCCGGGCTGGCGGTCCTGCTCCTCCTGCAGGCGGCGCAGAAAGGTCGCCCGGTTGAGCAGGCCGGTCATCTGGTCCACTTCCGCCAGTTGCTGCAATTCCACCAGCGCCGCCCGCAGCTTGTCATTGAGACGGCGCTTCTGCTCCGCCTGCCTGTTCATGATGATACAGACGGGCGTGGAAATGCATAGCGGCGTGCAGAAGCCGAAAATCCAGTAGGGAAAGGGGATTTCCATGCCCGGAAAGCGCGAGGCGACGACCATCGCGGCCATGGTCGTGCTGACCGAAAAGCTTATGCCCGCCAGGATCCTGTGCATGCCCCGCATCGCCTTTGGGTAGCACAGGATAGTAAATAATGGATTTCAGCGGCTACTCGACCCAGTCCAGCCCGATGTCGCGATATATGCCGCGGTCATTTTCCCAGTCTTCCTTGACCTTGACGTGCAGATAGAGGTGTACCTTCACCCCCAGCAGCCTGGCCAGTTCCTCGCGCGCCTTTGACCCGATTTCCTTCAACCGCTGCCCGCCCTTGCCCAGCACGATGGCGCGCTGCGTCGGGCGTGCGACCAGGATTTGCTGGTGGATTTCGACCGATCCGTCCTGCCGTTCCTTATATTGTTCGGTATCGACAGCGGCGGCATAGGGCAGTTCGGCATGGAGCTGGTGATAGAGCTGCTCGCGGGTGATTTCCGCCGCCAGCATCCGGTCGGTGGCGTCCGACACCTGATCTTCGGGGAAATGCCATGGTCCTTGCGGCATGGCGGCGGCAAAGGCGGCCTTGAGTTCGGGCAGGCCATCGCCGGTTGCGGCGGATACGAAGAAGATTTCGTCGAAACCCAGCGTGTCGTTCAGCACCTGCGTATGGGTCAGCAGCTTTTCCTTGATGGCGATGTCCACCTTGTTGAGGATCAGCCATTTGCGTTCGGTGCGATGCTTGAGCGCTTCGATGATGGGTTCAAGCTTCGGGCCACGCCCCGCCTTGCCGTCCACCACCATCGCGATCAGATCCGCGCCCTGCGCGCCGCCCCAGGCCGCCTGAACCATGGCGCGGTCCAGCCGCCGCCTGGGCGCGAAAATGCCGGGCGTGTCCACCAGCACCAGCTGCGCATCGCCCTCGATCGCGACGCCCATGACACGGGTGCGCGTCGTCTGCGCCTTGGCGCTGGTGATCGCCACCTTCTGCCCCACCAGCGCGTTGACCAGCGTGGACTTGCCCGCATTGGGCGCGCCGACAATGGCAATGACGCCGCAGCGCTGATTGGTTTCTGAAACTTCCAAAATATACTCCGTTCGCCCTAAACAAGCCGTGCTCCTGCGAAGGCAGGAGCCCAGGGCGTTAGCACGCGCCAGTGCGCCCTGGACTCCTGCCTTCGCAGGAGCACATCATAACATATAAATTCGGTTTAGCCCGTCAGCTTCTCCAGCAAAGCCGCTGCCGCCGCTGTTTCGGCCTCCTGCTTCGATCCGCCGGTCGCGCTTGCCTCGCCTGCGCCCTTGATCGTCACCGAGACGACGAAGCGCAGGGCATGTTGCGGGCCGGATCGGTCCTTGATCTCATATTCGGGCGGCTTGCGCTTGTTGGCGGCGGCCCATTCCTGAAGCGCGGATTTGGGGTGGCGCGGCGCGGCGGTCTGGGTATCGACGCGGTCGGCCCAGAGGCGGCGCACCAGCGTGCGGGCTTCGTCCAGCCCCGCCTCCAGATAGAGCGCGCCGATCAGCGCCTCCATCACGTCGCCAAGCACATTGTCGCTATTGGCCGCGCCATCGTCGCGCGCCTGCTTGCCCAGTATCAGATGAGCCGGCACGCCCGCGTCGCGCGCCACCTCGGCGCAGGTTTCGCCCGACACCAGCGCGTTGAAGCGGCGCGACAATTTGCCTTCCGGTTCACCGGCAAAGCGATCAAACACCCATTCGGATACCAGCAGCCCCAAGACCCGGTCGCCCAGAAATTCCAGCCGCTCATAATTGACCGGGTTGGCGCTGCCATGGGTGAGCGCCTGGCTGAACCGCGCAGGGTCGCGCGGGGGGCGCCCGATCAGCGCCGCCAGCCAGCCCGCCGTGTCAGGTTGGGGCGCCTTATGGTTCAAAAACCTTCCCCGATGCGGTTCCACCGCGCAGCCGACACCCAAGTCCAGGGCAGCAGCCAGTTGGCGCTGCCATCGGTCGAAAATACCGAAATCATGGCTTTGCCGACCAGATTTTCTTCAGGGACCAGCCCGATGCCGCCGCCTTCCACCGCCGGGAAGCGGCTGTCGGCGCTGCGGTCGCGATTGTCGCCCATCATGAACAAATGGCCCTGCGGCACCAGCACCGTGTCGCGATCATCCGCCGCACCGTCCGGCACCAGGTCCAGCACATTATAGCTTTTCGCCGGCGTATCCTTGGTCGCCGGCAGCGTCTCGCGATATTGCGGATAGCGGCACTGCTTGCCACCGCCGGGGGCGGCTTCCTCGAAATCGGGGCGATAGCAGGGGGATTCCGCGCCCTCTTTGGCTGCGGCCTGCGTCATGTTGGGGGTGACGGGAATGACGAGGTCGGCGACCTTCTGTTTGGGGATGGCAGCGCCGTTGAGGTAAACGGTGCCACCACGCACGGCGATCATGTCGCCGGGCAGGCCGATTACCCGCTTGATATAGTCATTCTTCTGGTTTGGCGGTGCCTTGAACACCACCACGTCGCCGCGATGCGGGGTGGACGGGAAGATGCGGCCGGGGATCAGCGGGATGCTGAAGGGCAGCGAATAGCGCGAATAGCCATAGGGCCATTTGGCGACCAGCAGATAATCGCCGATCAGCAGGCGCGGCTGCATGGATTCCGACGGGATATTGAACGGCGAGATAATGAAACTGCGCAGGACAAAGACGAACAGGCCCAGCTTGGCGAGGAACCAGAGAAAGTCCCGCGTTTCCGATTTTGCAGTCATGGGTGGTCGTTCAATCCCTGTGAAACAGCCGATAAAGCGGCCGTTGGGGCTTTTGAGGCTTGCGGCCTGACACGTCAAGCGCGTCCTGACCTATGCAATTGGTCGAAACATTGGCTAAAGAAGGCCGGGAATCGGCATGTGCAGCGCCGGTTTCGGTTTCATCGAAGAGGATATTTTCATGCCGACTCCTGCACTGGCGGCCATCGCCGCCCTGCCGCAAGCCGACCTCAAGTCGATTTTCACGACCGATCCCGACCGCTTGTCCAAACTGGTGCATCAACTGGGGCCGATCCGCTTCGACTGGTCCAAGACCCATCTGACCGATGACCTTGTCGCCGGATTTCTGGCGCTGGCGGACGATCAGGGTTTTGCCCGGCGGCGCGATGCGCTGTTTGCCGGAGAGGCGGTGAACAATACCGAAGGCCGGGCGGCCGAGCATCCCGCCGAACGGGGCGAGGGCCATCCCGACAGCGTCGCCAGCGCCAAGGCGCTGCATAACCGCATGCGCGCGCTGGTCGATGCGATCGAGGCGGGCGCGCTGGGCGACATCCGCCACATCCTGCATATCGGCATTGGCGGGTCCGCGCTTGGCCCCGACCTGATCGTCGATGCGCTGGACGGCGACGGCGTGCGGTATGACGTGGCGATCGTGTCCAATGTCGACGGCACCGCGCTGGAGCGCGCGATCGAGGGGTTCGATCCGCATGCGACGCTGATCGCGATCGCCTCCAAGACCTTCACCACCAGCGAAACCATGCTGAACGCCGCCAGCGCGATCAACTGGATGATCGAAGGCGGCGTGGAAGACCCCTATGGCCGCGTCGTCGCGCTGACCGCCGCGCCCGAACGGGCGATGGAATGGGGCGTCGATGAAACCCGCATCCTGCCCTTCGCCGAATCCGTGGGCGGGCGCTATTCACTCTGGTCCTCGATCGGCTTTCCCGCCGCGCTGGCGCTTGGCTGGGATGCGTTTGAAAGCCTGCTGGAGGGGGCGGCCGAAATGGACCGCCATTTCCGCCTGTCCGATCCGGCGCAGAATATCCCGCTGATCGCGGCCTTTGCCGACCAATATTATACGCGGGTGTTGGGGTGCCAGACCCGCGCCGTGTTCGCCTATGACGAGCGGCTGGCGCTGCTGCCATCCTATCTCCAGCAGCTGGAGATGGAGAGCAATGGCAAGGCGGTAAAGCTGGACGGATCGCCGGTGGACGGCCCGACCGCGCCGATCACCTGGGGCGGGGTAGGGACGGACGCGCAACATGCCGTGTTCCAGCTGTTGCATCAGGGCACGATCATCACGCCGGTCGAATTCATCGCCGCGATCGAGCCGGGCCATGCGCTCGACCCGGCGCATCACCGCGCATTGCTGGTCAACTGCTTCGCGCAGGGGGCGGCGCTGATGCGCGGCAAGGATAATGCCGCCGACCCGGCACGCGCCTATCCCGGCAACCGACCGTCCACCACCATCCTGATGGACGATGTGACGCCGCATGCGCTGGGCGCGCTGATCGCCTTTTATGAGCATCGCACCTTTGCCAATGCGGTGCTGATGGGCATCAACCCGTTCGACCAGTTCGGCGTCGAACTGGGCAAGGAAATCGCCAAATCGATCGAGGCGGACGGGGCCACAGGTTTTGATCCGTCGACCATGGCGCTGATCGAGATTGCGCTGGGGGCGGAGTAAACCACCTCCGTTCGTTTCGAGCGAAGTCGAGAAACGCGGAAGCGGCGCTGCACGCTTCTCGACACGCTCGAAGCGAACGGAGGTGGTTTGGCTACCAGCAACAAGATTCCCGTTTGTAACTCCCGCCCTCAACCGCCATATCCCCCGCACCCAATCGGAGGCCAGGCATGAGCGAGTTTGATTTCGACCTTTTCGTCATCGGTGCAGGATCGGGCGGCGTGCGCGCGTCGCGTGTCGCCGCAGCGCATGGGGCGAAGGTCGCGGTGGCCGAGGAGTTTCGCGTCGGCGGCACCTGCGTCATTCGCGGCTGCGTGCCCAAGAAGCTGCTAATCTATGGCGCGCATTTCGCCGAGGATCTGAAGGATGCGCGCCGCTTTGGCTGGAACGTCCCCGACTGCGGCTTTGAATGGACGACGCTGCGCGACAATGTGCTGGGCGAAGTCGACCGGCTGGAGGGGCTCTACCGGAATACGCTCAACAGCCACAAGGTGGAGATGATCCCCGAACGTGCGGTCGTGACCGGCCCGCACAGCGTGAAGCTGGCCAGCGGGCGCGAAGTGACGGCGAAATATATATTGGTCGCGACTGGCGCCTGGCCAGTCATGCCCGACATCGAAGGCGCGGAACATGGCATCACCTCGAACGAGGTGTTTCATCTCGACCAATGCCCAAAGCGGATCGTCATCGTCGGCGCTGGCTATATCGCCAATGAATTTGCCGGCATCTTTCACCAGTTCGGCAGCCATGTGACGATCGTCAATCGCTCCTCCACCCTGCTGCGCGGCTATGACGAACAGATACGCGACCGGCTGCTTCAGATTTCGATGACGAAGGGCATCAATTTCCGTTTCAACGCGCATATGGAACGGATCGAAAAGACGGATGACGGTGCGCTGTGCGTCCACTTCAAGGATGGCGATCCGGTATCCGCCGATGTCGTCCTGTTCGCGACCGGGCGAAAGCCCAATGTCGACGGGCTGGGGCTGGACAGTGCTGGCGTCGAACTGGACGACAAGGGCGCGATCAAGGTCGACGACTATAGCCGGACCAGCTGCGAGAGCATCTATGCCGTGGGCGACGTGACCGACCGTCTGCAACTGACGCCGGTGGCGATCCGCGAGGGGCATGCCTTTGCCGACACGGTCTTTGGCGGCAATCCGCGCACGGTCGATTATGACTGCGTGCCATCCGCCGTGTTCAGTCACCCCCCGCTGGCCGGTGTCGGCATGACCGAAGCGCAGGCGAAGAACAAGCTGGGAACGGTGAAGGTCTATACGTCCGACTTCCGCCCGATGAAATATGTGCTGGCCGGGCGCGACGAGCGGGCGCTCTACAAGATGATCGTGGACGCCACGACCGAGCGGGTGGTGGGGCTGCACATGATCGGTCCCGACGCGCCGGAAATCTTGCAGGCCGCCGCCATTGCGGTGAAGGCCGGGCTGACCAAGCAGGATTTTGACGACACGGTCGCGCTGCACCCCAGCATGGCGGAAGAACTGGTGCTGCTGAAATGAAACAGGAGCGTTCCCGCCTATGCGGGAACATTCAGGCCTGGACGAACGTCACCACCAGCGCGTCACGCCAGGCCGGTTGGCTGTCATCGACCGCATGGATTTCCGTAACGCCATGCAATATCCGCCGGTCGTCGATCAGCATGGCGTCGCCCGCATCGGCCAGCATGAACTCGCCCAGCGGCGTGCCGTCTGGCGCGCCGATCCGGGTCACGCCTTCCCGCACGTTGCGCCGTTCGACCAGCATCACCAAGACATGATCCACCCCGTCGCGATGCAATCCTTCGGGCGTGGGGCGGCCGACTTCGCCGGGCCGTGCCTCGATACGGAACTGGTGCATTTCGACATGGGCGGTGCCGTTCATCGGAAACTGCGCCGCGCAGAAGGCGAAGATAGCGCGGCAGACCGGATTGTCGATCGTGGCCTGTTCGACCGGATCGAACCAGCGCTGCACATCGCCATTGAGCGGATTATAGTCCCGGCTCTGATAATGGGGCTGGTGCGGCTGGCGGATGAAATCGCCCGCTGCGTAGCGGAAGGTCGCGTGGCGACGGCGGCGGTAGCGCCCGCCATCTGCCATATAGAGATCCGGCCCCAGATCGTTCCAGCTGTCGGCAAACGCATGCCATTCGGCCGCATCGACGCCCAGTTGCGCGAGGGTTTCGGCCCCCGACAGGCGCGCATAGCCCTGGCTCGCCATCATGGTCTGAATGGCGTTGGTCGCCGGGTCGATCAGTGCGCCTTGGGTCATCATGCCTCTCTAATGCCTTGCCCAGACGATCGACAGGGCCGCTTTCCGCAGGCTGGCTTCACCCGATCCAATAGGGGACGATCTGGCGATTGTCCGGGTCGACATGGATCGGCCGGTCGGCGGGCGGAAAGGCGCGCTGGTCGCAACTCTGGCGCGAACAGAGACGGCAGGTGATGCCGATGGGCGTCGCCGCGCCCTCATCCTCCAGTCGCAGTCCGTCGGCATAGACGAAATTCGCGGCATGGGCGGTCTCGCACCCCAGCACCACGGCAAAGCGGCGCGGCGTGCGGCTGTAGCTGCCCGATGGCTTTACCAGTCCCTTCGCCATCGACACATAGCGCACGCCATCAGGCGTTTCGCCCAGTTGCACGTTGATCCGGTCGGGGATGGCGACGGCTTCATGCACGTTCCACAACGGACAGGCGCCGCCGAAACGGGCGAATTGCAGCCGGGTGGCGCTGTGGCGCTTGGTGATGTTGCCGGCCATGTCGACGCGGCAGAAAAAGAAGGGGATGCCGCGAAGGCCGGGGCGTTGCAGCGTGGACAGGCGGTGGCACGCCTGCTCGAAACTCACGCCAAAGGTGCGGGCTAGACGGTCGATGTCGTGGCGCATCACCCGCGCCGCCTCCCGAAACGGCGCATAGGGCAACAGCAGCGCGCCAGCGGCATAATTGCCAAGGCCGATCGCCAGCAACCGATCAGCCCCGGCCACCGGCAGCGCGGCCTTGGCCACGACATCGGCGATGACGGCCTGCCCCTCCAGCATCATCAACTGGTGCGCGAGCATGAATTTGCGGCTCTCGGTCGGCAGCGCCGCGTTGATGAACAGGCGTCGGTCCGGCGCGCTATAGGATCGCAGCGCGCTGTCGGGCGTATCGGCGATCAGCGTTTCGATACCGTGCCGCCGAGCCAGCGCTTCGACCAGCATGCCCTCGTCCAGCGCCTGCCCGGCGGTAAAGCTGGCGGCCATATCCTCGGCCAGACAGTCGAGAGAGTGGACATAATTGCCCGCCTCATGAAACCAGTCGCGCGCCGCCTCCCATGGCAGGCGCGCCTGCACCGTGCTGTCGTTCGCGATCGCCTCCTCGATCATGTTGATGCGTTCATTGGCGCGGATATGGGCGTTGTAGAGATCGAGGTAACGCGCTGCGAATTCAGGAAATTGCAGGTGCAGTTTCTCGATCCGCTCCGGCTCCAGCGCGACGCCGGGCAGTTCGGGATGGCTGAGCGCGAAGGTGAACGCGCCCAGCATCTGCTCATCCTCGCGCGCATCGAAACTCGCCCAGTCGGTCGGGAAGGCATTGGCGAGCGCCGCCTTGACCTTGGCGGTCAGTGGGCGATCGTCATTTTCCATCTGGGACAGATAGGACACGGATATGCCCAACGCCTGCGCCATCGTCGCCTGGTCCATGCGGTGGTCAAGGCGCAACTGGCGCAGCCTTGGTCCTGCAAAGATACGGTTGCCGCGTGCCACTATACACCCCCTGCACAAACCCATAGACTGGATTTGCCCATCCCTAATTTGCGAAGTCGTGATTTGCAAATTAGCAAATTTACATTTGCGAAAAATCGCAATCGCGGGAAAAGGGCGTCACAACAGGTCCGCACCCTGACCGGAGAGATATGCCTATGTCGAAGCTCGCCATTATCGAACAGCTTGAAGCCAAGCGCGAAGGCGCGCGCATGGGCGGCGGCCAGCGCCGCATCGACGCGCAGCATGGCAAGGGCAAGCTGACGGCGCGCGAGCGGATTGAGGTGTTGCTGGACGAAGGCAGCTTTGAAGAGCTCGACATGTATGTCGAACATAATTGCACCGATTTCGGCATGAATGAGGCGCATATCCCCGGCGACGGCGTGGTCACCGGGTCTGGCACCATCAATGGCCGTCTGGTGTTCCTGTTCAGCCAGGATTTCACGGTTTACGGCGGCGCGGTGTCCGAACGGCACGCGATGAAGATCTGCAAGATCATGGACATGGCGCTGAAGGTCGGCGCGCCGGTCATTGGCCTCAATGACAGCGGCGGTGCGCGGATTCAGGAAGGCGTGGCGTCGCTGGCGGGCTATGCGGAGATTTTCCAGCGCAATGTGCTGGCGTCGGGCGTGGTGCCGCAGATCAGCGTCATCATGGGGCCATGCGCGGGCGGGGCGGTCTATTCGCCTGCCATGACCGACTTCATCTTCATGGTGAAGGATTCAAGCTTCATGTTCGTAACCGGCCCCGACGTGGTCAAGACGGTGACGAACGAGGTCGTGACGCAGGAAGAACTGGGCGGCGCGGTGACGCACACGACCAAGTCGGGCGTTGCGGACGTGGCGTTTGAAAATGACCTCGAAGCGCTGCTGGCGGTGCGCGATTTCGTGGACTTCCTGCCCGCGTCGAACAAGGAGCCGGTGCCGGAGCGTCCGAGCGCGGACCCGTGGGACCGGATCGAACCGAGCCTCGACACGCTGATCCCCGCCAATGCGAATCAGCCCTATGACATGCACGAACTCATCCGCAAGATCGTGGATGAAGGCGACTTCTTCGAAGTGCAACCGGCGCACGCAGGCAATATCATCTGCGGCTTTGGTCGTGTCGAAGGACGCACGATCGGCATCGTCGCCAACCAGCCCTTCGTGCTGGCGGGCGTGCTGGACATCAATTCGTCGAAGAAGGCGGGGCGCTTCGTGCGCTTCTGCGATGCGTTCGACATTCCGATCGTGACTTTGGTGGACGTGCCAGGCTTCCTGCCGGGCACGGCGCAGGAACATAATGGCATCATCAAGCATGGCGCCAAACTGCTGTTTGCCTATGCCGAAGCGACGGTGCCCAAGATCACCATCATCACCCGCAAGGCCTATGGCGGCGCTTACGACGTCATGGCGTCCAAGCATCTGCGCGGCGACCTGAACTATGCCTGGCCGACCGCCGAAATCGCGGTGATGGGGGCCAAGGGCGCGGTCGAGATCATCTTCCGCGGCAAGACAGCGGACGAGATCGCCGAGCGCACCGCGGAATATGAAGCGCGCTTCGCCAACCCGTTCGTGGCCGCATCAAAGGGCTTCATCGACGAGGTGATCCAGCCACACTCGACCCGCAAGCGGATCGCGCTGGGCCTGCGGAAACTGCGCAACAAGGCGCTGGAAAATCCGTGGAAGAAGCATGACAATATTCCGCTTTAACTGACACCGTCATTCCCGCGCAGGCGGGAACCCATCTCCCACCCCATCGTCAGGCGCGCGGGCCGGAGATGGATACCCGCCTTCGCGGGGATGACGAAGTTGAGGATTGTAAGACATGAAACTCGGCCGTCTCAACCATATCGGCGTCGCCACGCCCAGCCTGGAAAAGAGCATCGCTTATTATCGCGATGTGATGGGCGCGACTAAGATCCATGAACCGTTCGACCTGCCTGCGCAGGGGGTGAAGGTGTGTTTTGTCGATACGCCGGGCGAAAATGGGACGGCGGGGACGCAGATCGAGTTGATCGAGCCGTTCGATGAAAGCTCGCCGATCACCGCCTTCATCGCCAAGAACCCGGCCGGGGGGCAGCATCATATGTGCTACGAAGTGCCCGACATTCTCGAAGCGAAGGCCTGGTTCGAGGCGAAGGGTGCGCGGGTGCTGGGCGAACCGCGCATCGGGGCGCATGGCACGCTGATCTTCTTCGTGCATCCCAAGGATATGAACGGCGTTCTGACCGAGATCATGGAGACGCCGAAAGAAGCGCATTGATATGGTGAGGGCCAGCGACGCGCAAGGCCCTCACCACTGCGACTAAGGCCCGCTGTGCGGACCTAAGTCTCGTTGCCTCTCCCGCTTGCGGGAGAGGGGTAGAGTAAGGGTAGAAGATGACCGACAAGCCGACACTGGACCAATGGGCCGCCGCTGCCGCGAAGGAAGTGAAGGGCAAGGATTTGACCTGGCAGACCCCGGAAGGGATCGCCGTCAAGCCGCTCTATACCGCCGACGATGTGACCGCCGATCCCGGCCTGCCCGGCTTTGCGCCCTTCACCCGTGGCGTGAAGGCCAGCATGTATGCGGGCCGCCCCTGGACCATCCGCCAATATGCGGGCTTTTCGACGGCGGAGGAATCCAACGCCTTCTACCGCCGCAATCTGGCCGCCGGGCAGAAGGGGCTGTCGGTCGCCTTCGACCTGGCCACCCATCGCGGCTATGACAGCGACCATCCGCGCGTCACGGGCGACGTCGGCAAGGCGGGTGTGGCGATCGACACGATCGAGGATATGAAGATCCTGTTCGACGGCATTCCGCTCGACAAGATGTCGGTCAGCATGACCATGAACGGCGCGGTCATCCCGATCCTGGCTTTCTTCATCGTTGCGGGCGAGGAGCAGGGCGTCGAGCGCAAATTGCTCGACGGGACCATTCAGAACGACATCCTCAAGGAGTTCATGGTCCGCAACACCTATATCTACCCGCCCGAACCGTCGATGCGGATCATCAGCGACATTTTCGGCTATACCAGCCGCGAGATGCCCAAGTTCAACAGCATCTCCATTTCCGGCTATCATATGCAGGAAGCCGGCGCGACGCAGGTGCAGGAACTGGCCTTCACCATCGCCGACGGCATGGAATATGTGAAATATGGCGTCGCGTCGGGTCTCGACATCGACAAGTTTGCCGGTCGCCTGAGCTTCTTCTTCGCCATCGGCATGAACTTCTTCATGGAGATCGCGAAGCTGCGCGCCGCGCGCGTGCTGTGGCATCGCGCCATGACGCAGCTGGGCGCGAAGGACGAGCGCTCCAAGATGCTGCGCACCCATTGCCAGACGTCGGGCGTCTCGCTGACCGAGCAAGACCCCTACAACAACGTCATGCGCACCACGATCGAAGCGATGGCCGCGATGCTGGGGGGCACGCAGTCGCTCCACACCAACGCGCTGGACGAAGCCATCGCGCTGCCCACCGATTTTTCCGCCCGGATCGCGCGCAACACGCAGATCGTGATCCAGGAAGAAACCGGCATGACCAAGGTGGTCGATCCGCTGGGCGGCTCCTACTATGTCGAGGCGCTGACCCAGCAACTTGTCGACGAAGCCTGGGCGATCATCGAAAAGGTGCAGGCCGAAGGCGGCATGGCGAAGGCCGTTGCGGCTGGCTGGCCCAAGGCGATGATCGAAACCGCAGCGGCAGCGCGCCAGGCGCGGGTCGATCGCGGCGACGACGTGATCGTGGGCGTCAACAAATATCGGCTGGCGAACGAGGATCTGCTCGAAACGCTGGAAGTCGACAATGCCAAGGTGCGCGAAGGGCAGATCGCCCGGATCAACCGGGTGAAAGCGGAACGCGACAGCGCCAAATGCGAGGCCGCGTTGCAGGCGTTGCGCGATGGCGCGGCCAGGCCATCCAGCCTTGACAACAACCTCCTCGCCCTCGCCGTGGAGGCCGCCCGCGCCCGCGCGACGCTGGGCGAAATCTCTTCGGCGATGGAAGAAAGCTTCGATCGTTATGGAACCCAGCCGACGCCGGTGAAGGGCGTCTACAGTGCGCCTTATGAAGGCGACAGCCGCTGGCAACAGGTACTCGACGGCGTGCAGGCCGTCGAGCGGCGCCTCGGTCGCAAACCCAAACTCCTCATAGCCAAGATGGGGCAGGATGGACATGACCGGGGCGCCAACGTCATCGCGTCCGCATTTGGCGACATGGGCTTCGACGTCGTGTCGGGACCATTGTTCCAGACGCCCGACGAAACGGTGGTGCTGGCGCTCGACAGCGGCGTCGATGTCGTCGGCGCATCCTCGCTGGCGGCGGGCCACAAGACGTTGATCCCGGACCTCATCGCCAAGCTGCGCGAAGCGGGCCGCAACGACATCAAGGTGATCGCCGGCGGGGTCATCCCGCCGCAGGATTATGACTTCCTCCGTGACGCGGGCGTCCAGGGCATTTATGGACCGGGCTCCAATGTCGTGGAATGCGCCGCCGACGTGCTGCGCCTCCTCGGCCACAACATGCCCCCTGCCGGGCTGGAGGACGCCGCGTAATGATGACAATAGATCCGTTCGCCCTGAGCCTTTCGAAGGGCATGCCTGAGCTTGTCGAAGGCAAATCGCTTCGCTCCGCTCAGCAGATGGCTTCGACTTCGCTCAGCCCGAACGGAGGTGGGAAATGAACGTCATGACCACCGCCCGCACCGACTGGACCCGCGCCGAAATCGCCGCGCTGTTCGATCTGCCCTTTAACGACCTGATGTTCGAGGCGCAGTCGGTCCATCGCGCGAATTTCCCGCGCAACGAAGTGCAGCTTTCCACCCTGCTGTCGATCAAGACCGGCGGCTGCCCGGAAGATTGCGGCTATTGCAACCAGTCGGCGTCGGCGGAGAGCGGCCTCAAGGCCGAGAAGCTGATGAGCGTGCAGGCGGTCATGCAGGCCGCGGCGCAGGCGAAGGATGCGGGCAGTTCCCGCTTCTGCATGGGCGCGGCGTGGCGCAACCCCAAGGAGCGGGACATGCCCGCCATCGTCGAGATGGTGAAGGGCGTGCGCCAGATGGGCATGGAAACCTGCATGACGCTGGGCATGCTGAGCGAAAGCCAGGCCAAGGTGCTGGCCGACGCTGGCCTCGATTATTATAACCATAATATCGACACCTCACCCGAACATTATGAGAAGGTGATTACCACCCGGACCTTCGACGACCGGCTCGAAACGCTCGAAAATGTGCGCAATTCGGGGATCAACGTCTGTTCCGGCGGGATCGTGGGCATGGGCGAGACGCGCGAGGACCGCGTCGGCTTCCTCCACGCCCTGGCCGTGCTGCCGGTTCACCCGCAGAGCGTACCGATCAACGCGCTGGTGCCGGTCAAGGGCACCGTGCTGGGCAATATGCTGGCCGACACCCCGCTCGCCAAGATCGACGAGATCGAGTTTGTGCGGACGGTTGCCGTCGCGCGGATCGTGATGCCGGAAAGCATGGTGCGCCTGTCGGCGGGGCGCGAGAGCATGTCGGATGCATGTCAGGCGCTCTGCTTCATGGCGGGTGCCAACAGCATCTTCACTGGCGACAAGCTGCTGACCACCGCCAATGCGGGCGACAACGCTGATGCGGCGCTGTTCGCGAAGCTGGGCGTCGTGCCGATGCAGGCCGAGGTAAAGGTTGAGCTGGAGGCGGCTGAATAGGCGTGATCCGCTATTTGGGATGCTTGGCGGTCGCCATCGCAGTTCTGGCAGCGGTTTTTTGGATGATGGTCGATCTGGGCATGTTCATGCACGGAGACTGAAATCATCCGTTCGGTTCGAGCGAGGTCGGGAAGCGGTTCTCGACACGCTCGAACCGAACGGAGTTTAGAGCAAGGACTGGGACAGGAAATAGAATGGCAATCACCAAGATCCTGATCGCGAACCGTGGCGAAATTGCGTGTCGTGTTATGCGTACGGCCAAGAAAATGGGCATCAAGACCGTCGCGGTCTATTCCGATGCCGACGCGCGCGCGCCGCATGTGCTGATGGCGGACGAGGCCGTACATATCGGCCCGTCGCCCGCCGCCCAATCCTATCTGATCGCCGACAAGATCATCGCGGCCTGCAAGCAGACGGGCGCCGACGCGGTCCATCCCGGCTACGGCTTCCTGTCCGAACGCGAAAGCTTCCGCAACGCGCTGGACGCGGAGGGCATCATCTTCGTTGGCCCGCCCGCCAATGCCATCGCGGCGATGGGCGACAAGATCGAGTCCAAGAAGCTGGCGCTGGAAGCGGGCGTCAATGTCGTGCCCGGCTTCGTCGGCGTCATCGACGATACCGAACATGCCGTCAAAATCTCCAATGAGATCGGCTATCCGGTGATGATGAAGGCGTCGGCTGGCGGCGGCGGCAAGGGGATGCGCCTCGCTTATTCCGAACAGGATGTTCGCGAAGGCTTTGAAGCGACCAAGCGCGAAGGGCTTGCCAGCTTCGGCGACGATCGCGTGTTCATCGAAAAGTTCATCGAAAGCCCGCGCCATATCGAAATTCAGGTGCTGGGCGACCAGCATGGCAACATCGTTTATTTGAACGAACGCGAATGTTCGATCCAGCGCCGCCACCAGAAGGTGGTCGAGGAAGCGCCGTCGCCCTTCGTCAGCCCCGAAATGCGCCGCAAGATGGGCGAGCAGTGCGTCGCTCTGGCCCGCGCAGTCGGCTATTTCAGCGCAGGCACGGTCGAACTGATCGTGTCGGGCGAGGACAAGACCGGGGACGGTTTCTACTTCCTGGAAATGAACACCCGGCTTCAGGTCGAGCATCCGGTGACGGAGGAAATCACCGGCGTCGATCTGGTCGAACAGATGATCCGCGTCGCCAATGGCGAGAAGCTGGCCTTCACGCAGGACGATGTGAAGATCAACGGCTGGGCGGTCGAAAACCGCGTCTATGCCGAAGATCCCTATCGTGGCTTCCTGCCGTCCACGGGTCGCCTGATCCGCTACAATCCGCCCGAAACCGGCGCGGATGAAAGCGGCGCGCTGATCCGCGTCGATGACGGCGTGGAGGAGGGGGGCGAGGTCTCCATGTTCTACGATCCGATGATCGCCAAGCTGATCACCTGGGCGCCCACGCGCCTGGAAGCGATCGACAAGCAGATCGAGGCGCTCGACAAGTTCGAGATTGAGGGGCCGGGGCATAATATCGATTTCGTGTCCGCGCTGATGCAGCATGAACGGTTCCGGTCGGGCAACATCACCACCGGCTTCATTGCGGAGGAATATCCTGACGGGTTCCAGGGCGCGCCCGCCTCGCCCGAACTGCTGGTGCGCCTGTCCGCCATCGGTGCCTTCGCGGCGATGGCGCAGGCCGACCGGGCGCGTCGGATCGACGGCCAGCTGGGCAAGCGCCTCAGCCCCCCGACCGGCTGGCAGGTCAAGATCGGCGACGCGACCCATGACGTCGAAATTGACGGCGACGAAGTGACCGTGGATGGCGTCAGCATCGACATGGCGCTGGAATATACGCCGGGCGATCGCCTGATCGAGGCGGAGTTTGGCGACGAGCAACTGGCCGTCCGCATTGCGCCCGTCCGCTCCGGCTTCGTGCTGACATGCCACGGGGCCAGCCACAAGCTGCGCATCCTGCCCGCCCATGCTGCACGCTATGCTGCGCACATGATCGAGAAGATCCCGCCGGATCTCTCGCGTTACCTGATCTGCCCGATGCCCGGCCTGCTGGTCGCACTGCATGTCGGCGAAGGCGACAAGGTCGAGGCAGGGCAGCCGCTGGCCGTGATCGAGGCGATGAAGATGGAAAATATCCTGCGCGCGCAGAAAGCGGGCGTGGTCAAGAGCGTGTCGGCGGCGCAGGGCGACAGCCTGGCCGTCGATGCCATCATCCTCGAAATGGAATAGGCGCACGCCGTATTGCTGCAATAGAGGGCCGCTCCGCTCAAGTGGGGCGGCCCTTTGTCATAGTTTGCAAACCGGAATTGGCGTGTTGAGCAAGGTTCCTCGTTCCCCGCGGGGTAGGGCTATCGCAGATAAAACGCGCCTCATTTTCCTCGTCATGCTGAACTTGTTTCAGCATCCATTTCTCGTCACGAGCAGCAGCTTTTTGGGGCGCGATGGATCCTGAAACAAGTTCAGGATGACGTTGTAGGGATGGCGAAAGCTCATATGCGATTCCTCTGCCGTTGCGGGGGCAGGATTTTGGCACCGGGCTTGCAAAGACCATGATCGCCCTTTGTTATTTTATGTTTCGCTGGGCTGTCGCGCCTTGCCCCGGCCCCGATCCTTCGCCTAGCAGCCGCCGGATGAGCAGCCTGCGACAGACGATCTTCGGCCTTTTCGCCCTCTGCACTGCCATGGCTGTGTTCCCGGCCCACGCCGCCGAGGATGAGCAAGCCTGGCTCCAGGCTATCGCGCAGGAGCCAATTTTGGGTGACATCGTTTATTTCGCCGAGATCCAGTCCCGCTTTGGCAGGGATATGGGCGGGCTGGACCAGATGCTGCTGCGCCCGGCTATCGGCGTCAAATTGTCCGATCGTCTGACCGTCTTTCAGGGCTATGCCTATGTCCGCACGCCGCAATCGGGTGGCGGCGAAACGCGCGAGCATCGCAGCTTTCAGCAGATCAACTGGTCGCTTGGCAAGGTTGCGCGCGGGCCGCTCTCTTCCCGCACGCGGCTGGAACAGCGCTGGGTGTCGAGTGGCGACGATATGGGGTGGAGGCTGCGGCAGATGATCCGGCTGGCAGTGCCGTTGACGGAGAGGTCGGGGGGCGTGTCGGCGCTGGCCTATGCGGAAGGATTCGTTGCCCTTAACGATACCGATTGGGGCGCGCGCGATGGCTTTGACCGGCTGCGCAGCTTTGCCGGGCTGGAACTGCCGCTGGCGGGCAAGTCGACGATGGAGGTCGGCTATCTCAATCAATATGTCAAAAATCGCGGTCGCGCAGACGATGTCGACCATGTCCTGCTGGTGACGCTGCAACTGCGACGCTGACACAGGTTTTTGCCTGTCCTATTGCCCCTGCTTCATGCCATATCGGCCCTGTGTTGCGCAGGGTCGATGCAGACGGTCGCGTCGCGCGATGTTGGAAATTTAGTTGCCGGATCGGGTAATTGAATATCACGATTGCCGGGAAAAGTGCGAAGTTAAGGGGGCAGGGGATGAACGGAGCGGTCGGCAGCGACTATGTGATGGACGTCAGGCGCGACCGGCTGGTCATCACCGCCTCGGCGCTCGGCACCGTGTTCGAATGGTATGATTTCTACATCTATGGCGTCCTTGCGCCGATCATCGGGCGCACCTTCTTTCCCACCGACAATCCCACCGTCGAACTGCTCTATACGCTGGCGGGCTTTGCGATCGGCTTCGCCTTCCGTCCGATCGGCGCGGCATTGTTCGGCTATCTGGGTGACAGGCTTGGTCGCAAATATACGTTCCTTGCCACGATCATCCTGATGGGCGTCGCGACCGCCGGGGTCGGCCTGACGCCGTCAGCCGCCAGCATCGGCATCGCCGCGCCCATCATCCTGATAGTGCTGCGTATCGCCCAGGGACTGGCGCTTGGCGGCGAATATGGCGGGGCGGCCATCTATGTCGCTGAACATGCGCCGCCCGGCCGACGCGGCTTTTACACCAGCTTCATTCAGGCGGGAGTGATCGGCGGCTTCATCCTGTCGCTGATCGTCGTGGTCGGTACGCAGGCAATCGTCGGGCCGGACATCTGGGCGGACTGGGGCTGGCGATTGCCCTTCATCTTCTCGCTCGCCCTGCTCGGCATATCACTGTGGATGCGGCTGATGCTGCGCGAAAGCCCGGTATTTACGGCCATGAAGAAGGCAGGCGCCCAATCGAAAAACCCGATCAAGGAGGCTTTCACCTATCCGGGCAACCGAAAGCGGATGCTGGTCGCGATGATCGGCATCGCGGCTGGCTTCACCGTCATTGCCTATACGGTGATGTTCCAGGCGCTCTATTTCCTGCAAAATGGCCTGCATGTCTCCCCCGGCATCGCGCAATTGCTGGTGGGGGGCAGCGCCTTTGCGGGCATGGCGGCCTTCGTCTATTTCGGCCATCTGTCCGACCGGGTGGGGCGCAAGAAGCCGATCGTCATCGGCTATGCGCTGGTGTTGCTGCTGTTGATGCCGCTCTATCAATTCCTGGGCGCGACCGCGAACCCCGCGCTGGTGGAGGCAGGCGCGCGCTCGCCTGTCGTGGTGCGCGGCCCGGATTGCGTGTTCGATCCCTTCGCCAAGGTACAGCCGACCGCCTGCGGCAAATTGCTCGACCATTTTTCCAAGCGCGGCATCCCCTATGACAAGCTGGCCGCGCCCGCGCCTGCGGTGCAGATCGGCGATTTGCAGGTCACGGACCTTAGTAGCGACGGCCTCGATGCGGCGTTGAAAGCAGGGGGCTACCCCAGCGGCGCCGTAACCCCGGACTGGCCGCGCGCGATGATGCTGTTCGGCGCACTGCTGCTGCTCTGGACGCTATCAGGTGCGACCTATGGGCCGGTCGCGGCGCTCTTGTCGGAATATTTTCCGGCGCGCATCCGCTATTCGTCGCTGTCGATCCCCTATCATATCGGGACTGGCTATTTCGGCGGTTTCCTGCCGCTCGTCAGCCAATATATCGTGGCGCGCACGGGTGATCCCTATGCCGGGCTTTGGTACACATTGGCTGTCGTGGCGCTGGCGCTTATCACCTGTCTCGTCGCGCTGCCGGAAACGAAGGACCGCCCGCTCGACGCCTGAAACAGCCGGGGATTGCCGATGCCACGCGGCGTAGCGAAGCGCGATCTGCCGACCAAGACCTGCCCGGTCTGCCAGCGCCCCTTTGCCTGGCGCAAGAAGTGGGCTCGGGACTGGGACAATGTCGTCTATTGTTCCGACCGCTGCCGCAACGCGCCGCGCAAAGCCTGACACGAAAAAGGCCGCCGCTCCCTTTGCTGGAGCGACGGCCTTTTTCAATGTCTCAGGCGATCAGCGTTCGATGCACATCGCCACGCCCATGCCGCCGCCGATGCACAGCGTCGCGAGACCCTTCTTCGCGTCGCGCTTGGCCATTTCATACAACAGGGTGGTCAGCACCCGGGCGCCCGACGCACCGATCGGATGGCCGATGGCGATCGCGCCGCCGTTGACGTTCACCTTGGACGCATCCCAGCCCAGTTCCTGCCCGACCGACAGCGCCTGCGCCGCAAAGGCTTCATTGGCTTCGATCAGGTCGACATCGGCCAGCGCCCAGCCCGCCTTTTCCAGCGCCTTGCGGCTGGCAGGGGCGGGGCCGATGCCCATGATCGAGGGGTCGACGCCGCAGGTCGCAAAACCCGCGATCCGGCCCAGGATCGTCGCGCCGCGCTTGGCGGCGGCATCGGCGGTCATCAGCACCAGCGCGGCGGCACCGTCATTCAGGCCGCTGGCGTTGGCGGCAGTGACGCTGCCGTCCTTCTTGAATGCAGGCTTCAGCTTTTCCATCGCTTCGATGGTCGCGCCAGCGCGGATATACTCGTCCTGATCGACAATCGTGTCGCCCTTGCGACCCTTGATCGTGACAGGCACGATCTCGTCGGCAAAGCGCCCCGCTGCGCGCGCGGCTTCGGCCTTGTTCTGGCTGGCCACCGCGAAAGCGTCCTGCGCTTCACGGCTAATCTGATATTTCTCGGCCAGATTTTCCGCGGTGATGCCCATATGATAATTGTTGAAGGCGTCGGTCAGGCCGTCATGGATCATCGTGTCGACCAGGCTGACATTGCCCATCTTGCTGCCCGCGCGCAGATATTGCGCATGGGGGGCCAGCGACATGCTTTCCTGCCCGCCGGCCACCATGATGCTGGCATCGCCCGCACGGATCGCCTGCGCCGCCAGTGCGACGGCGCGCAGGCCCGATCCGCAGAGCTGGTTGATGCCAATCGCCGTGCGCTCGACCGGGATGCCGGCATTGACGGCGGCCTGACGCGCCGGATTCTGCCCCTGACCGGCGCTCAGCACCTGGCCCAATATCACTTCGTCCACTTCGTCGGGCGCGACCCCGGCCTGCGCCAGCGCGGCGATGATTGCCTGACGGCCCAGTTCATGCGCCGGAGTCGATCCGAACGCGCCCATGAAGCTGCCGACGGCCGTGCGCTTGGCGGCGGTAATGACGATATCTGACAAAGGCTCGATCCTCTATTATTGGGGTCTCTTTTCGCAGGCGCACATAGCATCATCCGCCATGGCTGGAAAGCCATTGGGACAGGGGAAGCCACAGAGTTTCGCGCGCCTGCCCACCCACGACCATGCCGACATGCCCCAGTTTCAATTGCCAGTCTGTAGCCAATTCGGCCGAGGCGGCGGCGGGGACGATCCGGTCGGTCGTGGAACGGATCGACAAGGTGGGGCAGGTCAGCGCCTGCGGATCGACCGTCTGTCCGCCAACGGTCCAGCGTCCTTGTCCGCTGGCGTTACCGGCATAGAGATCGTCGAACAGGTCGCGCCCCGCAGCAAAGGTCAGGGGGGGGCCACCATTGGCCCAATCCTCCACCGCCATGAACGCCCGCTCCCCGTCGGAACCCGGCGCGGCATCGGCAAAGACGGCGAATTTGCGGATCGTGCGCGCCGGGTCCATCGCCCAGAAGCCCGATTGCAGCACCTCCATCGGAACATAGCCCAGTCGATCGCACATCGGTTTCGCGCCGCGCCACAAAGCATTGATCTCCTGCCGGTCGGCATCGGCAAAGCCATCGAAACGCCAGGGCGAGGCAATGGTTGCGACTGCCTGAACAGGGCGCAGCATCGCCGCACCCATCGCCAGCGTTCCTCCCAGGCAATAGCCCACGATGATGGGCGGTCGCGGCAGCGCCGCGATCAGCGGCAAGAGCCGGTCGATGACATGCCCTTCAAGCCCCATCGCCCTGTCGTCGGCCAACGGAGCGCCCCAGTCGACCAGCCATGCATCATGTCCTGCTGCGGCCATATGGCGCAGCAAAGATCGGCGTTCCGACAGGTCCAGCACTTGCGGAGGATTGATGAGCGAGGGCACGAAAACCACCGGAGCGCGGCCATTTTCAACGCCATAACGCAGCAACCGGGCACTGCCGACCTGCACCATGCTGGCCGGGGCAGTCGGCGGGGCGGGGCGCTTTGCCTGCTGATAGCGGCGCAAACCGACGAACGCGCGCTTGCGCAGTTCGGGATCGCCCTCTGTTTCGCGCCATAAAATGTTGAGAAAAAGGGGTAAAGGCCTCGGGCCATGTTGCGGTGCGGCAACGCCCTGTGCTAATAAGGATTGTGCAGGTGCGGGAGAGGTGTCCATGGCCAAATCTAAAGCGGCTAATGAATCAGAGCCGGTCGTTATCAAGAAATACGCTAACCGGCGGCTTTATAACACCGAAACCTCCAGTTACATCACCCTTGATCTCCTGTCGCAAATGACGCGCGAGGGCCGCGAGTTCGTGGTCGTCGATGCCAAGAGCGGCGAGGACATCACGCACAATGTCCTGACGCAGATCATCATGGAAGAAGAACAGCGCGGCGAAAATATGCTTCCCGTCAACTTCCTGCGCCAGTTGATCTCCATGTATGGCGATTCGATGCAGTCGATGGTGCCGCAATATCTCGAAGCGTCGATGGATGCCTTCCGCAAGAACCAGTTGCAGTTTCAGGAAGCGATGCAGGGTGCGTTCGGCGGCGGTCCGCTGGCCGAGATCGCCAAGCGCAACATGCAGATGTTCGAGGCCGCGACCAGCGCCTTCAAGGGGGCAGGCGGGCTGATGCCGGGTGTTCCGGGCGTTCCGGGCACGACGCCCGCGGAAGCCGACAAGGATGACGAGATCGCCGAGTTGAAGGCGCAACTCGCCGCGCTCAACGCGAAGATCGACAAGCTGGGCTGATACCCCATGGCGAAGGCTGACCGGCTCGAACGGCTGGACGTAAGGCGGGCCGAGCTGGAAGCCGACTATGAAGCCGCGTTGATCGCAGCGCTTCAAACGGCCGCTGGCGGGGTTTGGGGCCTGTTCGACCATAAGCCTGACCGACAGGCCCGCGCCAGAACTGCGCCTGTCATCGCGGCGCTGGATGAACTTGCCGCCGACATCGACGCCCTGCGCGATCAGTTGGGGCTGGAGCCATTTGCGCTGCACCAGTCCTTTCTTGCCGCCCGCGGCCCGGTGGCATCGGATGCGCCGGGCGAGCCCAAGCAAGCCCGCGCATGGCTCGAAAAACTGGGCGTGACCATCGGCTGAACATCTATGCGCGTCGGGGCTGGACGGGAATAGCGCGCATGGCCTATTGCGCGCCGATCCATTCCCTACAGCAGGCAAGCCATCTCTGTGAAACACGCCCTTTCCGTCACCCGCGAACAGGATTTCTCCGCCTGGTATCAGGCCGTCATTACCGAAGCGGACCTTGCCGAAGAAAGCGGCGTGCGCGGCTGCATGGTCATCCGGCCATGGGGCTATGGCATCTGGGAACGCATCCAGACATTGCTTGACGCGCAGATCAAGGCGACGGGCCATGAGAACTGCTATTTCCCGCTGTTCATCCCCTTGAGCTATTTCGGAAAGGAAGCCGAGCATGTCGACGGCTTCGCCAAGGAAATGGCGGTCGTCACCCATCACCGGCTGATCCAGAAGGACGGCAAGCTGGTTCCCGATCCGCAAGCCAAGCTGGAGGAGCCGCTGGTCGTGCGCCCGACGTCGGAAACGGTGATCGGCGCGGCGTTCAGCCGTTGGGTCCAATCCTGGCGTGACCTGCCCGTCTTGATCAACCAGTGGGCCAATGTCGTCCGCTGGGAAATGCGCACCCGCATGTTCCTGCGCACCACGGAATTTCTCTGGCAGGAAGGCCATACCGCCCACGCCACCGTCGAAGAGGCGATGGAAGAGACGATGAAGATGCTGGAAGTCTATCGCAGCTTTGCGGAAGACTGCGTCGCCATGCCCGTCGTGGCGGGCGAAAAGCCGGAGAATGAACGCTTCCCCGGCGCGGTCGCGACATATTCGATCGAAGCGATCATGCAGGACGGCAAGGCGTTGCAGGCCGGCACCTCGCACTTCCTGGGCACCACCTTCAGCCAGGCGCAGAATATCAAGTTCCAGAATGCCGAAGGGCAGCAGGAACTGGCGCAGACGACCAGCTGGGGCATGTCCACCCGGATGATCGGCGGGCTGATCATGGTCCATGGTGACGATGACGGACTGCGCGTGCCGCCGCGCGTTGCGCCCTATCAGGTCGTCGTGGTGCCGATGCTGCGCGACACGGACGAGGATGCCGCGATCGTCGATTATTGCGCCGATCTGGTCAGTCAGCTCAATGCGCTGGACGTATTCCGCGAACCCGTGCGCGCGCTGCTTGACCGTCGCGCGGCCAAGGCAGCGACCAAGCGCTGGGGCTGGGTCAAGAAGGGCGCGCCCATCGTGATCGAAGTCGGTGGCCGCGACGTGGCGGGCGGTAATGTGTCGGTGATCCGGCGCGACCGGCTTTATCGCGCCGACGGCAAGCTCGACAGCCAGATTGTGGCCAGGGACGATTTCGTCGCCGGCGCCACCGCCATGCTGACCGAAATTCAGGCGTCCTTGTTCGCGGATGCCAAGTCCAGGCTGGATGGCAGCATCGACCGGTCGATCACCGACATTGAAGCGCTCAAGGCCTATTTCGCCGCCAGCGCCAAGCCCGGCTGGGCGCTGGTTCAATGGGCCAAGCCGACCGGCGAGGCGCTGGAGAAGGTGGTGCAGTGGCTCAAGGGCGAGAAGCTGACGCTGCGCAATGTGCCCAATGATGCCGACCCCGCGGACGGGACATGCATATTCACCGGCGAGAAGGCGGTCGAGCGCGTGCTGGTCGGGCGGAGTTATTGATTTGAACAAAATCCCCTCCCGCAGGCGGGAGGGGCAGCAAGACTTTATGAGCCGAAGGCGAATTTAGTCGCAGCGGGGTGGGCATGTGCGAGGTTGCGCACGCCCACCCCCTAGCCCACTCCCGCAGGCGAGAGGGGGAACTGGAAATTACAGCACATATTTGCTCAGATCCGTGTCGTGCGCGATCGCATTGAGCTGCTTTTCGACATAGGCGGCGTCGATCACCAGCGTTTCGCCGCGACGATCCTCCGCCTCGAAACTGACATCCTCCAGCAGCTTTTCCATCACGGTCTGAAGGCGGCGGGCGCCGATATTTTCGACCTCGCTATTTACTTCGGCAGCGATGCGCGCAACGGCGTGGATGCCTTCGGGCGTCAGGTCGATTGTCACCTCCTCCGTCGCCAACAGTGCGCGATATTGCGCCACCAGGCTCGCCTTGGTGTCCGACAGGATCGCCACGAAATCCTCCTCGGTCAGCGCCTTGAGTTCGACGCGGATCGGCAGGCGGCCTTGAAGTTCGGGGAGCAGGTCGCTGGGCTTGGCGACGTGGAAGGCGCCGGACGCGATGAACAGGATATGGTCGGTCTTGAGCGGACCATATTTGGTCGAAACGGTCGTCCCTTCGATCAGCGGGAGCAGGTCGCGCTGCACGCCCTCGCGACTGACCGAGCCGCCGCGCACGTCGCTGACCGCAATCTTGTCGATCTCGTCAAGGAACACGATGCCATTCTGTTCGGCGCTGGTGATGGCAACGCGGGCGACATCATCCTGATCCAGGCGCTTGTCCTGCTCTTCCTCGACCAGCTTGTCCCACGCATCGGCGACCCGCATCTTGCGGCGCTTCTTCTGCTGCTGGCCAAAGGCTTTGGACATCATGTCGGACAGGTTGATCATGCCGACCTGACCACCCATGCCGGGAATTTCCATCGGCATGGACGGGCTATCGGCGACTTCCACCTCGACCTCGACATCGTTCATCTGATGCTGTTCGATCTTCTGGCGGAAGGACAGGCGCGTAGCCTCGCTGGCTTCCTTGCCCGTCAGTGCGTCGAGCAGGCGGCCCATCGCGGCTTCCGACGCGGCGTCGCGCACGGCCTCGCGACGCCGGTCCTTTTCCAGGCGCACCGCTTCCTCGACAAGATCGCGGACGATCTGTTCGACATCGCGGCCAACATAGCCGACTTCGGTGAATTTGGTGGCCTCTACCTTGACGAAGGGCGCATCCGCCAGTTTGGCAAGGCGACGGCTGATCTCCGTCTTGCCGCAGCCGGTCGGCCCGATCATCAGGATATTCTTGGGCGTTACCTCGTCGCGCAGGTCGTCGGGCAGATGTTGCCGCCGCCAGCGGTTGCGCAGGGCAACGGCAACGGCGCGCTTGGCGTCATGCTGGCCGATGATATGCGCGTCGAGCGCGGCGACGATGGCTTTAGGGGTCAGATTGTCGTTCATTTCAGTCCTTTTACCCGCCCTTCAGGGAGGGGTTAGGGGAGGGCATGTCGGGGATGTCTGATTACGCGCCCTCCCCAAAATTCCTCCCGCAAACGGGAGGGAGGTTAAGCGGCGCTGTCCAGCGTCTCGATTGTGAGCTGATCGTTGGTATAGACGCAAATGTCGGCCGCCACGGCCATGGCCTTGCGCGCCAGCGTTTCCGCATCTGCCTCATAATCGACCAGCGCGCGGGCGGCGGCGAGGGCGAAGTTGCCGCCGGAGCCGATCGCGGCCACGCCATTCACGGGTTCCAGCACGTCGCCATTGCCGGTCAGGATCAGCGTCACATCCTTGTCCGCGACGATCATCATCGCTTCCAGATTGCGCAGATATTTGTCAGTGCGCCAATCCTTGGCCAGTTCGACCGCCGATCGCATCAATTGGCCGTTATGGCGCTCCAGCTTCGCTTCCAGCCGCTCGAACAGCGTGAAGGCGTCGGCGGTGGCGCCGGCAAAGCCGCCAATGACGCTGCCGTCATGCAGTCGGCGAACCTTGCGGGCATTGGGTTTCATCACCGTCTGGCCCATCGAAACCTGACCGTCGCCAGCGACGACGACCTTCCCATTCTTGCGGACCGACATGATGGTGGTGCCATGCCAGACCGGCATGCTGCTGCTGTTATGGTCATTCATGAAGCGGCATATGGGACGCTGTGCTTTGCGGTGCAAGTCGCCTGAACAGCGACGACGAAGCGTGGCATTTTGGCGACAATATTCTTACAAACCGTTCAGGAACAAATGTCGATCAATTGACATTGTGCATCGCACCATCAATTATTGGCGTCCGCATTCATGGGAGAACGCGCATGACTCTCAAGGCCAGAGCTCAGGAAAAGGTCGAGCGCGCGGGCATTTCCAATTATAGTTTCGATCACGACATTTTGGTCATGTGTGGCGTGCGCTACACGATCGAAGCATGCAACTGTGGCGAACCGGGATGTGATGGTGTCCGGCTGCGCAAAAACGCAACAGCCATCGGCCGCGTCCTGCAATAATATACTGTCGATCGGTCAGTGCATCACTTCTTTGCCGGCCCGACCAACAGATTCAATATCGCGTCCTACGCCCTGCACCGTGTTGCAGGCGGCCAGCGTAGCCAGAATGGCCAGAAACAGCGCCTTACGCATTAAGTCGTCACTCCATATTTGCGGCATAATCATTTTAAGCGCTTGGGCGACGCCGTGCAAAGGCGCAATTTGTACGCGCCCATGCCGCCACGCTTGACAGGGCGCGCCAGCGATGCCAATGGCCGCCTCCTCCCGAAAGGGGGCGCGTAGCTCAGTGGTAGAGCACACCCTTCACACGGGTGGGGTCGTAGGTTCAATCCCTACCGCGCCCACCATGGCTTGGCTGCCATGGACGGGACAGATTATTTCCCTGCATTGATCTTTTCAGTCTCATGGGGCTAATCATTGCCCTTGATCCGGTGGCCTGTACGGCCGCCGACGTGAAAGGATGTCGATGCCGCCCTATCTGAAATCCGGCGCAGCCCTTGGCGTGCTGCTGATGCTGTCCACCGCGCCTGTCATCGCGCAGGAAAAGCTGACGCTCGAGAGAGTTTTTGCCAGCCCCGACCTGGCAGGACCGCAGCCGCGGGCGCTAAAATTGTCGCCGGACGGTACGCTCGTCACCCTGCTCAAACCGCGCGCCGACGAAAAGGAGCGGCTGGACCTGTGGGCGATCGACACGCGCACCGGCAAGCAGCGGATGCTGGTCGATTCGCGCAAGACCGGCAGCGGCGCGGCGCTATCCGAAGCGGAAAAGATGCAGCGCGAACGCGACCGCTCCGTCGCGGGGAGCACCGGCATAACCAGCTATGACTGGTCGCCGGATGGCAAGAGCATCCTGGTGCCGGTCGATGGCGACCTTTATCTTGCGGCGCTGGATGGCAAGGTGCAGCGCCTGACCGATACGCCCGACGGCGAATTGAATGGCGTTGTCAGCCCCAAGGGCGGTTTCGTGTCCTTCGTGCGCGGCGGCAACCTGTTCGTACAGCCGATCGGCGGTGCGGAACGGCAGGTAACGCAAGGGGCCAGCGATACGGTCAGTTGGGGCGTTGCCGAATTTGTCGCGCAGGAGGAGATGGACCGGCGCACCGGCTATTGGTGGTCGCCCGACGACAGCCTGATTGCGGTTGCACGGGTCGATGAAAGCCCGGTCGGCATCGTCACCCGTACTGCAATTGGCGGGGAGGGCACGACAGTCTATCAGCAGCGTTACCCGGCCGCCGGGACGCCCAATGCGATCGTCGACCTCTATGTCATGAAGCCGGACGGGTCGGGCCAGGTGAAGGTCGATCTGGGATCGGATCGGGACATTTATCTGGCGCGGGTCGACTGGGCGAAGGATGGCCGCACGCTCTATGTCCAGCGCGAAGCGCGCGACCAGAAGCGGCTCGACCTGCTGGCAGTCGATCCGGCGACCGGCAAGGCCAAGGTCATTCTGAGCGAAACGGCCAAAAGCTGGATCAACCTGAGCGACAATTTCCATCCCCTGTCGGGCGGCGATTTCCTGTGGTGGTCCGAAAAGAGCGGCCATGGCCATCTCTACCGCGTCCATGACGGCAAATGGACGGCGCTGACCAGTGGCGACTGGGAGGTCAAGACGCTGGTGGCGGTCGACGAAAAAGCGGGGCTGGCCTATTTCACCGGCAATCGCGAAACACCGCTGGAACAGCAGCTTTACAGCGCCCCCATCACGCGACCGGCCGCCGCGCGCCAGATTACGGCCAGCGGCTGGTGGAATGACGCGGTGATGGACGCCGCCGCCAGCCGCGCCGTCATCACGCGCCAGAATAGCGATCAGCCCAAGCAGGTCTATCTGGTCGACAATAGCGGCAAGCAATTGCAGTGGCTGTCCGAAAATGCGCTGAAGGGCGATCATCCCTATGCACCCTATCTGGCGAGCCATGTCAAAACCCGGTTCGGCACGATCAAGGCGGCGGACGGAACGACGCTCTATACCAAGATCATGACCCCGCCGATCGAGCCGGGAAAGCGCTATCCGGTGTTCATGATCCATTATGGCGGGCCGGGCGGCGGGCGGCAGGTGACGAACACATGGTCCGGCGCGCTGAACCAGTATCTGGTCGACCGCGGCTGGATCGTCTTTGCTGTCGACAATCGTGGCACGCCCGATCGCGGCAAGGCGTTCGAGGATCATCTCTATCGCGCGATGGGAACAGTCGAGGTGACGGATCAACTGGCGGGCGTGGATTGGCTGAAGGCCCAGCCTTTCGTCGATCCCAAGCGGATCGCGACCTATGGCTGGTCCTATGGCGGCTATATGTCGTTGAAGCTGCTGGAAAAGGCACCGGGCGTTTTCGCGGCGGCCGTGGCGGGTGCGCCGGTCACGAAGTGGGAGTTGTACGACACCCATTACACCGAACGCTATCTGGGGATGCCACAGGACAAGCCCAGCGCCTATCCGGCATCAGGCGCGATCGACGAGGCGGTGAAGATCAGTGATCCGTTGATGCTGATCCACGGCATGTCGGACGACAATGTGGTGTTCGACAATGCCACTGCCCTGATGGCCAAGATGCAGGGCGCGGCGGTGCCGTTCGAGATGATGGCCTATCCCGGCCAGACCCACCGCGTCGGCGGGCCGGGGATCAGCGTACACCTGTGGCGCACGATCGAGGATTTTCTGGCCCGGCGCGGGATAGCGCCCGACGCCGCCAAACCATAGGAGACAGGCGGCAAAGGGCGTTGCGGCATCGCGGCAACGTCCAGCGGGAAAAGCTGACCTTTCGCGCAACAAAGGGCTTGCCACTGGACAAATGACGCAACGCCGCTATGCCGCCCACTCCGCAATATCTGCATCGGAGTGGAGTGTTCAGTCATGGGTTACAGGGTCGTCGTCGTAGGTGCCACCGGGAATGTGGGCCGCGAAATGTTGACCATTCTCGCCGAGCGCGAGTTCCCGATTGACGAGATCGCCGCGGTCGCATCGTCGCGGTCGCAGGGTCTGGCCGTCGATTTCGGTGAAACCGGCAAGACGATCAAATGCCAGAATATCGAACATTTCGACTTTAGCGGCTGGGACATCGCCCTGTTCGCGGCGGGCAGCGGCCCGACCGCCGAATATGCGCCCAAGGCGGCGGCAGCCGGCTGCGTCGTGATCGACAATAGTTCGCTGTACCGCATGGACCCGGACGTGCCGCTGATCGTGCCCGAAGTGAACCCGGACGCGATCGACGGCTATACCAAGCGCAACATCATCGCCAACCCTAACTGCTCGACCGCGCAGATGGTGGTGGCCCTGAAGCCGCTGCATGACGCCGCGACCATCAAGCGCGTGGTCGTATCCACCTATCAGTCGGTGTCCGGCGCGGGCAAGGCGGGCATGGACGAACTGTTCGAGCAGTCGCGCAACATCTTCGTCGGTGATCCGGCGGAGCCCAAGAAGTTCACCAAGCAGATCGCCTTCAACGTCATCCCCCATATCGACGTTTTCCTGGACGATGGTTCGACCAAGGAAGAATGGAAGATGGTCGCGGAAACCAAGAAGATCCTCGATCCCAAGATCAAGCTGACCGCAACCTGCGTGCGCGTGCCGGTGTTCGTGGGTCATTCCGAAGCGATCAACATCGAGTTCGAGAATGAAATTTCCGCCAAGGAAGCGCAGGACATATTGCGTGAAGCGCCCGGCATCATGCTGGTCGATAAGCGCGAGGATGGCGGCTATATCACGCCGATCGAATGTGTCGGCGACTTCGCAACCTTCATCAGCCGCGTGCGTGAGGATTCGACCGTGGACAATGGCCTGACGCTCTGGTGCGTCAGTGACAATCTGCGCAAGGGTGCGGCGCTGAACGCGGTGCAGATCGCCGAACTGCTGGGCCGCCGTCACCTCAAGAAGGGGTGACGACTCCATGATCTCCGGCGCTGTCGCTCTCTGGAACGCTGTTCCTGTTGCGCAGCGCCGGATGATCCTCTCGCTGATCATGGCGATCGGCCTCGCCAACATCGCCCAGCCCTATCCTGAACTTGCGCCACTACAACATGGGCCAACCATAGCGCTGATCGCTGCCGCGCCCTGGCTGCTTCGACGCTGGCCGTTGTCCAACGGCGCTGTTGCGTGCATCTGGCTCTTTCTCCTGCTCCATACACTCGGCGCGCGCTGGATTTATTCCTATGTGCCCTATGATGATTGGGCGCGGGCGTTGGCAGGGCATGACCTGTCATCCTTGTTCGGAACGTCGCGCAATGGCTATGACAGGTTGGTTCATTTTGCGTTCGGCATGCTGCTGACAATGCCTCTGGCGCAAAGCGCGCATCGCTTCGGTGGCTTGCGCCACGGATGGAGCCTGACCTTCGCCTTCGCCGCCATCGGTTTGAGCAGCGCGCTTTACGAAATATTCGAATGGCTGCTTACGGTGATCGCGGCTGGCGAGACGGCTGACTATTATAATGGCCAGCAAGGCGATGTCTGGGACGCGCAGAAAGATATGGCGGCGGCCCAACTGGGCAGTGCGCTGACGCTGATCGCGCTCTTGCGCCCCCGCGCCGGACGCCATATCGGCAAGCCGCCCACCGCTGCGTAAGGATTACTCCATGACCGACCTGACCATCGAACGCCATGACATCAAGGGCTTTGATGGCCTGCCGATCGCCGTGCATGTGGCGGGGGAGGGCCGGGATCTGGTGCTGATCCATGGCTATTTTTCCAACGCCTTCACCAACTGGATTCGCTACGGTCATGCCGCGAAACTGGTTGAGGCGGGCTTCCGCCTGATCATGCCCGACCTGCGCGGCCATGGAGAGAGCGGGAAGCCGCATGATATTGCCGCCTATCCGCCCGACGCCCTGACCGAAGACGGGCTGGCACTGGTCGAGCAACTGGGGCTGACCGACTATGATCTGGGCGGCTATTCGCTGGGCGCGCGCACGACCGTGCGGATGCTGGCGCGCGGAGCGACGCCGCGGCGGGTGATCCTGGCGGGGATGGGCCTGCGCGGACTGGTCCAGACGCTCGACAATGGCGGCTATTACAGGAATGTCCTGACGAACCTTGGCACGTTCGAGCGCGGCACGTCGGAATGGATGACGGAAGCCTTCCTCAAGACCACCAAGGGTGATCCGGTGGCGATGCTCCATATCCTGAACACCTTTGTCGATACGCCGCGCGAGACAATCGCTGCCATTCAGCAGCCGACCGAAATCATCTGCGGCGCGGACGACCGCGATAATGGCGTGGCGCAGGAACTGGCGGATGTGCTGCCCGATGGGCGCTATGTCGAAATACCGGGCAATCACATGAACGCCGTCACCCGCAAGGAGATGGGGCAGGCAATGGCCGATTTCCTGACCGCTTGACTGTATCGTCCGGGCAAGTCACCTTCCCCTTCATAAGCCTATGAGGGGAACTCCCGTGAAAATCGCCATCTCGCTTGCCGCGCTTGCGGCCGCGCTTACTGTATCGCCCGTCCTTGCCCAGCAGACGCCCGCACCGACGGCTGCCGAGGCCGAAGCTTTCCTTGCGAAGGCGGAAAAGGCGATGTTCGAACATTCGCTGATCTCCAACCGTGCCGACTGGGTCAATTCCACCTATCTGAATGACGACAGCGACGCCGTGGCCGCCTATTTCGGCGCCATCCGCACGTCCATGAATGTCGATTATGCGCTTGAGGCGGCGAAATATGCCGCAGCGCCTGGCCTGTCGGCCGAAACGAAGCGCCGCCTGGACCTGCTGCGCACCGCGCTGACCCTGCCTGCGCCGACCACGCCGGGCGCGGCGCAGGAACTCAATGATCTCGCGACACGGCTCCAGTCCACCTATGGCAAGGGGAAGGGAACGCTCAAGGGCCAGCCGATCAATGGCAGCGACATTGAGGAGCAGATGGGGAACAACCGCAACCCCGAAGAACTGAAGGAAATGTGGGTCAGTTGGCACGACAATGTTGGCGCGCCGATGCGAGACGATTACGCCAAGCTGGTCGATATCGCCAATGCGGGCGCCAGGGAATTGGGCTTTGCCGATACGGGGGCGATGTGGCGGTCCAAATATGACATGCCCGCCGATGATTTCGCCAAGCTGACCGACAAGATCTGGGCGGAGGTGAAGCCGCTCTATGACCAGCTGCATTGCTATACCCGCACCAAGCTCAACGAGAAATATGGCGATGCGGTGCAGCCGGCGACGGGACCAATCCGTGCCGACTTGCTGGGCAATATGTGGGCGCAATCCTGGGGCAATATCTATGATGTCGTCGCGCCCAAGGGCGCAGGCGACCTGGGCTATGACGTCGGGGAGCTGTTGAAGGCCAAGGGTTATGTCGAAACCCGCCCCGGTCAGGTCGATACCCCTGACACGCCGGAAAAGCAGCAGCGCGGCTATTGGGAAAAGCAGATGTTCAAAATCGGCGAGGGCTTTTATTCCTCGCTGGGCTTTGCGCCGCTGCCGGAGACGTTTTGGGAACGCACCCAGTTCATCAAGCCGCTGGACCGCGAAGTCGTCTGCCACGCATCCGCATGGGATATCGACAACAAGGACGACATACGCGTCAAGATGTGCACGAAGGTCAACAGCGACGACTTCGTGACCATCCATCATGAGCTGGGCCACAATTATTACCAGCGCGCCTATCAGAATCAGAAGCCGCTTTATCTGGATGGGGCGAATGACGGCTTCCACGAAGCGATCGGCGATTTCGTCGCTTTGTCGATCACGCCCGACTATCTGGTGAAGATCGGCCTGCTGGACGCGGGCAAGGTGCCCGGACCGGACAAGGATATTGGCCTGTTGCTGCGTCAGGCGATGGACAAGGTTGCATTTCTGCCCTTTGGTTTGCTGGTCGACAAATGGCGCTGGGGCGTATTCAGCGGCGCGATACCGCAGAGCCAGTATGAAAAGGGCTGGACGGACCTCCGCCGCCAATATCAGGGTATCGTCCCGCCCGTGACCCGCGATGAAACCAAGTTCGACGCGGGTGCGAAATTCCATATTCCGGGGAATACCCCCTACACCCGCTATTTCCTGGCGGGGATTTTGCAGCAGCAATTTTACGAAGCGGCCTGCAAACAGGCGGGCTGGAAGGGGCCGCTCCATCGCTGTTCCTTCTACGGAGACAAAGCTGTTGGAGCCAAGCTGAACGCGATGCTGGAAATGGGCGCGTCCAAGCCATGGCCCGATGCGTTGCAGGCCTTCACTGGAACGCGCGAGATTTCGGGCAAGGCGATGACCGCTTATTTCGCACCGTTGCAAAAATGGCTCGTCCAGCAGAACAAAGGCAAGTCTTGCGGCTGGTAATCGCCAAGTAAAGCCAGTAAAGGCCAGGCCCGTGGACCCGGCGATCATCATCATTGCTTTGCTCTTCTTCACCAGCGTCGTCATGGCGCTGGCGATGGGGGTGGCGTGGTTACATTTTGGACGCCAGGTCCATGTGTTGAGCTGGACGCTGTCCTATAGCGCCGCAATGGTCCAGTGGATCGCCAATGCGGCGGGCATCATGTTGAAGAGCGGCCCGCTGATGGCGCTGGCGGCATGCTGCATCGTCGTCAGCGGTACGCTGGTGGTGGCGGGCGTGCGCCAGCGGTCGGGACAGCCTGTACCCTGGCGATTGATGCTGGGCGCGGGATCAGTCGTGGCGGTCGGTGGCATCTATGCGGCGATGATCCATGATCGCGCGCTTCAGGGCATGATCGTGCCGGGCTATGTCGGCATATTGATGCTGTGTTCGGCTGCCTCCCTCTGGCCCCGCGACCGGCGGTTCAATGCACCGGAAATCGCCTTTTTCACCATGTTTCTGCTGTTCGCGCTGTTTCAGACGGCCCTGGCCGTCAGCGCCGCCGCTAATCTCGGCAAGGCGCCGGGCGCGGGCTTGGTCACCTATCGCGCGATATTGGGCCTTGGCCTGCCGTCCATCTATGTCGGCACGGGCGTGGCCGCCGTCATGGTGGTCGCAGGCGATCTGGCGCACCAGTTGCGGAGGCAGATGCGGCATGATCCGCTGACGGACGTGCTCAACCGTCGCGGGTTGGATGAGGCCGCCGTGCGCGCCATCGCCAATGCCCGGCGTTATGGCCGCCCGCTGGCGCTGGTCGTGTGTGATCTTGACGGGTTCAAGGCTTTGAATGACGGGCATGGCCATATCGCCGGGGACGCCGCCCTGCGCGGTTTTGCCCAGTTGCTGGGCAGCGCCGTCCGCCGCGGCGATATCGTCGCGCGGATGGGCGGCGATGAATTCGGGCTGCTGCTGGTGGAGACGGACGCCGCCGCAGCTGCCGACGTCATGGAGCGGGTGCGCGCGGAGATTGGTTGCCTGATCCTGCCCAACGCCCCGCACGCCCGGCTGCGCGCCAGCTTTGGCGTTGCGCAATTGCAGGCGGGCGACCAGCAACTGGACGACATGGTCGCCCGTGCTGACGCCGCCCTTTACGACGCCAAGCGTGACGGCAAGGACCGCGTCGCCATCTGGCGCGCGGCTGCCTGATCAACGCCTTATCTGAATGGCGGCTCGTTGAAGGCGCGTAGCTTGCGGCTGTGCAGCTTTGCGCCCCCTTCTCGCAGCAGTTCGCAGGTCATTAGCCCCACGCGCAAATGGCTGGCGATCGCTTCCTCATAGAAGCGATTGGCCTGGCCCGGCAGTTTGAGTTCGCCATGGATCGGCTTGTCGGAAACGCATAGCAACGTGCCATAGGGCACCCTGAAGCGGTAGCCCTGTGCCGCGATGGTGGCGGATTCCATGTCGATGCCGACCGCACGCGACAGGCTGAAACGCAGGGCGGAACTGGAATAGCGCAGTTCCCAGTTGCGATCATCGGTGGTGACGACCGTGCCGGTGCGCAGGCGACGCTTGAAATCTTCCGGGTCGCGCCCCCCAAGCACGGCTTCCGCTGCCTGTGCCATCGCCACCTGCACCTCCGCAATGGCCGGGATCGGAATTTCGGGCGGCAGCATGGCGTCCAGCACCTTGTCATCGCGCAGATAGGCGTGGGCCAGCACATAATCGCCGATCCGCTGGCTGGGTCGCAGCCCGCCGCAATGGCCGATCATCAGCCAGGCTTCCGGGCGCAGTACGGCCAGATGATCGCAGATCGTCTTTGCGTTGGACGGACCGACACCGATATTGACGAGCGTGATGCCGCTGCCGTCTGGCGCGATCAGGTGATAAGCGGGCATCTGATGCTTGCGCCAGGCGCTGTCGGCGATCATCTGCGCCGGATCGGCGGTTTCGGGGGTGACATAGACGCCACCAGCCCCCGACAAAGCGGTAAAGCGGTTTCCGTCCCGCTGCAATTCCGCGCAGGCCCAACTGACGAATTCATCAACATAGCGATGATAGTTGGTGAACAGGATGTAGCGCTGCATATGTTCGGCGGGCGTGCCGGTATAATGTTTCAGACGCGCCAGCGAAAAGTCGGTGCGCAGACCATCGAACAGCGCCAGCGGCCGATCACCGTCCGCATCCGGCATGAACAGGCCATCGGCAATCTCGTCGCCAATCTCGGCCAGTTCGGTCGTGGGGAAATAGCGCGCCAGTTCGGTCGGGGGCGTGCCGTCGAGCGCCCCCATGTCCAGCCCGTCCAGAACATAGGGAAAGGGGATTTGCTGGTGACTGAGGCCGGTTTCGACCTCCACCCCATAGTCGCGGACGAGCAGGTCGATCTGTTCGGCCAGATAATCGGCGAACATCGCGGGACGGGTAATGGTGGTGACATAGCGGCCCGGTTTGGACAGGCGGGCGAAGGACCGGCCGGGCGGCGGCGCGTCGCTGTCACCATGATAGGTGATGCGCAATTCGGGATAGCAGAAACGCTGGTCGTGCCGCGCTTGCGGCGGAGGGACGCTGCCGTCGCGACCGTAAGCGCGCATGGCGTCGCGCAATGTTTCGATGGATGTCTGATAGAGGCGGTCCAGTTGCGCGACCGTTGCGCTGCCGATGCTTTGTGTCATCGCCCCTTGCTAACGCAGTTGCATGACGGAAGGAAGTCGGCGCGCGATCGAAAATGCACGCCGACTTCTGGAATTAAAGCTGGCCCAGCATATGGTCGGCCGATGACAGTTTGAAATCACCGGGGGCTTCGACATTGAGTTCGGCCACGACGCCGTCCTTCACGATCATGGAGAAGCGCTGGCCGCGCTGGCCAAGGCCGAATTTGCTGCCATCCATGGTCAGGCCAACGGCCTTGGCGAAATCGCCATTGCCATCGGCGAGCATCGTCACCTTGCCATCCGCACCGGCAGACTTACCCCAAGCGCCCATCACGAAAGCGTCGTTGACGGCAGTGCAGGCGATTTCATCGACGCCCTTTTCCTTCAGCGCACCGGCTTTGTCGATGAAGCCGGGCAGATGCTTTGCAGAACAGGTGGGCGTAAATGCGCCGGGAACGGAAAAGACCGCGACCGTGCGGCCTGCGAAATATTCGTCCGACGTCACGGGCTCCGGGCCATCCTCGGTCATTTTCGTGAATGTCGTGCTGGGAAGGCGGTCGCCCTTGGCAATGGTCATGGTCATTCTCCTGAAACTAACGAGGGCGCAGGTCGTTGCTGCCGGGCGGACTGTCAAGGGCGGGGACGGAATATGCCGCGAGATCCTTGGCATCATCCCATGTTGGTCTATATTCCGGTGATGGACCAGACCAGTTTCTTTGGCGGGCATTTCCTGCTCGCATTGCCCGGCATGGCTGATGCGCGGTTCGATCATAGCGTGGTTGCGCTGTGCGTTCATGACGCCGAAGGGGCAATGGGCATAGCGGTCGGGGAGGAAATGGAAGGCGTCAGCCTGCATGGCCTGCTCGACAGTTTCGACATTGATGGCAGCGCGATCCCCGACAGACCCGTCCTGCGCGGCGGTCCGGTCGAACCACGGCGCGGCTTTGTCCTCCATTCGCTCGACTGGTCGGGGCAGGACATGGTGCAGGTCGGCACACAATGGGGCTTGTCCGGATCGCTCGACATATTGAAGGCGATTGCACGGGGACGCGGGCCGAGCCGCTATCTCGTCGCGCTTGGCTATGCCGGGTGGGGTGCCGGGCAGTTGGAACGCGAGATGACGAGCGACAGCTGGTTTCTGGCGCCGGGCAATGCCGACCTGTTGTTCGACGTGCCCACCCATCGCAAATGGGCCGCTTCCTATGCGGCGGCCGGTGTCGATTCGTCGCATCTGGTGCGCGGGGCCGGTTCGGCCTGACGCAGGTTTCGGTCGACCGGCAGGGTCATCACATAAAGAAATCTTTATATCGAGTTGCCACGGGCGGCGGCGGTTGGTAAAGCGCTTGCCATCGCCGCCGCCCGGACCTTCTTCCAGCGGTACAGGCATCATTTCAAGTTTACGGAGACACGATCGTGGCCACCGCTTCCGCCACCCAGGCGCAGGATTATGTGATCGCCGATATCGCCCTGGCCGATTTTGGCCGCAAGGAAATGGATATCGCCGAAACCGAAATGCCGGGGCTGATGGCCCTGCGCGCGGAATTCGGCCCGTCGCAGCCGTTGAAGGGCGCGCGCATCACCGGATCGCTGCACATGACGATCCAGACCGCCGTGCTGATCGAGACGCTGACCGCGCTGGGCGCTCAGGTTCGCTGGGCGACCTGCAACATCTATTCCACGCAGGACCATGCCGCCGCCGCGATCGCCGCGTCGGGCGTGCCGGTATTCGCCATCAAGGGCGAAACGCTGCAGGAATATTGGGACTATGTCGAACGCATTTTCGACTGGCACACCGATCCGTCGGGCGTTGCCAACATGATCCTGGACGATGGCGGCGACGCCACCATGTTCGCCCTGTGGGGCGCGCGGGTCGAAGCGGGCGAGGAATTGTTCACCCCGTCGAACGAGGAAGAGGAAATCTTCTGCGCGGTGCTGAAGCGCGTGCTGAAGGAACGCCCCGGTTTCCTGACCAAGACCGTTCAGTCGATCAAGGGCGTGTCGGAAGAAACCACCACCGGGGTCCATCGCCTCTATGAACTGGCCAAGAAGGGCAAGCTGCCTTTCCCCGCGATCAACGTGAACGACAGCGTCACCAAGTCGAAGTTCGACAATCTTTACGGCTGCAAGGAATCGCTGGTCGACGCGATCCGTCGCGGCACCGACGTCATGCTGGCCGGCAAAGTCGCCTGCGTCGCCGGCTTCGGCGATGTCGGCAAGGGTTCGGCTGCCTCGCTCCGCAATGGTGGCGCGCGCGTGCTCGTGACCGAAGTCGATCCGATCTGCGCGCTGCAGGCGGCGATGGAAGGCTATGAAGTCGTGACGATGGAAGAGGCCGCCCCGCGCGCCGACATTTTCGTCACCGCGACCGGCAATGAAGGCGTGCTGACCGTCGATCACATGCGCGCGATGAAGAATATGGCGATCGTGTCCAACATCGGCCATTTCGACAGCGAGATCGAGATTGCGGGCCTGAACAACATGAAATGGACCGAGATCAAGCCGCAGGTGGACGAAGTCGAATTCCCCGACGGCAAGAAGATCATCGTCCTGTCGAAGGGGCGCCTGGTCAATCTGGGCAATGCCACCGGCCACCCCAGCTTCGTGATGTCGGCCAGCTTCACCAACCAGACGCTGGCGCAGATCGAACTGTGGACCAAGAGCGATCAGTATCGCAACGAAGTCTATGTCCTGCCCAAGCATCTGGACGAAAAGGTCGCCGAACTACATCTGGAAAAGCTGGGCGTGAAGCTCACCAAGCTGAGCCAGCGTCAGGCCGATTATATCGGCGTGCCGGTCGAAGGGCCGTTCAAGCCCGACCACTACCGCTACTGATCAGCGACCATCCTCCCCTTTAGGGGGATGTGTCGGGCCGCAAGCCTGACGGAGGGGTGTCCTGCTTTTGATAGGGCGACACCCCTCTATCAGCACGTCGTGCTGCCACCTCCCCTGCAAGGGGGAGGATTTGTTTTGGTCTGCTTTTACGCGCCGGCCTCAATTCTTTGCATCGCCTTCTTCCCGCTGCGCCCGACTTGCGTTAGTCCGGGCATGATTATGAACAGCGACACGCAGTTTCGGCGGAAATGGGAGCAGAGGGCGCAATGACGCTGACCCCCATGGCCGCCATCATATTGGGCATCGTGCTGGCCCTGTGGCTGGGCGCCGCAGTGTGGGCGCTGGCCAGCGGACAGCGGATGCGCCGGGAGGGGATGCAGGCGCAGGGCAAGCTCGATCGCCTTGCCATGCTGCTCGCTTCCGCACCGGCCGCCCCGGTGGTCATTCACCCTGATGGCAAGCTGGAAGCGGCTGATCGTCTCGCCAAATGGCTGGGCAAGCCCCGTGTCCCGACCTTTGCATCTGAACTGATCGCTGCCGACGGGGGATTGGAACCCGACGATGCCGCAGCGTTGGCGCGCGAAATCGCGTCTGCGCAAAAGGCGGGCAAGAGCTTTGCCCTGCCGGTGCGCGGTGTCGGGTCGTCACGCCTGCTGCTGGTCCGCGGCGCACCTGCATCGCCCGGCCTGGCGTCAAACGGTGGCGTCGTACTGTGGATATTCGACGCGACCGACAGCCAGTCCGAAATCCAGGCGCTCAAAGGCCAGGTCGACCAGTTGCGCGATGCGCTGGAAGCGCTGGCGGGTCTGGTCGAGGCTGCACCCTTCCCGATGTGGCACCGCACCCCGGACCTGCGCCTGAGCCTGGTCAACAGCGCCTATGTCCGCGCAGTCGATGGTGCCGACGCCCGCGAAGTGATCGGCAGCGGCGTCGAACTGGTCGAGGCGGTGGGCGGCCTGACGCCGCAGGCCGCCGCCGCCGACGCATTGGCGCGCGGTGAGCCAATCGAACGCATGGTCCCCGCGACGATCGACGGCGAGCGGCGCACCATGCGCGTTGTCGACGTGCCGCTGGGCGAGGCGGGCGTAGCGGGCTATGCCGTCGACCAGCATCAACTGGAACAGGCACGGGTCGAACATCGCCGTCTGGAGGCAGCGCAGCGCGACTTGCTCGATCGCCTGTCCGCAGGCGTCGCCAGATTTGGCCCGGATCGGGCGCTCCGCTTCTGGAACCAGCCCTTCATCAGCCTGTTCGGCCTGCATCAGGACCAACTGGCCGATGCCCCCCTGTTCGAACGGGTGCTGGACCAGATGCGCGACGCACGCCGCCTGCCGGAACATCGCGACTTTCCGGCATGGCGCGGCGAACGGCGCGACTGGTTCCTGTCCCCCGATCCGGTCGAGGAAAACTGGCTGCTGCAGGATGGCACCCATTTGCGTGTCTATGCCCAGCCTCTTCCCGATGGCGGCCTGCTGCTGATCTTCGAGGACCGGACCGAGCAGGTGCAGCTTTCGAGCGCGCGCGATACGCTGCTGCGCGTACGGACGGCGACGTTCGACAATCTGTTCGAATCGATCGGCGTCTTTTCGTCCGACGGTCGCCTTCAGATGTGGAACAGCCGGTTCCGCACGGTGTGGGGCGCGGATGAGGAAATGCTGGCGACCCATCCGCGCATAGATGACCTGATGCGCGCGGTGCAGGAACGGCTGGCCAAGCCGCAACAGTCCAATCTGGTGCGCGAACTTGTCCGCGCGGCGACGGTCGAACGCAAGCAGCGGATCGGCCATGTCGGCTTTGCTGACGGGCGGACCTTCGAATTTGCCGCCATCCCGTTGCCCGATGGCAATGCGCTTTTCACCATGCTGGACGTGACCGACAGCCGCCGCGTCGAACAGGTGCTGCGCGACCGCAATGTGGCGCTGGAACAGGCCGATGAAGTCAAGACCGCCTTCGTCACCAATATGAGCTACGAACTGCGTACGCCGCTGACCACCATCGCCGGCTTCGCCGAGATGATGAGCGCGGGCTATGCCGGGGAACTCAGCGCATCGGCCAAGGACTATGTCGATGGCATACTGCAAAGCACAGGCCGCCTGTCCATGCTGATCGACAATGTGCTGGACCTGACGCAGGGCGAGGCGGGGACGTTGCCGATCGATCGCGCGCCCGTCGATCTGGCGGCGGTTGCCCGTGCGAGTGCCGATCGTGTCCGCGCCGACGCTAACGCCAAGGGGATAGACCTGGCCGTCACGATCGACCCCAGCCTGGGTCAGGTGGAGGGGGACGCACGCCGGATCGGGCAGGCGATCGATCATTTGCTCGAAAATGCCATATGTTATGGCGGCAGGAGCGCCCGCGTACTGCTGCATGGCGATGGTGGTGCTGATCGTGCCCGGATCGTCATTTCCGACAATGGACCCGGCATCCCGGCGGCGCAGCAGAAATTGCTGTTCGATCCGGCAGCCCGCGCCCGACAGGCACGTAGCGGGGGCAAGGCCGGGATCGGCTTGCCGCTCGCCCGCCAGTTGGCGCAGGCTCATGGCGGGACGCTGGAACTGGTGTCGCAGCCGGGTCAGGGGACGATGGTGGTGATCGAGTTGCCCCGTGGCTGACGTGGCGCTGTATCTGGCCGATGAAGCTGCGATGCTGGACCTTGGCCATCGCATCGCCACCCATGTGCGAATCGGCGATGTCATTGCGCTCGAAGGCGGGCTTGGGGCGGGCAAGACGACGCTGGCGCGCGGTATATTGGAAGCGTTGGGATTGGCGGGCGAAGCGCCCAGTCCCAGCTTTGCGATCGTGCAGCCCTATGATGTGCCGGAAGTGCGATTGCCGGTCGCCCATGTCGACCTCTATCGGCTCGACACGCCGGAGGATACGGAGGAACTGGCGCTGGGCGACTATCTGATGGACAGTCTGCTGATAGTTGAATGGCCTGACCGGCTGGGTGCGCGGCTATGGCCGCATGCGCTGCGTTTGAGCATTGCGATCGAAGGGGATGGCGCTCGGCGCTTGACAGCGGACGTGCCCGACGCTTGGACGGAGCGATGGTCACAGATATGATCCCCCCGGCCGCCGCGCCCGCTTTCCTTGGCCAAGCCGGATGGGGCGACGCCGCCATCGTGCCACTGGCTGGCGATGCATCCTTCCGCCGCTATTTCCGCGTCGTCGACGGCGGACGCCGCGCGGTGCTGATGGATGCGCCACCGCCGCATGAAGATCCGCGCCCCTTCATCGCCATCGCAGAACATCTGCTGGCGGACGGCTTTGCCGCGCCACGGATATTGGCCCGCGATCTGGAAGAGGGGCTGGTTCTGATCGAGGACTTCGGCGATCTGCGGGTCAAGGAGCATCTGGACGATCAGCCGGACGCGGAGCTTGCGGTCTATGGCCGCGCGATCGATTTGCTGGCGGACCTCCACCGTTTGCCCGCAGCGCCCGTGCCGCCCTATGACCGCGCGGTCTATCAGCGCGAAGTCGATTTGCTGACACAATGGTATTGCCCGGCGATCGGCCTGGCGGTCGATCAGGACGCCTATGTCGCGGCATGGGATGCGGTGCTGCCGATCGTCGAACAGTCCGCCAGCCCGACCGTCACTGTGCTGCGCGATTATCATGCAGAAAATATCATGCTGATCGACCGGGCGACGTCGCACGGCCTGGGCCTGCTCGATTTTCAGGACGCGCTTGCCGGGCATCCCGCCTATGATCTGGTGTCGCTGTTACAGGATGCGCGTCGCGATGTGCCGCCGCAGATCGAGGCAGCGATGCTGGCGCGCTACAAGGCGATCGCCGCGCCGCCGCCCGATTTCGATGCCGCCTATGCCGTGCTGGGCGCGCAGCGGAACGCCAAGATTATCGGCATCTTCACCCGCCTTTGGCAGCGCGACGGCAAGCCGCGTTATCTCAGCTTCCTGCCGCGCATGTGGGATTTGCTGGAGCGCGATCTGGCGCACCCGGCGCTGGAACCGGTGGCGCAATGGTTCGCCGCCAACATACCGGCAGATCAACGCCATAGGGCGCTGGTGGAGTTCGCCCCGGCATGATCGACACAGCGATGTTGATGGCGGCGGGGCTTGGCAAGCGGATGCGTCCGCTCACCGCCACCCGGCCAAAGCCGCTGGTCAAGGTGGCGGGCAAGCCGCTGATGGACCATGCGCTCGACCGGCTGGAGGCTGGCGGCATCCGCAAGGTGATCGTCAATGTCCATTATCTCGCCGACACGGTCGAGGCGCATTTGCGCACGCGCAAGGGCGGCATGGCATTTGCCGTCTCCGATGAGCGCGCCAAATTGCTCGAAACCGGCGGCGGCCTGATCCATGCCGCGCCGCTGCTGGGCGACAAGCCCTTTTTCTGCGCCAATAGCGACAATCTGTGGATCGACGGGCCACAGGAAACGCTGGGAATGATGCAGCGCATCTGGAACCCGGACAGGATGGATGCGCTGCTGCTGCTGGTACCGCTCGCGCGCGCGCACTGCCATACTGGCCAGGGCGATTTTCATATGGACGCCAGCGGTCGGCTGACGCGGCGCAAGACGGCCCATGTCGCGCCATTCGTCTTTACCGGCGTACAGATCATGTCGCCCGCGCTGCTGCGCGATCCGCCCGGTGACGTATTTTCGACCAATATTTTCTGGGACCGGGCGATCGAGGCGGGACGGCTCTATGGCGTTTCGCATCAGGGCCTGTGGTTCGACGTCGGTACGCCCAAAGCCATTCCTGTCGTGGAATCCATGATCACCCATGGGTGATCGCACGCGCCCCGCGCTATTTTCCATCCCGGCGCACCGCGCCTTTTCCGATGCGCTGGTTGCGGGCCTGTTGGCGCGCCATGGCGGCGATCCGATGGCGTTGGCGCAGGGCATGATCCTGCTGCCCAGCAATCGCGCGGTCCGCGCGGTCAGCGATGCGTTCGTGCGCGCGTCGGGCGGGGGGCTGTTGCTGCCGCGTCTGGCGGCCATCGGCGACCCGGATATTGGCGAGCAGGTCGGCAGCGCGCTCGATCCGTTGGGGGAGGGGGACGCGCTGCCCCCGGCGATTGCACCGATGCGCCGCCAGATGATCCTGGCGCGGATGGTGCAGCAGGTGAAGGGCGATATTGACGCGGGGCAGGCGCTGCAACTGGGGCAGGCGCTGGGCGCGGTGCTGGATCAGATGCAGGTGGAGCGGGTACCAGTCACGGCGCTGCGCGACATCAGCCTGTCCGACGAATTGTCGCGACACTGGCAAACGTCGCTCCATCTGTTCGAGATCGTGATCGCCCGCTGGCCCGATGAACTGGCGCGGCTGGGCTGCATGGACCTGACCGAGCGGCGCAACCAGCTGTTCGACCGGCTGGCGGCGCGCTGGCGGGATCATCCGCCGCCGGGCTTTGTCGTGGCGGCGGGCATTGCGTCGACGGCTCCGGCGGTCGCAGGGCTGTTGCGCCGGATAGGCGAGATGCCGGGCGGCATGGTCGTGTTCGCCGGGCTGGACCAGCATATGGACGACGAAGCGTGGCAGGCGATCGGCCCCTTCGATCCCGATCCCGTCACCGGCCTGGCCCCCGCCGGGCATGAAAGCCATCCGCAATATGCGCTGAAACGGCTGCTCCACGCCATGAGCGCGACCCGTGACGATGTGGCGCAATGGCGCTGGGGCAGCGAGCATGATGCGCGGGCGGTGCGCGGGCGCAATATCTCCAACGCGATGCTGCCGCCCCGGCTCACCAGTCGCTGGCGCGACCTGAAGACCGCAGACCGTTCGCTGGCGGGGGTCGCTGCGCTCGAAGTGGCGACGCCGGGTGAGGAAGCGCAGGCCATCGCCATCGCGCTGCGCGAGGTGCTGGAGACGGAGAAGCGCACCGCCGCGCTGGTGACACCTGACCGGCAACTGGCGACGCGCGTGTCTGCGCATCTCAAGCGCTGGGGCATAGAGGCGGACGATTCGGCGGGCTTGCCGCTTTCACGCCTGCCGCCCGGCACCTTGCTGATCGCGATAGCGCAGGCGGTGGCGGAGCGGTTCGCGCCGGTCCCGCTGCTGACATTGCTCAAACATCCGCTGGTCATGCGGGGCGAAGGGCGGCTGGCATGGCTGGAGGGTGTGCGCGCGCTCGACCTGCTGTTGCGCGGGCCAAGGCCGCAGGCGGGACTGGCGGGGATCGACCTGCTGCTGATGCCGCGCGATGATGATCGCCAGCGGACTATACGCGGACAGGTGCGCGACTGGTGGCCCGCCCCGCGCGCCTTGCTGGAACCGTTGGAACGGGCCTTTGCTGTCGCAACCGATCTTGCCACGCAATTGGCGGCGATCCGCGAGCAGGCGGGGGCGCTGACGGGGGACGCCGTCTGGGCGGGGCATCAGGGGCATGCCGCCGCCGATCTGTTCGCCGAGATGGAGGCCGCCGCCGATGAAGGTCCGCGCCAGGCTGACATGCGCGCGCTGCCGATGCTGCTCGATCATGTGCTGGGCGGCGTGTCGGTGCGTCCGCCGCAGGGTGGCCACCCGCGCATTGCGATATTGGGGTTGATCGAGGCGCAGCTGGTACAGGCGGACCTGATGATATTGGGCGGCCTGAACGAAGGCACATGGCCCGGCCTGCCTGCGCCCGATCCGTGGCTGGCGCCGCGTATCCGGCGGGAACTGGGCTTGCCGGGGGTGGAGACGCGCATTGGCCTGGCGGCGCATGATTTCGCCAGCGCGCTGGGTGCGCCCCATGTTCTGATCACGCGCGCGAAACGCGGGAGTGGTGGCCCGGCGGTGGCGTCGCGGCTCTGGTTGCGGCTGAAGGCTATGGCCGGGCCGCAATGGAAAGTGGCAGATAGCTATGCTGTGCTGGCGCGCGCCCTCGATACGCCCGCTATCCATAACCCTGTTGGCCGCCCCGCTCCCGCGCCGCCCGCATCGGTTCGCCCAACCGTCATTCCCGTCACCGATGTGGACCGGCTGAAGGCCGATCCTTTCGCATTCTACGCCCGGCGCATACTGCGGCTCGCACGGCTTGACCCGGTCGATGCCGATGCCGGACCCGCCTGGCGCGGGACGGCGGTGCATGACATCCTGCAGCAGTGGGCGGAGGCCGGGATACTGGACCCCGCCGATCTGGAAGCGCGCGCCCGCGCCATGTTCGACCGGCCAGAGGTCCATCCGCTGCTGCGCGCGCTGTGGCAGCCGCGCCTGATCGAAGCGATCCGATGGATCGCGGCGGAAGTGGTGCGCGACAAGGCGGAAGGACGCACCATCCTTGCCGTAGAAAAGGAAGGGCGCGCAGACATTGCCGAGGTGACGCTGATGGGCAAGGCGGACAGGATCGACCGCCTGCCCGACGGCACGCTGGGCATTATCGATTACAAGACCGGCAAGCCGCCCAGCGCGGCGCAGGTGAAGGCGGGCTTTGCGCTGCAATTGGGGCTGCTGGGCGTAATCGCCGAGAATGGCGGATTTGACGGCATTACGGGGAAGAGGACCGCAGGCGGCTTTGAATATTGGTCGCTCGCCAAGAAGGGCGATCAGTTCGGCTATCGCGAAAGCCCGGTCGATCCGATGGGCGCGCGCAACAAGATCGTCACGGACCAGTTTACCGCCAGGGTCCATCAACAGTTTGAGGAACTGGCGCAGGCCTTCCTGCTGGGGACGGCGCCCTTCCGTGCGGAAATCAACCCCGAAGTCGCCAATTATGGCGACTATGACCAGCTGATGCGGCTGGAGGAATGGTATGGCCGCGACGATGGCTAAGGCGCTGCAACCCTTGCAGGGCAACCAGGCCCGCGCCGCCGCACCGGACGCGCATGTCTGGCTGTCGGCGTCGGCAGGGACCGGCAAGACCCATGTGCTTACCGCACGCGTGTTCCGCCTGCTGCTGCAAGGGGTGCGGCCGGAAAATATATTGTGCCTGACCTTTACCAAGGCCGGCGCGGCGGAAATGGCCGATCGCATCCATGACCGGCTCGCCGCCTGGGTGCAGATGGACGACAAGAGGCTGTTCGCCGATCTGGAGGCGCTGGGCGAGGAGTCCGGGCCGGAAGCGCGCGATTTCGCGCGGCGGTTGTTTGCCGAGGTGCTGGAGTCGACCGGCGGCGGGCTGCGTATCCAGACGATCCATGGCTTTTGCCAGCAATTGCTGACCGCCTTTCCGCTGGAGGCGGAGCTGACGCCGGGCTTCAGGCCGCTCGACCAGCGCGAACAGACCAATCTCGCCCGGCAGACGCTGGCAGACATGGTGGTGCGCGCGCATGAGACCGGCGACGATGCACTGTTCGCGGCCTTGCAGGCGATCAGCCTGCGGCTGGGCGAGGGTGGGGCGGAAAACTATCTTCTGCGGTGCGCGGCGAAGGGCGACGCACTGGAATATCTGCCCGATGCGATCACCCCGTGGGTCATGGCCGAACTTGGCCTGCCGGAGGGCGACATCGACCAATGGCTGGCCGACCAATGCGCGGACGCAAGCTTCGATGTTCGTACGCTCGACCAGATCGTGCAGGTGAATGTGCAATGGGGCAAGAGCCGCGGGCTGGAACGGTGCGACCGGATTGCCGCCTGGCGCGCGCTTGATCCGGCGGGTCGGGCCGCCACCCTGTCCGACCTGCATCGCGCCTGGGCCAAGGCGGATGGCGAGATCATGCTGACGAAAGGGTGGGTGCCGCCGGTCGATGGCTATGCCGAAATGGCGACCCGGCTCTACGACCGCTGCGCCGAGCTGATCGCGATGAAGCTGCGCGCCGATTATGCGGCGCTGCTGGGGCAGGCGCTCCATGCCGGGCGGGCCTATGCCCGGGCCTATGCGCAGGCCAAGCAACTGGCCGGTGCTGTGGATTTCGACGACCTGATCGCCCGCGCCGCCGCGCTGCTGGAGCAGGACGGGATTGCGGAATGGATCCGTTACAAGCTGGACCAGCGGATCGACCATATATTGGTGGACGAGGCGCAGGATACCAACGCCGCCCAATGGCGCATCGTAAGGACGCTGGCGGAGGAATTTTTCGCAAGCGAGTGGCAGCCGGGCGACAAGGTGCGGACAATCTTCACCGTCGGCGATTTCAAGCAAGCCATTTTCGGCTTTCAAGGGACCAGCCCGGCCAATTTCGCAGCGGCGCAAATCCTGTTCCAGCGGGATGCCGACAATAGCGGCCACGATTTCCACAACCTGTCCCTCGACCAGAGCTTCCGCTCGACCCCGGCGGTGCTGGACGTGGTGGATCGCACCATTTCGACCCTGCGCGCCGATCGGCTAGGGCTGGAGGCGGGCGACGTCCATCATATCAGCGCCAACCGGCATCCGGGCGAAGTGCTGCTGTGGAAGCCGGTCGTCGCCAACCTGTCCGGCGAGGCTGAGGGCGAGGAGGATTGGGCCGCCGATCAGGAGCGGGTGCTGGCGCAGAAGATCGCGCAACAGATCAGGCAGTGGATCGACGACGGGGTGATGCTCGAAAGCCGGGGGCGTCCGGTGCGGGCAGGGGACATCATGATCCTGGTCCGTCGCCGCAGCGAACTGGCCCGGCTGATCGTGGCGCGGCTTTATGAGGAGAAGGTGGCGGTTGCCGGGATCGACCGGCTACGGCTCAATGCGCCGCTGGCGGTGCGCGATCTGCTGGCGGCGCTGCGCTTTGCGGTGCAACCCGACGACGAGCTGAACATGGCGTCGCTATTGGTTTCGCCGCTGATCGGCTGGACCCAGGACGAACTGATGCACCGGCTGATCGGGCGCAAGACCGGGCTGTGGCGGCACCTGCTCCAGACACAGGACGAGGAAACGCTCAAACCCCTGCGCGATTTGCTGGCGGTCGCGGACCTGACGACGCCCTATCGCTATCTGGAGGGGATATTGTCGGGGCCGATGGATGGCCGCCGCCGCCTGATCGAACGGCTGGGAGCGGAAGCGGTCGATCCGATCGAGGAACTGCTCAACGCGGCGCTGGCGTTCGAGAGTGACGACCATCCCTCGCTCCAGCGCTTCATCGACTGGTTCGACCGGGGCGAAGTCGACATCGTGCGCGATGCGGCGGCGCAGGGCGACATGCTGCGCCTGCTGACGGTGCACGGCGCCAAGGGTTTGCAGGCGCCCGTCGTCATATTGGCGGATGCCTGCCTTGATCCCGATGCGGGCAATCGCGCGGATGCGCTGCTGTGGAATGGCCTGCCCATCCTTGCCCCGCGCAAACCGGAGCGGCAGGGGCCGATCGGCGAGGTGGCCGAGCAGGCCGCCGCCGTCGAGCGGGAGGAGCATTGGCGGCTGCTCTATGTCGCCCTGACGCGCGCAGAGGAAAAACTGATCGTCGCCGGATCGCTGGGACCAAGGGCGAAGGGCGAAGTGAAGGCTGAAAGCTGGTTCGCGGCGGTGGAAGGCGCGATGGCTTCGCTGGGCGCGGAATGGGAGGCGGACCCGCTATGGGGCGCAAGGCGGCGCTGGCTGGGGACGCAGGATTTGCCATCGCGGAAGGCAGAGCCGGAAGCCCCGCAGGAACAAGTCGCCGCCGACATACCCGACTGGCTGCGTCGGCCCGCGCCAGTGGAAGCGCGCCCGCCGCGTCCGCTCGCCCCGTCCGCGCCGGTCGAGGACGACGTGCCTTACCCACCACCGACGCCCGCGATGCGCGCGGCTGCGGAGCGAGGGCGATGGCTCCATGCCCTGTTCGAACGGTTGCCAGGTGTCGAGCCTGAACGTCGCCGGGACGCCGCCGACCGCTGGCTGCTCCAGCAGGGGGCGGACGATGCAGCGGTTCGGCAGGATCTTGTCGCGCAGGCGCTACAGGTGATCGAAGCGCCCGGTTTTGCCGACCTGTTCAGCCCCGATGCGCTCGCCGAGGCGCCTATAGCGGCGGTGGTTGGCGAAGCGGTGATCGCCGGGACCGTGGACCGGCTGTGTGTTGGCCCGGATCGCATCCAGTTGGTGGACTTCAAGACCGGACGGATCGCGCCGATCGGCGTGGAAGAGGTGCCCACGGCGCATGTCCGTCAGATGGCCGCCTATGCCGCCGCGCTGGCCGTCATCTTCCCCGACCGGACGATCGAAGCGGGACTGCTTTACACCAGTGCCGCGCGCCTCATCACCCTGCCGCCCGCCCTGCTGGCAGCGCACAAGCCGGGCTTTGTTGCCGCGCAGGAGAATTTGCCGCTCTGACCCGTTGAGCCGGATGCGTGCACGCCCTAGATACCGCTTCAAGACAAGGAGATTATAGTCATGGCCACCAAGGCAGTTACCGACAGCAGCTTCAAGGCTGACGTGATCGATTCCGACAAGCCCGTGCTTGTCGATTTCTGGGCCGAATGGTGCGGCCCGTGCAAGATGATCGGCCCGGCGCTGGAGGAAATCTCCGACGAACTGGGTGACAAGCTGACGATCGCCAAGGTCAATATCGACGAAAATCCCGACGCGCCGGGTCAATATGGCGTGCGCGGCATCCCGACGATGATCCTGTTCAAAAATGGCGAACCGGCGGCGACCAAGGTTGGCGCAGCGCCCAAGAGCGCGCTCAAGAGCTGGATCGAAGGCGCCCTCTGATCAGGTGGTCCGGGCGTCGTAACGGATACGACGCCCGGACGATCAGCGAAACAGCAGTTCCGCCGCCATGTCCCACAGCCTTGGCGAGGATGCACCGAGCAGACCCCGGCGCATGTCGCCCACGACATAGGCGGTCCCATCGAGCCGCTGACAGCAGCCGCCCGCTTCGTTCAGAAACAATGTGCCCGCCGCATGGTCCCATGGCAGGGTGCGGGCGAACACCGACACATCATTCTGTCCCAGCACCAGCCGGGGATATTGTTCGGCGGCACAGCGGGGAATATCGACCAGCGCGAACCTGTCCTGCGACCTTAGGGCAATGTCGGCGCGCTCGTCCGGCGTCATGAAATAGACCGCCAGCGCTGCGATCGGCAAAGCACCGCCACTTTCGCGCGCCTGCACCCGTTCATCATCGATATGACTGCCACCGCCCAGCATCGCATGGCACAGCCGTCCGCTGATCGGATCGAGAATCCAGCCGGCCAGCGTCGTCCCGGCATCCGCCAGCGCGATCATGATGCCGAAGGGCGGCTTACCGGCAGCGAAATTGCCGGTGCCGTCGATCGGGTCGATGATCCAGTTGAGACCATCGCCCGCCCGGTCGAGTATCGAAGGGTCGGCGGCGCAGGCTTCCTCCCCGATAATGCCTGCTTCGGGCAGGATCGCGGCCAGCCCCTCGGCCAGCCTGATTTCGCTTTCCTTGTCCGCGATGGTGACCAGATCGTCGGCGTCCGCCTTTTCACTGATCTCGCTGCTCGCCAGATTCTGGTAGCGGGGCATCACGACATTGCGGGCCACATCGCGCATCAGCGCGACGACCGGGGCATGCAGCTCCAGCATCAGCTGCGATAGTCCGCGTTGATCGAAATATAGCCATGGGTGAGGTCACAGGTCCACACCGTCGCGCGCCCCTCGCCCAGCCCCAGGTCGACGCCGATAACGATGTCCTGTCCCTTCAGATGCGCGGCAACCGGCGCTTCGTCATAACCCGCCACCGCCAGGCCCCCGGTCGCCACCTGAGTCGCGCCGAAACGGATGGAGAGCAGGTCGCGATCAGCCGGTTCGCCAGCCTTGCCGATCGCCATGACGACACGGCCCCAATTGGCGTCCTCACCCGCAATCGCCGTCTTGACCAACGGCGAGTTGGCGATCGACAGGGCGATCCTGCGCGCGCTGTCGTCGCTGGTTGCGCCCTCGACACTGATCTCGACAAATTTGGTCGCGCCTTCGCCATCGCGCACGACGAGATGGGCGAGTTGGCGGCACAGATCGGCCAGCGCGGCGGCAAAGGCGTCGGCGCCTGTATCATCCATGCTAGTGAGCGGGGCGTTGCCTGCCTTACCGGTGGCGAAGGCCAGCACCGTATCGCTGGTCGACGTATCGCTGTCGACCGTGATGCAGGAAAAGCTGCGGGTGTTGGCGGCCGAGAGCATGGATTGCAGCAGCGCCGGGTCGATGGCGGCATTGGTGAAGATATAGCCGAGCATCGTCGCCATATCCGGCGCGATCATGCCCGACCCCTTGATGATGCCGACCAGATCGACCCGCGTTTCCCCAATCATGGCGGAGACATGGGCGCCCTTGGCGAAGGTGTCGGTCGTGCCGATGCTGTTGGCCGCATCTTCCCAGCCGCAGGGGGCGGCGGCAAAGGCCGCTTCAAGGCCGGCCTCTGCCTTGTCGATGGGCAAGGGCACGCCGATCACCCCGGTCGAGGAGACGAATATGTCCGAGGGCTGGCAGGAAAGGTGATTGGCGACCTTGGCCGCGATCGCCTCCACCGCCGCGCGACCGCGATGGCCAGTGAAAGCATTGGCATTGCCCGCATTGACGACGAGCGCGCGCGCCGACCCCAGCGGAATGGCATCCCGGCACCATTCGACTTCGGGGGAGGGGCATTTGCTCTGCGTCGTCACGCCAGCGACCGCAGTGCCTGCGTCGAGTTCGACATAGGTGAGGTCGCACCGCTCCCACGCCTTGTATCCGGCACGGGCGCGACGCAGCGTCACGCCTGCGATCGGAGGCAGGGCCGGAAAGGCGGCGGGGGCGAGGGGGGAGCGTTGCATTCTGTCTCACTTTGTAGAAAGTCGGCATGTCTTTAAGCGGACTGCGCGATTGGACAAGCATGTTTTGGAGTATCTTGATGAGGACGCTTTCGTGCGCGCTGAGCGCCGGATTAATTGCCGTTGCCCTGCCAATGGCCGTGTCAGCCAAAGACAGCAAAGAAAAGGTCGCAAAAGCAGAACCATTGGCCAATCCCGGCAGTTGGTTCAGCGACGAAGATTATCCAGTCGCCGCTAATCTGGACGGCACAGAAGGCAAGGCAGGCTTTAAACTGGGTATCGGACTGGACGGACGGGTTGCCGATTGCGCAATCACAGTTGGAAGCGGGTCGGAAGTTCTTGACGAAACGACATGCACGATCCTCAAGCAGCGAGCACGATTCAAGCCTGCAACAAATGCAAAAGGCGTGATTGTTCCGGGCGTTTACTCCGGCATGATCACTTGGCGCATCCCGCAAAACCACGCTGTGCGACTGACTGATCAACACAAGCGTCTGAGCTTGGCATTTGACGTGGACGAGGAAGGCGTCGTTGAAAACTGCAAAATCGTGGAAAATCTTGGGAATGCGACCTATGTAGCATCATTGTCCCGTGTGGTTGACCCGTGCGAAGTTATGACGACGCGGAATCGTCCCACCCCGGTGCTGGATGCCGAGGGCAACGCGATCAAGGTTCATGTCGAAACGACTACCGAGACGAAAATCACGCCGCGATAACAGCTGCTGATCGTATCCGCCTTGATTGACTATCGGTTGAGCGCTCCCTAAATCGCCGCGCATGTCTGCGCGTGGTCTCTGTTCGGGGCACGCTTCCCTATTGTGTCAGGAATTTGCATGTTCGGCGCCCTCGCCAAGTCCATCTTCGGATCGTCCAACGAACGCTATGTGAAGTCGCTGGGCAAGATCGTCGACAAGATCGCCTCGTTCGAGCCATCGGTTCAGGCGCTGAACGACGCGGATCTGGCAGCGCAGACGGTGCGTTTTCGTGAACGGCTGGCCGCTGGCGAGACGCTGGACGACCTGCTGCCCGAAGCCTTTGCAACGGTACGCGAAGCTGCCGTCCGGGTGCTGGGCATGCGGCATTTCGATGTGCAGATGGTGGGCGGTATCGTCCTGCATCGCGGCGAAATCGCCGAAATGCGGACGGGTGAGGGCAAGACGCTGGTGGCGACGCTGGCCACCTATCTCAACGCGCTGGAGGGCAAGGGCGTCCATGTCGTTACCGTCAACGACTATCTGGCCAGCCGTGACTGCGAATGGATGGGGCAGGTCTATCGCTTCCTGGGGCTGACGACCGGCGTGATCGTGCCGAACATCAGCGAGGATCAGCGCCGCGCCGCCTATGCCGCCGACATCACCTATGCGACGAATAACGAGCTGGGCTTCGACTATCTGCGCGACAATATGAAATATGACCGCGCGTCGATGGTCCAGCGCCCATTCAATTTCGCCATCGTCGACGAAGTGGACTCGATCCTGATCGACGAGGCGCGCACGCCGCTGATCATTTCCGGGCCGACCGACGACAAGTCGGAACTCTATGTCGCGGTCGATGCGATCGTGAAGCAGATCGACGAATCCGATTATGAAAAGGACGAGAAGCAGCGTTCCGTCACCCTGACCGAAGAGGGAACCGAAAAGATCGAGCGGCTGCTGGAGGCGGCGGGGCTGCTACAGGGCAGCAACCTCTATGATTTTGAAAATACGCAGGTCGTCCATCATGTGAACCAGGCGCTGCGCGCGGTCGTGATGTTCCGCCGCGACATCGATTATATCGTCAAGGACGGCAAGGTCGTCATCATAGACGAATTTACCGGCCGCATGATGGACGGGCGCCGCTGGTCCGACGGGCTGCATCAGGCTGTGGAAGCCAAGGAAGGCGTCCAGATCGAGCCGGAGAACCAGACGCTGGCGTCGGTCACCTTCCAGAATTATTTCCGCATGTATCCCAAGATTTCGGGCATGACCGGCACGGCTTCCACCGAAGCGACCGAATTCTACGAAATCTACAAGATGAACGTCGTCACCATCCCCACCAACAAGCCGGTGCAACGGATCGACGAGCAGGACAGTTTCTACAAGAATATCGAGGACAAGTTCCGCGGCATTGCCCGCACGATCAAGGAACATTCGGAAAAGGGCCAGCCAGTGCTGGTCGGCACCGTGTCGATCGAAAAGTCCGAAATGCTGTCCGAATTCCTCAACCAGGAAGGCGTGCCGCACGCGGTGCTGAACGCGCGCTTCCATGAGAGCGAGGCGCACATCGTGGCGCAGGCCGGGCGCAAGGGCGTGGTGACGATCGCCACCAACATGGCCGGACGCGGGACCGACATCCAGCTGGGCGGCAATCTGGAACTTCGGGTCGAGGATGAATTGCGCGACATGCCCGAAGGGCCGGAGCGCGACGCCGCGATCGAAGCGATCAGGGCGGAAATTGCGGCGGAGAAAGCCGAAGTGCTGGCGGCGGGCGGCCTGTTCGTGCTGGCGACCGAGCGGCATGAAAGCCGCCGTATCGACAACCAGCTGCGCGGTCGTTCGGGGCGTCAGGGTGATCCTGGCCTGTCGCGCTTCTACCTCAGCCTGGACGACGACCTGATGCGCATCTTTGGCCCGGACACAATGTTCGCCAAGATGATCCGGTCCAACCTGGAAGATGGCGAAGCGCTGCCCCCCTCCAAATGGCTGAGCAAGGCGATCGAGACCGCGCAGAAGAAGGTCGAGGCGCGCAACTACGATATTCGCAAGCAGGTCGTCGAATATGACGACGTCATGAACGACCAGCGCAAGGTGATTTACGAGCAGCGGTCCGACATCATGGATGCAGAGACGGTCGACGATGTCGTCACCGACATGCGCCATGAAACCGTCAACGACATTGTCGGCAGCAGCTGCCCGCCCGGCACCTATCCCGAACAATGGGACATCGCCAAGCTGAAGGCGCGTACGCTGGAAATTCTGGGCCTTGAGCCGGATTTCGACGCTTGGCTGGCCGAAGATGCTGTCGATCCTGAAATGATCGAGGAGCGGCTCTCCGCCCTGGCCGACGAAACCGTCGCGGACAAGGTGCGGGAGGTCGATCCGGCGGACTGGCACATGATCGAAAAGTCGATCCTGCTCCAGAGCCTGGATCATCACTGGAAGGAGCATCTCTCGACGCTCGATGCGCTGCGGCAGGTCGTGCATCTGCGCGCCTATGCGCAAAAGACGCCGATCAACGAATATAAGCAGGAAGCCTTTGCCCTGTTCGAGCGGATGCTGGAAAATATCCGGGAGGATGTGACGGGATCGATCGCGCGGGTGCAGTTCCGCATGGATGCGCCGCTGCCCGAATTCGACCTGCCCGTGCTACCCGATTTCATCACGACCCATATCGATCCTTTCTCCGGCGAAGATAACAGCGCCGATTTCGATGCGGGGACATTTGGCGGGATCACGACGACGATCCCGCGCGCGCCTGCGGTCCCGGCCGGCGAATTCGCCAATCTGGACATCAGCCGCAATGCGCCGTGCCCCTGTGGTTCGGGCCAGAAATACAAGCATTGCCACGGCGCGCTGGCCTGATTTCCAATCGGGGGGCAGAGACCCGTTCATACCTGCCCCCCCGGTTAACCAGCCCGCTTATCGCTTCTGCAAGATTGCTGCGACAGATTCACATCTGATCCTGGGGGGAAACCGGGAGACAGCGATGAACAGCATCCATTACAGGCCGCAGGTCCAACGTCGCCGCGAAAGCCGCTTCATAGCCAATGCGCGCGCGACGCTTTTATGGGACGGCGTCACCGAACCTGTCACCATCCTGAATATCTCCTCCTACGGCGCGCTCGTCACCGGCCTGTATCTACCGCCGATCGGCGCGCGCGTTACGGTGATTGCCGACTATCTGGAAGTATGCGGCACGGTGATCTGGTGCGGCGTGGAGCGTTGCGGCCTGTTGCTGAGCCGAGAGATAGACCCATTGGCGGTGATCGCCGAGCCATCTGTCAGCACCGTGGCCCCAACCCCGCAACGCGAAATCAGCCTGAAACGGATTGCGCCCGGAACCTACGCCTGAGCACCGCGAGGCCGACGAATAAACAAAATCGTTCCAAGAGCAACAACCGCTCCAGCAATAACATCGATCAAATAGTGAGAGCCGAACAGCGGCGTAGAACTGATCATCAAAATGTTGATGATCAATGATGGCCAAAACAACCAAGGCGTCCCGCGAGAACAATAGATGGCAATAATTCCCATGGCTGTATGAAATGACGGGAATGTGACTAAACCAGGCAAGTTGTTCAGGTCCAGCACATGCTGCGGGTCTGTTCGTAATGCCAGCAAGTGGCGCATATGATAGATTCCAACCCACGGATCCACATTGTGGAACAGCGCGCTCTGAGGTCGGTAATGTAATGCGGCTGCTGTAGCGGGAAAGAGCATTCCCACCGATGAACATATCAAGGCGCTAGTAAAAAACAGCACCATCAATTCCTGGCATCGTCGGGTCGGATCACGGCCAAGCAGAAGAATGACGAAAAGGCCAATCGAATACGTGCTTAAGCCTGTGTAGCTATAGTCCATCAACTGAATCAGTGTGGGGTGCCTGTCGAGCATCAAGGCATACTGCAACCAATCGAAACGCAAGAAGGAATCCGCCGCCGCGAGCCAGTTATCGGCGAATGGGTAGGCGATCGACATGGTCAAATGATTGTACAAACGAAGTACAGGCCATGCGATCAACATGAATGCACCGCCCCGGCAAAGCATATGTAACCGCGGTCGATCAGCTAGGCGGAAAGCGCCCCAACTGCCTATAACGACAAAGGGCAGTATGACGTTCAGCACTTTCCAACTGTCTGCCGACAGCCGAAGGGGAGACATCAACAGCCATCCAATTTCCATCATTCCCAGCAACCCAAGCGCGAGCCAGAGCGGCGGAATGCTGATTCCAGACAAAGGAACCCGAACGGCGGAGAACCGAACAGGTTGGAGCAGTTGTGTAGCCATGACCGGTGCATGCACCAGATACGGTTAAAAACGGATATACGCCCTAATATGAATTATCCGAAATGCCTTGGTACACGCACCATTTTGGCGGAAGGGGTGGGATTCGAACCCACGGATGCTTGCACATCGGCGGTTTTCAAGACCGCTGCAATCGACCACTCTGCCACCCTTCCGTCGCCTCGCTTCCTAGCGCGCTGTGCTGGCTTGCCAAGCGCAAAAATCGCCTGGGGCTCGGTTCGTCGTCTAAACGGGCCATAGTTGCCATTAAGGGGATTCACCTGCCGTCCGGCCTGTGCAACAACGGGGGGATGAGAGATTCTCTGCGTTCGTCTGTATTTTCGCTGTTGCTGGGACTGGCTGGCGTAACGGCTGGCACTGTCGTGCCGGGGGTTGCGCAGGCACAGGATGTGACGGATTTTCGCGCCTATCTGGAAAGCCTGCGCCCCAAGGCGCGGGCGATGGGGATCAGCGACGCGACGCTGGACAGCGTGTTTCCGACGCTGACGCCCAATCCGCGGGTCATCGCCCTGGACCAGACGCAACCCGGCGGTGGCGCTTATTCGCCCATCCCCAATTTCGAACCCTATCGCCGCCAGCATGTCGATGCCGCGCGGATCAGGCGCGGCCAGACCGCCTATCAAGCCAATCGCGCGCGTCTGGCCCGTATAGAGGCGGAAACCGGCGTGCCGGAGGAGATCATGGTCGCCATTTATGGCCATGAAACCAATTATGGCAGCTATGTCGGCGATTTCGACCTGATCCGATCGCTGGCAACGCTGGCGCATGAGGGGCGTCGGCGCACCCTGTTCGAGCCGGAACTGCTGGCGACGTTGAAGATGCTGGACAATGGTGTGCCGCGCAGCCGCTTGGTCGGCAGTTGGGCCGGGGCGACTGGCTATCCCCAATTTCTGCCGTCGGTCTATCTGCGGCTGGCCAAGGATGGCGATGGCGACGGGCGGGCGGACATCTGGACCAGTGAGGCGGATGCACTGGCGTCGATCGCCAATTATTTCGTGCAGGCCGGATGGCGACGCGGGCAACCCTGGGGCGTGGCGGTCTCCGTGCCGTCCAGCTTGAACCGCGCCAGCGTAGCGGCAAAGACCAATCCGGCGCGCTGCCCGCGCGTATTCAACCGGCATAGCCGATGGCTGACCATGGCCGAATGGCGCAAGCTGGGCCTTACCCCGCAAAGCGGCACCTGGCCCGCCGATACGGTGATGGCGACGCTGCTGGAGCCGGACGGGCCGGGCAAGACCGCCTATCTGCTGACCGGCAATTACCGGGCAATTCTGGATTATAACTGTTCCAATTTCTATGCTCTGTCTGTGGGGTTGCTGGCCGATGCGGTCAAATAAGGGGGGGAGGCTGCCTCTGGCGGCCGGACTTATACTATTGCTGGCATCGTGCAGCGGCGGGGAGCAGCCGCCCATGCCACCGCCGCCCGCGTCATCGCCGCGCCCGCTGGCGCAGGGCGCGATGGTATCCGATGAACCCGTGATGATTGGCGCCCCCTACAGCGTCGGCAAGGTCACCTACACGCCCGAAGACGCGCCCAATTATGATGCTGTCGGTTATGCGGGCTGGTATGGTGAGGAGTTGCAGGGCAACAAGACGGCCAATGGCGAAACCTTCGTGCCGGAGGCGATTACCGCCGCGCACCAGACATTGCCGCTGCCCAGCTATGTCGAGGTGACGGCGCTCGATACCGGGCGGACGATCCTGGTCCGGGTCAATGATCGCGGACCTTTCGCCAATGACCGGATCATCGACCTGTCGCGCGGCGCGGCGGAGCAGTTGGGCGTGATCGGCGAGGGCGCGGCGGCGGTGCGGGTGCGGCGCGTCAGCCCGCCCGATCAGGAACGGGTTGCGCTGCGCAGCCATGGCCGGGTGGCAGAGCGGCTGGAAACCCCGCCCGCCTTGCTGACGGCGCTGCGAGCCAAGCTGCCCGCCCGTCCCGCAGCAAAGGTCGTAGCAAGGCCAAACGCCAAGACGCCGCCCAAGCCGGTCCGCGGCCCAGCGAAGCGCGAAATTGCGCCAACGCCCGCCAGGCAGGATGGCTTCGTGGTGGAAAAGGCGGGCGCGCCATCCGCGCCAACGCCTGTCGCGCCAGTTGCTCCTGCCCCTGCTTCTGCCGCCGCGCCAGTCGCCGCCCGGACTTATGTGGTGCAGGTCGCCGCCTTCTCGTCCCGCGCCCGCGCCGAGACGCTGGCGAAGCGCATCGGCGCCAGGGCAGTGGAGGGCGACGGCGTGTGGCGGGTGCGCTTTGGCCCCTATCCCACGCAGGACGCCGCGCAGGCCGGTGTGCGCGCCGCCGCAGCCAAGGGGTTTGAGAATGGCCGCATCATGGCTAATGACGCGCGATAGACATCGCGCACCAACCAAGCGATTCCATCTCATTTGAAGGCAGCCCCATGAACAAGTCCGTCGCAGTCCTCCTCTTCACCGGGCTGTTGGCCCAGCCGCTGACCGCAGCGGCGCCGCCCTACACCAGCGAAGCGCCGATCGCTTATATGAAGGATCTGTCGTCGGGTGCGGTGCTGTATGACAAGGGCGGCGAAACCAAGATGCCACCCGCATCCATGGCCAAGATGATGACCGCCCATGTCGCCTTCCGACTGATCCAGAAGGGCGAATTGAAGCTGGACACCATGTTCACCGTACGCCCGGAAACCTGGAAGCAGTGGCACGGACCGGCTGCCGGTTCGACCATGTTCCTGTCGGCGGGCGAACAGGTATCGGTGGAAAATCTGCTGCATGGCATCGTCACCCTGTCCGGCAACGACGCCTGCGTCGTTCTGGCCGAAGGGATTGCCGGGACCGAGCAGGCTTTCGTCGCGCTGATGAATGAGGAGGCCAAGCGCATGGGCCTCAAAAACAGCCATTTCGGCACCAGCAATGGCTGGCCGGACGAAGGCGTGACCTATGTGACCGCCGAGGATCTGGCCAAGCTGGCGCAGGGAACGATCGAGGAAACGCCTGATCTCTATAAGCGTTTCTACGCCACCCGATCCTTCACCTGGGGCAAGACGATGGGCGGCGCGGACATTGCGCAGGGCAATCGCAACCCGATTTTGGGCAAGATTGCCGGGGCCGACGGCCTCAAGACCGGCCATACCGAAGAAGCGGGCTATGGCTTTACCGGGTCGGCGGAACAGGATGGTCGCCGCCTGGTGATGGTGGTGGCCGGGCTGACCAGCTTTAACGGGCGCATCCAGGAATCGGTCCGCTTCATGGACTGGGGTTTCAAGGCGTGGAAGGCGCAGCCCCTGTTCAAGAAGGGCGCGACTGTCGAAACCGCTGACGTCCAGTTGGGCAGCGCGACCAGCGTGCCGCTGGTCGCGCCGCAAAATCTGGCGGTCACGCTGCCGCGCACCGCATCGACGAATATCTCCGTCAAAGTGGTCTATACCGGCCCGATCAAGGCGCCGATCGCCAAGGGGCAGAAGATTGCCGACCTGATCGTATCCACGCCCGACACGCCGCCGCAGGTTATGCCGCTGGTCGCGGGCGCGGATGTCGCTGAAGCGGGCATGTTCGGCCGGTTGTGGAATGGCCTGAAAACGCTGTTCGGGTGATAGAAGGACGGTTCATCACGCTGGAAGGCGGGGAGGGCGCGGGCAAATCGACCCAGTTGCGCGCCCTTGCCGCCGCTCTGCGCGCGCGCGGACTGGAGGTCGTGGAAACGCGCGAACCGGGCGGCAGCGAAGGCGCGGAAGCGATCCGTTCGCTGTTGCTGACGGGCGGCGCGGATCGCTGGAGCGCGCGGGCGGAGGCTTTGCTGTTTGCTGCGGCGCGGGCCGACCATATCGAAAAGACGATCCGCCCCGCGCTGGCGCGGGGGGCGTGGGTGCTGTCCGACCGCTTTCTCGATTCAAGCCGGGCCTATCAGGGGCAGGGGGCGCTATCCGACGCGGACATTGTGACGCTGCACCGGATCGGCAGTGAGGGTTTTCTGCCTGACCGGACCTTGTTCCTGACCTTGCCAGCGGGTGAGGCCGAAGCGCGGGCACGCGTGCGGGACGGTGGCGCATCGGACCGGATTGGCGGCCGCGACCAAAGCTTTCATCGCGCCGTAGCGGATGCCTTCGCTCGTTTCGCGACGGACGAGGCGGCGCGATTCCGTGCGATCGATGCGTCCGGCGAACCCGGCGCGGTCACGGCCCGCCTGATCGATGCGCTGGCAGATCTGCTACCATGACGTCCCTTCTGGGCCATAACGCGCAGGCCGGCACGCTGATCGACGCGGCGGCGAGCGGGCGGATGCATCATGGCTGGATATTGAGCGGGCCAAAGGGCATCGGCAAGGGCAGCTTCGCACGGGCGATGGCGCTGCGTCTGCTGGCCGACGCCGCAGGCCCGCCGGTGGTGGGGGCCGGGCTAGACGTGCCGGAAAGCCACCCGATCCGCCGCCTGATCGAAGCGAGCGCCCATCCCGATTATGCCGAACTGTTCCCGCTGGAAAAGGATGGCGTCACCGCGCGCAACATCAGCGTCGATCAGGTTCGCGGGCTGCAACGGTTGCTTCAGTCCGCGCCGTCGCTTTCGACCCGGCGGATCGTGGTGATCGACAGTGCGGACGATCTGGAGCGGGGCGCGGCGAATGCGTTGCTCAAAAATCTGGAAGAACCGCCCGCCGACATGATCTTCCTGCTGGTCAGCCACGCGCCGGGCCGGTTGCTGCCGACGATCCGTTCGCGTTGCCGCACGCTGCGTTTCGATCCGCTGAGCGACGGAGCGATGCGCGCCATCCTGCGCGGCAAGGATGAAAGCCTGTCCCCGACAGAGATTGACGCGCTGATCCGCGCGGGCGAGGGGTCGCCGGGCAAGGCGCTGCGCTATCTGGGCCTGAACCTGGCGGACATAGAAAGCGCGATGGCGCGGATTGCGCAGGATGGCGACCGGGACAATCGGCAGCGACTGGCGCTGGCCAAAGCGCTGGCGATCAAATCCGCCAAGCCGCGCTATGAGGCATTTCTGGAGCGCGCGCCCGCCTTCATCGCGCAGGCCGCGCGGCATCGCAGCGGGTCGGCACTTGGCGTGGCGCTCGACCATTGGGAAAAGGCGCGGCATCTGGCGGGCGGGGCAGTCATCCTGTCGCTTGATCCGGCCGCGGTCGTTTTTGAACTGGCCGGCCATGTCGCGGCGCTTGCGCCACCATCGGCCTGAAAAGCGGCTTCCCGCCCGACGCAACAGCCGCTAGGGACATCGCATGTCCCAGCCCTATACCATCACCACCGCCATCTCCTATCCCAATGGCCGCCCCCATATCGGCCACGCCTATGAGGTGATCGCCACCGACGCGATCGCCCGTTTCCAGCGCATGATAGGCCGCGACGTCTTCTTTCAGACCGGCACGGACGAACATGGCCTGAAAATGGCCCAGACCGCGCGGAACCGGGGGATCGAACCTGTCGCGCTGGCCGATGAAATGTCAGGCTATTTCCGTGACATGAACGATCGGCTTAACATCAGCCATGATCGTTTCATCCGCACCAGCGAAGCGGCGCACCATCGCGCCAGCCAGGCCATCTGGCAGGCGATGGAGGCCAATGGCGACCTGTATCTGGATCGGTATGAGGGCTGGTATTCGGTCCGCGATGAAGCTTTCTACGACGAAAAGGAACTGACCGACGGGGAAGGGGGCGTCAAGCTCTCGCCACAAGGCACGCCGGTTGAATGGACGGTCGAGGAAAGCTGGTTCTTCCGCCTGTCCAACTATCAGGACAAATTGCTGGCGCTCTACGAAAGCCAGCCCGATTTCATCCGTCCGGACAGCCGCCGCAACGAGATTTTACGCTTCGTCGAAGGCGGCCTTTCGGACCTGAGCATTTCGCGCACCAGCTTCGACTGGGGGGTCAAGGTGCCCGGCAGCGATGGCCATGTCATGTATGTGTGGGTTGACGCGCTCACCAACTATCTGACCGGCTGCGGCTATCCCGATGATGCCGACCGCATGGCAAGATATTGGGCGGAAGGCGGCGACATCACGCATATTATCGGCAAGGATATCGTGCGTTTTCATGCGGTTTACTGGCCAGCCTTCCTGATGAGCGCGAAGCTGCCCCTGCCTAAGCAGATTTTCGGTCATGGCTTCCTGCTCAACCGGGGCGAGAAAATGTCCAAATCGGTTGGCAATGTCGCCGACCCGATCGAACTGGCCGATCGGTTCGGTGTGGATCAGCTGCGCTACTTCCTGTTGTCGGAGGTCACTTTCGGCAATGACGGCAGCTATAGCGCGGAGGCGATCGTTCAGCGCTCCAACAGCGATCTGGGCAATGCGTTCGGTAATCTGGCGCAGCGGACGTTGAGCTTCATCGCCAAGAATCTGGACGGCAGACTGCCAGCCATTCACGGCCATGATCCGGCGGACAGCGAGTTGTTCGATCTGATCGACCGGGTCGTGCGCACTGACATGCCTGCCGCCATGGCCGATCTCGCGCCGTCCGTCGCGATCGACGCATGGCTGCGTGCCGCCTTTGCCTGCAATCAGTATATCGACGCCCAGGCGCCATGGTCATTGCGCAAGACCGACCCGCAGCGGATGGAGACGGTGCTGGCGACGCTCTACATCGCGATCGCGCAATTGGCCGTCGCGGTCCTGCCGGTCATCCCCGCCAGCGCGACCGCGCTGCTCGATCATATGGGCATCCCCGCCGACAAGCGCAGCTACAACGCGATCGGCGATCACTGGTATTCGCCACTGGCCGAAAGCGACTTCATCCTCGCCGCGCCCAAGCCGCTCTTTCCCCGGCTCGAACTGACCGAAGCGGACGGGTGAACCCATGCTGATCGACAGCCATTGTCACCTGAATTACAAGGGGTTGATCGAGAAGCAGCAGAATGTGCTGGAACGTGCGCGCGCGTCCGGCATCGACCTTATGCTCAACATCGCCACGCGCGAAAGCGAGTGGGACGCGGTGCTGGACACTGCGATCCGCGCGCCGGACGTGTGGGCGACGGTTGGCATCCATCCGCATGAGGCGGACGAGCATCCCCATATCGACACCGCCAAGTTGGTCGCCCGCGCAGCGCACCCCCGCGTCGTGGGCATCGGCGAGACGGGCCTGGATTATTATTATGACCATAGCGACCGCGACCGGCAGCGCAGCAGCTTCCGCTCGCACATCGTCGCCGCGCGCGAAACGGGCCTGCCGCTGATCGTCCACACCCGCGATGCGGAGGAAGATACGCTGGCGGTGATGCGTGACGAGATGGGGAAGGGGGCCTATACCGGCGTCATTCACTGTTTCACTGCCAGTGGCGCCTTTGCCGACGCCGCGCTGGAACTGGGCTTCTACATCAGCATATCGGGCATCGTGACCTTCAAGAGCGCCAAGGATTTGCAGGAAACCGCCGCGCGCCTGCCGATTGACCGGTTGCTGGTGGAAACGGACTCGCCCTTTCTGGCGCCCGTGCCGCATCGCGGGCGTCCCTGTGAGCCGGCCTTCGTCGCCGACACGGCCAAATTCCTCGCCAATCTGCGCGGCGAAAGCCTGGAGGATCTGGCCGCAGCTACCTCCGCCAATTTCCGCGCCTTGTTCAAGAAGGTGGCATGAGCCTGAAACTCACCATCCTGGGCAGCGGCACATCGTCGGGGGTTCCGCGCATCGGCAATGACTGGGGGGCGTGCGACCCGGTCGAACCGAAAAACCGCCGTACCCGCGTGTCCATTCTGGTCGAAAGCGCGACGACGCGAATATTGGTGGATACATCGCCCGACATGCGCGCCCAGTTGCTCGCAGCCGATGTGATCGCGATCGACGCGATCTTGTGGACCCATGACCATGCCGATCACAGCCATGGGATCGACGATGTCCGGCAGCTGTTTCATCATCGCCGCGTGCCGCTGCCCGGCTATGCCCGATCGCAAACGCTCAACCTGCTGCGGCAGCGCTTCGGCTATGCCTTTGAAGGGCGCAACGGTTATCACCCGACCGTCGACGGGCGGATCTTGCCCGATGGCCTGCGGATCGGCGACATCGACATTGCCTGCGTCGATCAGCCGCATGGCGAAATCTATTCGACCGGCTTTCGCTTCAGCCATGGCGGCAGGTCCGTCGCCTATGCCACGGATTTTCATGACCTGACGCCCGATATGCTGGCGCTGTATGATGGGGTGGATGTGTGGGTGGTGGACGCGCTGCGGGAAAAGCCGCACCCCACCCATCCTCATCTGGCGCTGACGCTGGATGGCATCGCCGCCGCCCGGCCCGGTCGCGCGATCCTGACCCATATGGACCAGAGCATGGATTATGCGACATTGCGCCGCACCCTCCCCAGCGGGGTCGAACCGGGCTATGACGGCATGGTGATAATGTTGGAAGCGGTGGAGCAGGGGGATTGATGGACAGCGGCGATCAGGCGGCATCAACCATCTGGTATGTGCTGGCACTGGTGCTGGTCGGCTCCGCGCTTATCGGTCGGCGGCTGGCCTGGGGCGGCGTGCTCCGCATGGCGTTGTTATGGGTCGCCATCTTTGCCGGGCTGCTCGGCCTGTTCAAACTGGCGCAGGACGAAGGCTATCTGACCGGCCGTTGGGCAGAGCAGGGCGATCTTGTCGATGAAAGCCCGGCGTCGCTGCCGCCAGCCAAGGCGCAAGGCCAGTCGATCCGCATTCCCGTAGCGCCCGATGGCCATTATTGGGTCGAAGCGACGATCAACGGCACGCCTGCCCGTTTCCTGATAGACAGCGGCGCGACCATCACCGCGCTATCGGAAAATACCGCGCGCGCGTCTGGCCTCAACTATGACGTCGGCGCACCCGGCGTCGTCATGACCACCGCCAATGGCAAGGTGGAAGCGCGGCGGTCCAGCATCGCCAGCCTGGTCGTCGGCCCGATTGTAACGACCGATCTGCCCGTCGTGGTGTCATCCAGCTTTGGCGAGGTCAATGTAATCGGCATGAACATGCTGTCCCGCCTGAAAAGCTGGGGCGTGCAGAATGGCGAAATGGTGCTGACGCCATGACCGCCCCAATAGAAACTGGCGCCCCGACACAGCGCGAGCGGCTGAAAGCCATTATCGGCGGTTCGACCGGCAATCTGGTCGAATGGTATGACTGGTATGCCTATGCCGCCTTCACCCTCTATTTCGCACCGCACTTCTTCCCCAGCCAGGACCGTACAGCCCAGTTGCTGAGCGCAGCGGGCATCTTCGCCGTCGGTTTCCTGATGCGACCGATCGGCGCATGGCTGATGGGCGTTTATGCCGACCGGCACGGGCGCAAGAGCGGGTTGACGCTGTCGGTCGCGCTGATGTGTGCGGGATCGCTGCTGATCGCGGTGACGCCGGGTTATGAGACGATCGGCGTCGCAGCGCCCTTGCTGCTGGTGCTGGCGCGGTTGATGCAGGGGCTGTCGATTGGCGGGGAATATGGCGCGAGTGCGACCTATCTCTCCGAAATGGCGGGCAAGAACCGGCGCGGCTTTTTCTCCAGCTTTCAATATGTGACGCTGATCGCCGGGCAACTGGTGGCGATCTGCGTGCTGCTGGTGTTGCAGGCCGTACTGAGCGAGGCGCAACTGGATGCATGGGGCTGGCGGATACCCTTTTTCATTGGCGGGGGGCTGGCGGTCATTGTGTTCTGGCTGCGGCGCGGGCTGGCGGAAACGCAAAGCTTTGCCGTGGCGAAGGCCGAGGGCGCGCCGAAATCGGGCTTCGTCGAATTGTTGACGACGCATCCGCGTGAAACCGCGACGGTGATGCTGTTGACCGCTGGCGGCACGATCGCTTTCTATGCCTATTCCATCTACATGCAGAAATTCCTGGTCAATACGAGCGGATTGAGCCGGGAGGCGGCATCGCAGATCAATGCAGCGACGCTCTTTGTATTCATGCTGTTACAGCCCGTTGCTGGCGCATTGTCCGACCGGATCGGGCGCAAGCCGCTGATGATCGGCTTCGGCGTTATGGGCGTGCTTTGCACCTATCCGATCTTTGCGACGCTGGCAGTGACCAGGGACCCGCTGGTCGCCGGGCTGCTGGTGATGGGCGGACTGGTGATCGTCACCGGATATACATCGATCAATGCCGTGGTGAAGGCCGAGCTGTTTCCAGCCCATATCCGCGCGCTGGGCGTCGCGCTGCCTTATGCGCTGGCCAATACGATGTTCGGCGGGACGGCGGAACTGGTCGCCTTATGGTTCAAGCAGGCCGGTATGGAGCAGGCATTCTATATCTATGTCAGCGTGATGATCGCCATCTCGCTGGTCGTCTATGTGCGGATGAAGGACACGGCGAAAACCAGCCTGATCCGGGAGGATTGAGGCGAAGCCGACACTGAGCCGAACATAGGCGCGGATGATATGTG